>CAZSXY010000004.1:1806-25582 GCA_964611395.1 uncultured Anaerolineaceae bacterium | reverse complement strand
TGATTTCCCTTACTCGTGTCGTTGGAGGTAGTGAGCGATGTTTTGCGCTACCAGTTGGCGGATAGTCGTCTCCGGTAGGCCCTCGGCTTTCAAACGCGGCACGATGACTTCCTGCAAAAATACCAGACCCGGCTGCCCCCCGTAATGCTGCCACATGGCGGAGAGCGCCAGGTCGAGCCCGATCGCGATGTGTGCGGCCAACCCCTCGGCAACCAGCGTTTTGATGAGCGGCCACACGTGGCGGTCAGGGTCGTATTTGGGCCGGGCGAACGTGTCATAACCCAGCAAAACACCGGCCTGGGCCAGTTCGCGGTGCAGTCCGGCGTCCGGGCGTTTGTCCACGTGGCACAGGTACAGACGATGGGCCGGAACGCCCCGGTCGGCGAAGAAAGGGGGCAACGCTTCGATATTCCTGCCTTGTTCCGTGTGAAACAGGATCAACGCGCCCGTCTGGCGCGATGCTTCGGCGGCGGCTTCCATCAATAGCCGCGTCTGACCCGCGATCGTGCCAGTAAAGCCCACTTTGATCGTGGTGGCCGGGATGGTTCCGCCGGTTTCTCGTGTTCCCCCGGTCAGTTCTTCGATGAAGTAAGCGGTGGCTTCGTCGGCAGTGCACGACCACAACCAGAAATCCGGCGCGTAGTACTTGCGCAGGTGAAAGCCCGTTGTTGCCGTGATGTGGACGCCGGTGGCCTGTGCCAGTTGCGCGAGTTTGTTGACGTCTCGCCCGGCTCCTCCGGGCTGGCAGTCAACCAGGATTGTGCCGCCTGCCTGCCGGAAAGCCGTCAGTTCACCGCATAAACGATCGAAATCACACAGTTCCAGACGCGCGTCCGGATCAACGGTGACGGGCGGGGCGATCCAGGCATGCGCGTGCCCGTCGGCCAGGGTGACATCCTCAACCGCCACCGGCCCTGTGACCGTCTGGAATCTCACAGTTCCGCCTCGGCGATCAGGTCATATACCGGCACCAATGCGTTGTAGGCGGCTTCGAAAATGGGGTACATCTTCGAATAGGCAGCCTGCGCTACCGGGTCCGGTTCGACGGTTTGCGCAATAGCGTTCATGGTTTCGCTCATGGTGAAGTCCCGGTACAGCCCGACACCGATGCCCCCGGCGAGTGCTGCCCCCATTGAGGTTGCTTCTTCCAGGATCGCCAGCCGGTGCACCGGCAGCCCATAAATGTCAGCCATCATCTGATTCCAGAAACGACCGCGTGCGCCCCCACCGATCACGCGCATGGCTTCGATGGTTGTGCCCTGCGAGGTCAACGCCTCCAGAATCACGCGCAGGTTCATCGTGATTCCTTCGAGTACGGCTCGCACCATGTCGGCATGCGTGTGCCGCACCGTAAGTCCGATGAACGCCCCCCGCGCACGTGTGTTCCAGCGCGGGCTGCGCTCGCCAAGCAGGTAGGGTAGGAAAACGAGGCCATTTGCGCCGGGGGGCGATTGGGCCGCGTTCAGATTCATGAGTTCGTAGGGGCTGACGCCCAATGCCTCGGCAGCCTGTTGCTCCAGCGGGCACAACTGGTCGCGCGTCCATTGGTAGGAGCCGCCCGCCATTTGCATAGTGCCGCACGGGCTGTACATGCCGGGGATCAGGTGTGCCCATGTAAACGTCCGGAAGTCGGGGTCGTAAATGGGCTGTGGCGTTGCCAGGGCGATCCACGAGGACGAGCCGACGTAGTTATACGCTGCACCCTCGCGAATGACTCCCGCGCCAGCCGCCGCACACATCCCGTCTCCGCCGCCGATCACCACCGGTGTGCCTGCGGGAACGCCGACTTCTTCAGCGACTTCCGGCAGTACCTCACCGACCACGTCAACAGACCGGCGCAATTCCGGGAGCTTGGATGCATCGAGGTCTGCCGCGTCGATGATCCGGCCTGACCAGTCCCATGCGTCCAGGTCGAACAGATTCATGCCGGAAGCGTCGGTTGGCTCGGTGACAAAATGACCCGTCAAGCGCGCTACGATGGCATCTTTGGCATGAACAAACTTGTAAGTGGCCCGGTATATATCGGGCTGGTGGTCGCGGATCCAGAGAATTTTGCACAACGAGTAGGACGCGCTGAGGCGGTGACCTGTGATGCGGTACACGTCAGCCGGATCGATGCGCCCGGCCAGCCATTGTTCCTGCTTGACCGATCGCTGGTCGGCCCAGATGATCGCATTGCGCAAGGGCCGCGCCTGCCTGTCTAGGGGGACGGCTCCCATCATCTGGCCGCTGAATGAAATGGCGGCCACCGCGCCGGGGGCAATCTTTGCCTGGCTGAGTAGCGCCTTTGTGGACGCACAAATGGCCTGCCACCAATCTTCTGGATTTTGTTCGGCCCATCCCGTGTGCGCATACGCGGTGCCATAGCCGGAGAACGCGCTGCCAACCAGCGCGCCCTCCTGGTCATAGAGTGTGGCTTTGTTTCCGGTTGTTCCCAGGTCATGAGCAAGAATATAGTGCTTCATGGCGTGTCCTTAACATGCGACGTGGCAGCCAACCCCGGCGGCCAATCGCTTCACGATTCGGTTAAACTCCACTTTCTCTCCATCTGACCCGAAAATGGTAACATACCAGCACCCTTTGTCCGCAAAAGGCAAGAACACCGGTGCGTCCTTCAGGGGGTGAGGGTCATCCCGTGTTCAAGGCGGAAGGATTGACGATATAGCCGCATGATTCGCCGTGCAGCACATCGACGACGTTTTGCGCGGCCAGCATCGCCATGCGCTGGACGGATTCTACTGTCGTTCCGGCCATGTGTAGCGTTGGCAGAAAGTTGTCGAGCGCGAGTAGTGGGCTTCCTTCGGGCGGCTCCTGCTGGAATACATCACTGGCCGCGCCAGCCAATTTGCCAGACGTCAAGGCGTCGAAAAGCGCTTGCTCGTCGACAATTTCACCGCGTGCCGTGTTAACCAGGTACGCGCCGTCGCGCATCATGGCGAAGCGTTCGGCGTTCATCAAATGGGTGGTTTCGGGGGTGGCTGCGCAATGCAACGAAACAATATGTGATTCGCCGAGCAACGTCGGGAGATCGACGATGTCCACGTTGAACAAGCGCCCTTTGGGATGCGGATCGTACACCAGGACGCGCATTCCCAGGGCGAGCGCCCGCGTGGCGACTTCGTAGCCGATGGCTCCCAGGCCAATGAGTCCCAGAGTTTTTCCATACAATTCCCAGCCGCGCGCTCGTTCCCAGACTCCATGCCGGGCGTTGTTGACGACGTGGGGAATGCGCCGTGCCAGGCTGAACATCAAGCCGATGGCCAGTTCGGCGACGGCAATACGATTGACGCCGGGGGTGTTAGTGACCACGATGCCCCGCCGCGTAGCCGCTTCGAGGTCTACGCGGTCAACGCCGGTGCCATAGCGGGAAATGACTTTTAGCTTGTCGGCCCGGTCAATGACCGAGGCATCGCACTCATCAAGCCCCAGAATGAGCGCATCATACCCCGGCACCAGCGCGCCCAGTTCCGCCGCTCTCATCGGGTGGGTCGGGGGGCGGAGGTCAACGTCGCACCCGTTGGCTCGCAGATAATCGTGATGTGGCCCGTCGGAGTTGCAGAACGAGCGGGCGGTAGCCAATACGCGGAAGGACATGGTCTGCCTCCTGGTGGCGTTGGTAGAAAATCTGCTGGAAGGCTTGCATTGCCTGCATATTGAGCTTATAATACAACTAACCGCTTGTAATGACAAGATGACAGGTGGCGTTTTGGAGTTCTTTGTTGACCGTGCGAGCGGCATCCCTTATTACATTCAGGTTCGCGATTCGCTCCAGGGGCATTTTGAAGCTGGAACATGGAAACCGGGCGAGCAATTGCCCGGCGAGCTTGAATTGTGCCGGATGTTCGATGTCAGCCGCACCGTGATTCGCCAGGCGCTAAACGACCTGGGTAGTAAAGGTTTGGTCGTGCGCGAAAAGGGGAAGGGAACGTTTGTTGCCAAACCCAAAATTCGCGAAAGCCTGGTGCAGAAACTCACCGGTTTTTACCAGGACATGGTCGAACAGGGCTACAAGCCGGTGACACACGTGCTGAAACAAAACGTCATCGCGGCCAGCCAGAAGCTGGCAGGGTATCTGAAGCTCGAGCCGGGGATACCGGTTATTGAGATCGAACGGTTGCGTTTTGTTGAGGATGTGCCGATCCAACTGGTCACGACGTATCTACCTTATAAGTTGTGTCCGGATTTATTAGACGAAGACCTTTCTAACCAGTCGCTTTATCACCTGTTAGAAAAACGGTGCGGCGTGATGATTGTGCGCGGTCACCGGAGCATTGAGGCTGTCCCGGCCAATGATTACGAGGCGCGTTTGCTGCGAGTCAAGAGAGGAGCCCCCTTGATCTTGCTCGATAGCGTGGGCTTTGCAGAGGACGATCAGCCGGTTGAATATTATCACGCCCTTCATCGCGGTGACCGGACAAGGTTCGAAGTGGAACTGGTTCGCTTCAGGGCGCAGAATGAAGCACAGGAAAAACTGAACCAAGAAGTCCGTAGACTTCCTCTGGGCAGTGGTGTCGTTCTGCGTCCTGGCAAGATTTCTCAGGAATGATCGTGTAGGTGGCTGGAGGGCGCATCAGGTAGTTGCATCATCTTTACGAGTTCCACAATCCACAAAGAAGATGATGTTCGTTTCTCCATGATTCCATCGTTTTCCTCGCCTGCCATGCCCGTTTGCCAGCCGGTAGTATAGATAGAAAGGAGCGCACAAGCTAAAGATCGCAAGCCCCTTGCACCTTAGTACACACATTCGAAAGTTTTCGTAATTTTGTGGAGGCTGAACAGAGATGAAAAAGAAGTTCGCTGGCGTCTTGGTTGTTTTGGCTCTGGTGATCGGCGTAATGGCTCCCGCGACCATGGCCCAGGATGACAAGCCCTTCGAGGGCATGACGGTTGTCGTGGTCACGCAGGTAGGCCGGTCAATTGGCGGCCCGGTTGAGGATTTCGCTCCTGAATGGGAAGCGATGACCGGAGGTAAAGTCGAGTTGCAGCAATTCGCGTGGGGCGACCTGTTTGAAAAGACGATCACCGCACTTTCGACCGGTTCTGGCGCTTACGATATGCTGATCTTCCCCGCCCCCTGGTCGGGTGACTACATGGCGCCGGGTTACCTGGAACCTGTTCCCCAAGAGATTTTGGATCAGGTGGATATGGACGACGTGATCCCGCTCTACCGCGAGCGCATCATCGCCTGGGGCGATACTATTTACGCGCTGCCGTATGACGGTGACTCACATATGCTGTACTACCGCAAAGACCTGATCGATGGCGGTGAGTACGACGCTGAATTTGAAGCGGAATATGGCTACCCGCTGGCCGAGCCGAAGACATGGAAGGAGTACTACGACATTGCTGAGTTCTTCAATGGCAAGGAAGTTGAAACCGCCGGCGTGAAGGCCCCGATCTTCGGGACGATGGAGGCCCAGAAGCGTAATACGCAAGCCTTCTACGTTTACTTCTCGCATGCTGCCGGTTACGGCAAGGTTCCCGGGAACCCCTGCTTCTTCTTTAGCTGTGACGATATGACACCACAGGTCAACAACCCCGGTTGGGTGCGGGCTTTGGAAGACTACATGCACAGCACCGATCTTGGACCGCCCGAAATGATAAACTGGGATGTGGCCGATACCCGTAACTTCTTCCCGGCTGGTTTGTCAGTGTTCAACATTGACTGGGGCGATGTGGGTACGATCTCTATCGATGAGAGCGTCTCGCTGGTCAAGGGCGATGTTGGGTTTGCTCCGCTGCCCGGCGGTGACCAGTACTGGGACTACGAGGCAGGTGAATGGGTTACACCGGAGAGTGGTGTGAACGAAGCCCCGTTCATCGCCTTTGGTGGTTGGGTGATCGGCGTGGCGGCGGATAGCGACGTCAAGGAAGCGGCGTTCGATTTCGCTGCCTTCATGGCGCGGCCTGAGCTGGTCAAGCAACTGGCCGTTACGGGTGGTACGGGCATCAACCCGGCACGCTACAGCCAGTTCGAGGACGTTGATCTGTGGGTCGAAGCAGGCTTCGACCGCGAAAGCGCGGAAGATTACCTGGATGCCATTCTGACCGGCATCAGTCACCCCAATGCGGTGCTCGACCTGCGTATCACGGGAACGGCAGAGTATCAGCAAACGCTGGATGTGGAGATCACCCGCGCCATTGCGGGCGAAATCAGCGCGCAAGAAGCATTGGACAATGCGGCGCAGGCGTGGGAGGAAATTACCGATCGCCTCGGTCGCGAGAACCAACTCCAGCAATACCGCAGCTCGGTAGGTTGGACTGGCGAGTAGAACTGAACGGAATTTGACAGTTTTGTGTATCAAAGCGCTACATCGTGCTAAGATGATGTAGCGCTTTGAACGCTTTGCAACCAGCCATGTAGCTTTTGACGCCTTCAGGAGAGAATACATTGCCAGGCACTGATGTCGAATCTACGGTCAAGAAAGCGGTTCAACTGCCTGCCGGCACGCGCGAAGATCGCGTCATGGGACGTGTATTCTTGACACCGGCGGTGATTGTCCTGCTTGCGTTGTCGATTTTCCCTCTCTTTTGGTCTTTGGGGATCAGTTTCACCGATATTCTGCGCGGCGGGTCGACTACGGCGCGCATTGCAGAAGCCAGAGACGAAACTGCGTCCGGGTTCCTGGGGATGGATTTTAGTGTGACATTGCGGAACTACGACCGGTTGCTGGACGATGAACGCTTGCATTCCGCCGCACGCAATTCGCTCTACTATGTCTTCCTTGGCGTGGCGGTTCAATACACGTTTGGATTGGCTCTGGCCCTGGTGTTGAACCAGCAATTCTTTGGACGCGGTTTTGTTCGTGTGATTTTTCTAATGCCCATGATGACAGTGCCCGTTGTCGTCGGCTATGCGGGACGCATGATGTTCGACTCCTATCGTTCGCCGCTGGCCGATCTTCTGCGACACCTGGCCGACTGGACGAGCGGCACGCCGCTGATTGGCGGGTTTGATCCTACGGTGCCCTGGTTGACCGATGGCCCCTGGGCACGGGCCACGATTGTGCTCATGGATAGCTGGCAGTGGATACCGTTTGTGACGTTGGTTCTGCTGGCGGGCATGCAAGCCATCCCTGATGACATTTACGAAGCCGCGCGGGTGGACGGTGCATCACCCTTTCAGATGTTCTGGCGCATCACCTTTCCCATCTTGCTTCCGCTATCGGTGACTGTCATCCTGATTCGCGGGTTGGAGATTTTCAAGATTATCGACGTGATTGTGGTCACGACCGGCGGAGGACCCGGCTCTGCCACTGAGTCCTTGACCATGTATATCTATAAGACGGCACTGACCTTTGGCAACTATGGCTATGCGGCGGCGATCTCGTTCATTCTATTGTTGCTGGTCATTGTGTTTGCCACGATATTTCTGACATTGGCTCGACGCGTTGCGCCGCGCGGCATGTACTAGGGGGGCACCATGAAACGACCACTTTGGCAGACCGTTTTGCTCTACGCGATTGTCGCATTTTGGTGCTTTGTTGTGCTCTTCCCATTCTACTGGATGGCAACGACGTCCTTCAAGAAACCCCTGGATGCCATTCGCCTGCCCAAGTATGTTCCATATTATGATTTTGAACCCACGACGGAGCATTGGGAATACTTGCTCAAAGTACAGGGCGATGTCACCTGGCGTCACTTTCGCAACAGTTTGATCGCGGCGTCGGGCAGCACCGTTTTCGCGGTGTTTTTGGGGGCCATGGCCGGTTATGGTCTGTCGCGCTTCCACTACCACTGGAAGGGATTGGGATGGGGCAACGACAACATTGCTTTCTGGATCATATCGCAGCGGTTCTTGCCGCCCGCACTGTTCGTCGTGCCATTCCTCATCGCCTATGCTGACCTGAACCTGATCGATACGCATTTCGGTTTGATCATCGCCTACACGATGTTCAACATTCCGTTTGCTGTCTGGATTATGCGCGACTTTTTTGATGGTCTGCCCGTCGATCTGGAAGATAGCGCGCGCGTGGACGGCGCGACCCGTTGGGGAGCGTTCACGCGTATTGTACTGCCGCTAAGTGCTCCGGGCCTGGCGTCGGTATCCATCTTTTCTTTCGTGTTCTCGTGGAACGAGTATCTTTACGCCTTGATGTTGACGGACTTCAAGGCTATTACGATGCCGGTCTTCATCGCCGGGCAGAATACCCAACGCGGCGTCGAGTGGTGGTATATTTCGGCGCTGGCGTTGACCGCTGTGCTCCCTGTTGTGCTCGTGGGGTTGCTCCTGGAGCGCTTTATCACGCGGGGGTTGGTCGCGGGGGCCTTGAAAGGGTAGCGGCGTTGCGGGAAAATGCGCCACGATGTGTGGCGGGTGGCGCATGGTCACGCTATGATCGGTCTTCGACGGTAAGGTGATTGGATTCCGGGGTGGTGACGATGATGGTGATGGTAGGCGTTGCCGGTGAGGAGCGAAAAGCGTGAGTATTTACCTCGACTCTGCAATTGGTGAAGAAGCGCGGCGCGTGCAGGAACTCGGTTTTGTTGCGGGGGTGACTACGAACCCCTTGCTGGTGGCAAAAACGGGGCGACCTGCGCTGGATGTGCTGCGGGAGCTTGTTGAGATCGTCAATGGCCCGGTGTTCTACCAGGTCACGGCGGGGTCAGTTGAAGCGCGGCATGACCAGGCCTGGGAGGCGCACGAAATACGCCCTGACAAGGTGGTGGTGAAGATTCCGGCGACGACCGAGAATTATGCCCTGGCGGCGAAGCTGGTTTCCTCCGGCATTGAGGTCGCCATCACCGCTGTGGCAACGCCGGCACAAGCCTACGTAGCCACCCAGGTGGGCGCTAGCTTTATCGCTCCATATGTCAACCGGTTGACGCGCCAACTTGGCGACGGGCTATCCATCGTGCGCGATATGGCCCGGCTGGTCGCGGATACCCGGACCAGGATTTTGGCGGCCAGCTTGAAGTCGGTGGATGAAGTGGTGGCGGCCCTGATGGCCGGTGCGCATGATGTCACCATGCCGTTAGACTTGATTCTGGCCCTGGGCGAACACGCATTTTCTCAACAGGCGATTGATGAATTCAACGCCCACAGTCAGGGAATGCCTTCCCCGTAAAGAAATATTGATGACCAGGGAGTCATCCAAACGCGCGTGTCACGCCCTGACACGCGCGTTTTTCATGCGAGTGCTGGGCGTCTCATTGCAGGTTGAAGGCAAACTCCAGATCGCGAATCTCCTGGTCACCGATGGGGATCAATGGCCCGATGGTGGCCGTATCGATCAGGGACCGGGCGGTGTATTCTGCAACTTCCAGCCGGTCGAATGCCTGGAGAACGTCGCTCCCAACCGTCAGCACGCAATCATTTTGAATGAGGGCCACAGGCATTTGTTCGGATATCGCTTCGGCAATCTGCTCCGGAGCCGTGTATTGCGTGCCATATGGAATGACCGGGATATCGCGGAGCAGGATGTAACTTTCGGGAATGGTCTTGGTGGCGAAGCGAGCGTTTGTGATCGCGTAGGCGGTGGCGTTTGGTGATTGGGCGGTTATGATGCTGTTGATCTGCGGGTGTTGTTCGTAGATGGCGCGGTGTAATCGCACCGACCGGCTTGGTAATTTGCCCTGTTCGCGCTGCCAGCCCTGGATCAGCACAATGTCTTCAATATCCAGACTGCGGCGATCCAGTCCGGTGGGTGTGATCAGGAAGCTGTGTTCGTCAACGCGGGCCGACACAACCCCCTCAGTGCTGATCATCAGGTGGCGGGCGCATGCCCGGTGCACAATCTCAACGATCTGCTGGCGCAGGTTTCGTTCCCGGCTGCTGTGTTTCTGCGGTTGGAACTCCGGCAACAGGTGGTGAGCGCGGTCGAACGGGGCGAGCTGTTCGTCTGTCAGAACGTGCACGGAACCCAGGCCCTGGGCCTTGAGGAGCGTCCGCGCGCAGAAATCGAGCGTTTCAAGGCGCTGGAATGCGGTGAGCAGGTCTGGCCCCCCGGTCGCGACGCCGTGATTTTCCAACAAGACGACGTTGTGCCCCTGCGCAAATGTCGCCGCGATGTTTGCGCCGAGTTGGTCGCTCCCTGGCAGGGCATAGGGGGCGTACCCTACCGGGCCACAGACACGCTGGGCCTGGGGGATGATGTGGGTGTCGGGCACTTTGCGGGCGATGCTGAACGACACCAGCGCGGGGGGGTGGGCGTGCACGATGGCGCTCAGATCGGGACGCCGGGCATAGATGGCGCGGTGGAAAGGGTATTCGGACGACAGGCGGTGCGGGCCATCGATCGAGCCGTCGGCATGGACGCACATGATATCCTTGGGCATCAGGTTGCCTTTATCTACCCCGCTTGGTGTGATCCAGATATCGCCGTTGTCGTCTTTGATCGACAGGTTACCGCCGGATAGCGTGGTCATCCCGTTGTCGTAGATGCGATTCATGATGGTGACCAACTGGACACGTGGGTGTAGTAGATGAAACTTCATGATCCCTCCGCTTTTTAGCCGGCGTCGCCAGGGACGCGCTTAGCTCCGTTTCGACAGTTCGTGCTTTTCGTAGGCTTTGATCTCGTCCATGAAGGCGATGCCAACCGGCACATCATGCTGTAAGCAATAATAGTCCCAGATCGCGCCAAACGGTAGCCCTTTTAACTCCTCTAGCAAGGCGAGCCGGGTGGTGTAGTCACCTGCCATCTCAAGCGCTCGCATGTGTTCCAGCGGCTCGACCAGCGCCATCAGCAGCCCGCGCAGCGCGTTGCGCGTCCCGATCACCCAGGCGGCGACGCGGTTGATGCTGGCGTCGAAGAAGTCCAGGCCAATATGCACCCGGCCCAGGTATCCCCCGCGCACGATTTCCTGCATGATCGCCTGCAAATCGTCCGATAGCGTGACGACATGATCGCTGTCCCACCGCACGCCGCGACTCACGTGCAGCAAAATCTCGTCCAGGTACAGCAGCACCGAAGAAATCTTGTCGGCGATTGTTTCGGTGGGGTGGAAGTGGCCGCTGTCCAGGCACAACAGGATGTGGCGTGTCACCGCATATCCCAGGTAGAACTCATGCGAGCCAACGACGTAACTCTCTGACCCCAGGCCAAACAACTTGCCTTCTACCGAATCCAGGTTGTGGCGCGGGTCGAGCTTTTCGGCAAAGATTTTGTCAAGCGAATCGGCTAACAGTTCGCGCGGGCGCTTGCGGTCGACAGGCGTATCTTTGTAGCCGTCCGGTATCCAGACGTTCGTAACGCAAGGCGTGCCCAGCGTTTTGCCAAAGAAAGCGCCGATCGTGCGGGATGCAATGCAGTGCTCGATCCAGAACTGGCGGATGCCTTCGTCATAGCTGCTGAGGGTGAAACCACTTTCGGCCAGGGGATGTTTGAACAGGGTGGGGTTGAAATCGATGCCGTGATGGTTTTCCTTCGCCCAGTCTGCCCAGGCAGCAAAATGCTCCGGCTGCAAGGCGTTGCGCTCGATTTTCTTGCCGCCGGTTTCGGCATAGCTGGCGTGCAGATTGAGGCGATGTGTGCCGGGGATCAGGCTATAAGCCTTGTCCAGGTCCCGGCGCAGTTCGTCGGCATTTCGCGCTTTGCCGGGATAGTTGCCGGTTGCCGCCAATCCCCCGCCAAGTTCGCCACCCGGCGATTCAAAGCCGCTGACGTCATCCCCTTGCCAGCAGTGCAGGCTGATCGCCACGTGCTTCAGCGTGTCCAGCGCCTGCCCGGTATCCACCCCCAACGCGGCGTACCGTTCTTTGGCCAGGGCATAGGCTTGCTCGACCTGTTGGGGCGTCACTCGACTCTCCATCGTTACGCATTCCTTTCCCAAGTCTATTGAGGTAAAAAAAACAGCAACGCCTCACCTGACAGGCACGTGAGGCGTGTCGTTGCTATGAATGCGGGTGACCGTCATCGACAGACCGCGCCATGCCCGCCTATCCCCCGGCCAGCGGTGGAATGAGCATGAAGTCGTCCACGTCACCGACCGGTGTGTCCAACCCCTGCAAGAAGTCCAGGTGGCGTCCGCCAACCAGCAACTGGATGCCCGCGTTCAGGCCGCCTTGCGTATCGAGAACGTAGTTAGCCAGGTTGGGATTCGCTTCCCATAGCGCATTGAGTAGATCGCGCGCGTGGGCATCTGGCGCGAGTTGCACCTGGATCGTTTTGCTCCCGGCAATCGTGCGCAGCGTGGCGGACAGGCGGATGGTTTTGACTATTTTGGTCATGATTGGTTGCGCATTACTCAATTACCATTTCGTGTACGAATCGCTCATGCGCCGGTATTCGATCATTTCTTCGCCTAATTCCTTGGCGTACATGATGATTTCGCAGGCTTCTTCGAGCGCGTCGGTCCACTGAAAGGCTTCATCCAGCGTTTGCCCGATGGCGAAGCTGCCGTGCCCGCGCAAGAACACGATCTTGTATTCGGCGAGAGCCTCGGCGATGGCGTTGGCCATTTGCGTAGTGCCTGACGCAAACTCGACCGACACGACGGGCACTTTCTTGAGCAGATACGAGCCTTCGTTGTCGATCGGTATGATTTCGTCGCGAACCAGCGAGAGCGCGATGGCGCGGCGCGGGTGAGCATGAACGACGGCCAGGGCGGGGGTTGCTTTGTAGATCGCGCGGTGAACGATGAGTTCTGTCGAGGCCAGCGCGACGCCGCTATCGTTTTTCTCAAGGCCGGTTTCGATGATGTCATGCGGCTTCAGGCGTCCGAGCATGGCCCCCCGCCGCTTGATGAGAATACGATCGCCAAAGCACACACTGATGTTGCCCCCGTGCGAAGAAATCAGGTTGTGGATGTATAGATCACGGCCAATATCACGGAACATTTCGTAGACACGTTCGTCAATCATCGCACCACCTCGGCGGCCAGTTCGGCCAGCCCTAATGCTTCTAACCTGGATAGCGTGGGAACGCCGTTCTCGTCCCAACCCCGCGCGCGGTAATAGTCCTGCAACATTGGCTCGAGGTGATTCACCTCTCCGGCGCTGGCTCCTGTTGCCGGTTCGTTCAGCAAGCGGGGCGGGAGTGCGTCGTCCTCGCGGGTGAAGCCCTCACGCAGATTATACAGGCGTTCCAGGTTCCAGATGCGCTCGCCGATGCGGAAAATTTCGCTGGTGGGATATTCGAAACCGGTCAGGGCGGTGAGCACTCGCGCGAAGAATTCATCGGCTACCGCGATGTTCGTGAACTTGCAGATGACCAGCGAATCGATCACGGCGGCGCTATGCTGGTGCAGGATCACATAGCCGGCCTTGCCCTGTACCTGGAAGCGGTCGATCAGCTTCGGCAGGCCAAGCACCTCCGGGCCAAGCATGTTGCCGCGCATGTGGCAAGCGCCCCGGTTGCTGGTCGCAAAGAGCAGGCCCTGCCCCTGCATGCCGCGCGGGTCGTACGCGGGCATTTCGAGGCCCTTGACGCTCATGGACAGCTCCGGTGCGCCATGCTTGGCGGCGAGCCGGGCGCTGCCCTCGGCCAGTTCGTCGCCCAGGTCGCGGCGATAGGCGATATCTTCCACGGTTTTGGTCAGGAGGTCGGCCCGCCCAAAGCGCAAGTCGCTATCAAGCAGCCCCTTTTCGGTTAGCTCCATCGCGCAGGCGATTGTCGCACCCGCCGAGATCGTGTCCAGGCCGAGGTCGTTGCAGAGGTAGTTTGCTTCGGCAATCGCTTCCAGGTCGCTGATGCCGCAGCTTGCGCCAAAGGCCCACGTTGTTTCGTACTCCGGGCCTTCACCCTGGCGCTTGGCTGTCTTGGTGATACGGGTGCAGGAAATGGGGCAGGCCCAGCAGGCGTCGTTGTCTACCAGGATGGTATCGGTCATGGCTTCGCCACTGATCGCTTCAGCGTGCTCGAAGTCCGACTGCTGGAAGTTGCGTGTGGGGAGAGCGCCAATGCCGTTGAGGATGTTCATCATTACCGCCGTGCCGAACTCCGGAAGTGCCTGGGACGTGATCGGGTTAGCTTTGAGCATTTTGGTGGCTTCATATTGCACAAAGCGGAAGCGCTCTTTATCATCAAACTCGACGCGCTCTTTTCCTTCGACCACAATCGCTTTCAGGTTCTTGCTCCCCATGACCGCGCCGGGGCCACCCCGCGCCGCCGCCCGACTCAGATCGTTCATGATCGCGGCAAAGCGAACCAGGTTTTCACCGGCGGGACCGATGCATAGCACGTTGCGCTTGTTTTTGTCCTGCCCCAATGCTTCCGACACGTCTGGAACGGTCATGCCCCAGAGGTGTGTCGCGTCATGGATGGCGGCTCCGTCGTCTGTGATCTCGATATAGACCGGATTGGGCGCGCGGCCCTTGATAATCATCAGGTCATAGCCGGTGCGCTTGAAACGCATCCCCCACGTGCCGCCGGAGTTGGCGTCCAGGACGGTGCCGGTTAGCGGAGACTTCGTGCTGACGGAGAAGCGGTTGCTGGTTTGGAAGCCTGTGCCGGTGATCGGGCCGGTGGCGATGATCAGGACGTTATCCGGCGACAGGGGTTCGACTTCGGGGCCGACCATGTCCCACAGCAGCCTGGTTCCCAGGCCGCGTCCCCCGATGTACTCCCGGCTGATGTCTTCATCAAGCGGCGCTGTCGTGATCGCGCCGGATGTGAGATCGACAATGAGCGTGTGACCCATCCAACCTTTCATCAATTGTCCTCTTTCAAAGATAACTAAACCTCTCAGGCTATGTAGCGGATGCCGGTGGGCGGATGCACCGTTCACGACGAGGCAATAATGCTCCTGTAGCGCTGGTACTCCGCTTCCCAGGTATCGACTTCCTGCGGTTCGTAGGTGGTAGTATTCTGCGTCCGGCTCAAGATGTCGCGTGCCTGCGCGATGTTGTCAAGGACGCCGAGTGTGATGAACTGCACGATCCCGTTGCCGAGCGCCGTCGCCTCAAAGGGGCCGGCGACAACCTCTCTGCCGGTTGCATTGGCGGCCATCTGGCAGAGCAACGTGTTCCGCGCCCCGCCGCCGATGATATGCAGGCGGTCGACGCGCTTGTCGGCCAGCTTGGTCAGGCAATCGAGCACCAGGCGATACTTCAAAGCCAGGCTTTCAAAAATCGTTCGCGTCATCTGTCCCACCGTTTCGGGCACGGGCTGCCCGGTACGCCGGCAGTAATCGCGAATGCGGGCGGGCATGTCACCGTGGGGGAGGAACAACGGATCATCGGGATCGATATAGCTGCGGAACGGTTCAGCCTGGGATGCTTCATAGGTCAGTTGCTCATAACTGTAGTCGGTGCCTTGCGCTTTCCACGTGGCCCGGCACTGTTGTACGACCCACAGACCGACCACATTCTTGAGGAACCGGTACGTGCCGTATACGCCGCCCTCGTTCGTGACGTTCTCGCGATAGGCGATGTCGTTGATGACCGGCTGGCGGAGTTCCAGCCCCAGCAGGCTCCACGTGCCGCTACTGAGATACGCGAAATTATCGGTGGTGGTCGGGACGGCAACGACGGCGCTGCCGGTGTCATGGGCGGCAGGGGCCGTCACGGGGATGCCGTTGTATTCCCCCAGGCGAGTGCCCGGTTGGATCACATCGGGGAAGATGTGGGCGGGGACGCCAATCGCCGCCAGCGTCTCCCAGTCCCAATCGCCAGAGCGCGGGTTGAAGATTTGGGTGGTGCTGGCGTGAGTGAACTCACACGTGCGCGAACCACACAGCCAGTTATGGAACAGGTCGGGGAATGTGAGATAGGTGTGGGCTATTTCGAGCAGCGGGCTGCGATTTTTGACCAGGCTCGCCAACTGGTAGAGCGTGTTGAGCTGCATAAATTGAATGCCGGTGCGCTCAAATATTGTCCGGCGCGGCACACGCTCAAAGACCCATTCCATCATGCCGTCGGTGCGGGCGTCCCGGTAATGGATAGGATTTCCCAACAGGTTGCCGTCACGGTCGAGCAGGGCGAAATCGACTCCCCAACTGTCTACCCCAATGCTGGCAACGCGGTCGGCGATTGCGTCAATCCCCGACTTTATTTCGTGGAAGAGTTGCAACACGTCCCAGTATAACGTGTCGTGCACGCGAACCGGCACGTTGGGAAACCGCCGGATTTCGTGTTGTTCGAGGCGCTCGCCGTCGAACGCGATTTCCATGACGCGCCCCGACTCGGCTCCCAGGTCAACGGCAATCACAGAAGTCTGGCTCATAGTTTTCATACTCACAAACGCATAGGCCACTAAAGCATATTGAGCTTTTCAAATGGCGTCGAATAATTTTGTTTATCTTTGTCAATTTTCAGAGTACAGGATCGCTGTGATCCTGTCAACGGTTCGGAGCCGGGTGTTTGTTGGGATGCGCTGCTATTGCCCCAGGCTCGTTACAGGTCATGACTTTCGCTCATGATTTTTGCGTGAGAATCGCCCCCTGTAGCCTCCGAGCCAACCGGCTAGATTTCAACGACATCAACCCGGATGCCTGAGCTTTGGAACCGGTCAACGAGCTGGCGCGGCGCATCGCTGGTGGTGATGATGTGTCGCAGGTCGGCGGTGGGCATGATCGTGTACGGTGCAATCTGTCCCCATTTGCTCCCATCAATCAAGAAAATGGGATACGCGCAACGGGCGATCATGGCCTGCCGAATAGCGACCTCGTCTGGGTCAATGTCGCTGGCTCCCGCGTGTTCGTCGATGGCGTGGGCACTGAAAAAGCCGACGTTCAGGTTGACGTTGGGCAGGCTCTCCGGCATCCCCACGACGGAAATTGAATCCCGGCGTAGCCTGCCACCGGCGATCAATACGCGGGCCTGCTGCTCATCATTTTCGAGGAAGCTCTGGGCGATCATCAACCCGTTTGTGACGAGCGTGAGTTTTTTATGCCGCTTTAGATAAGGAACCAGCGCATACACTGTAGTACTTGAATCAAGGGCGATGCTAAGGCCGTCACGGATCCAGGCGGACGCCGCTTTGGCAATGGCCTCCTTTTGGCGGCGCATTTTCCCCTGGCGCACATTGAAGGAGAGTTCCTTCAGGCTGTTTGTGCCGCCACGGGCAACGGCCCCCCCGTAGGTGCGTTCCAATAAGCCCTGTTCCCGGAGCGCGCTGAGGTCCTGGCGGATTGTCACTTCGCTGACCTGCATTTCCTCGCTGAGCTCCTTGACCGTAACGCGCCCCCGTTGTTCAAGCATTTCGAGGATGGCGCGACGGCGTTCCTCTAGAAACAGCGGATCAGGCATACGGCGAGTCCTTTCAAAATTCGAAAGCCATAAACGTGCTTTTCGTAATTGTATAAGATTATGACCGTTCTTGACAGCACATACTATGCACCTTTCGAAGACAAGCAAAATCCAGCACAGGTAAACATCGCCCAATATCGCCCAAATATGTGCCGATCGTCACGTCCTGGTTGATTTATACGTTGTGCTATTGTATTGTGATTTACGAAACTAAGCGAAAGCAAATTTTAATCGCTTCTGATTGAAACTGCCACGTCACAGGACGAATTCCGGGGGAAGATACGTGTTGTTCCGCTCGCTAATCCCCGGCGTGTCCTTTGAAGGGCCATTGAGTTGACAGGTGTTTCGAATTAATATAAATTGGAAGCAGCGCGAAATTGAACACTCCTTCTTGCGCTCAGTGTCTGGGGCATAAACGTTTCATATGCTTGGTCGATGGCATGCGTTTGATGGGAAAGGGTAAAGCACTTCAAACCAGGCCGCTATCACACCGCCTGGGTCGAGCGAGTGCGCTTGTTTTCGAGAGAAAACCTGGTTCCCGATAGCCTCATATTTCAAACAGAAAAGCCTGTGCGTTATGGAGCACGGACAAACACAGCAAAGCACCTCGCGGTCTTTGCGAGATGTTTCGGAATGGCTTTGAGGAGATTCTGGTAAATGGAGATCCTTTTGGATTATGGTAAACGTGGTCTCCCAATCACATTACCGGACGATGCAGACATTACCGTAATCCAGCCCAGGCATGTTGCGGCGTTACCGGATCCCTTGGCCGCGCTGAGGCAGGCTGTGCGCCAGCCCATTGATTCTGCTCCGTTGCGCGAACTGGTAGAGTCCCACCACCGGGTCGCCATTGTGTTCAGTGATATCACGCGAGCAACCCCCAACCACCTGATATTACCCGCCCTGCTGGAAGCATTAGCGCACGTGCCCGATTCGAATATCGTGCTGTGCAATGCCTTGGGCACGCACCGCCCGAACACGCCGGAGGAACTGCGGCGCATGTTGGGGGATGCCATCGTTGACCGCTATCGCATTGAACAAAATGACTGTTTTGATCCCGCGACTCAGGTATACCTGGGAACCAGCTCACGAGGCCATGAGATCTGGATCAATCGCGCTTATATGGAAGCCGATGTCAAGATTCTCACCGGTTTTATCGAACCGCACTTTTTCGCCGGGTTTTCCGGGGGCGGGAAGGCTGTCATGCCCGGCATGGCGGGGCAGAAAACAGTACTGGGGAATCACGACGCCTCGATGATCGGGCATCCCGATGCCACATGGGGCAAGACGCATGGTAACCCCATCTGGGAAGAAGCGCGCGAGGTTGCCTTACAGACTCGCCCCACTTTCTTGCTCAATGTAACGCTGAATCGCGCTAAAGAGATCACGGGCGTTTTTGCCGGTGATCTGGTCGCGGCGCACGATGCCGGAATCGCGTTTGTTCGCGAAGCGTCGATGGTGCCCGTCGATAGCCTGTTCGATATCGTTATCACTACCAATTCGGGGTATCCCCTCGACCTCAATCTTTACCAATGTGGAAAAGGGATGAGCGCAGCGGAACAAATTGTGCGTCCTGGCGGAGCGATCATCATGGCGGCTGAGTGCAGCGAAGGGATTCCTGATCACGGGTTGTTTGGCGAGATGTTACGGGCGGCACGTACCCCGCAGGAGTTGTATGACAACGTGATGAACTTGCCGGAACCTCGTCAGGATCAATGGGCGGCACAGATTCAAGGCCGGATCCAGCTAAAGGCGGATGTTTATTTCTATTCGCACAACTTCACCGACGCACAACTGCGCGAGGCGCTTCTTGAGCCTTGTCGCGATATTCCGGCGACGGTCGCAATGCTGCGCGAACGGTATGGGCGAGATGCGCGCGTCTGCGTGCTGCCGGAAGGGCCGCAAACGATTCCCTTTTATGCGCCCGGCACAGAAGCACCGGCAGTCTAGCGTTGTCTGGGCATGTCACTGCGAGGGTGAACGCTTTAGTAAAGTTTGTTGCAGCCAGATTTGTCGGCTTTGATAGAATGAGTAAGATTAAGATCAGGTGTAATGTATTTCCCTTACCGCCCCAGGCTTCTGCTACTTTTGGATCCTGCGACCTTGTTCGCCATGTTGCCCTGCCCGAATTGTGGTATTGCCAGAAAGTGTTGCCATGAAAAAACAGAATTTTGAACAAAAAAACGAGCAGATCAGAGCCGCTTTTGAAGACCTGAAGGCCAACCACCCCGAACGATTGAAAAAGCGTCTCAATCTATCGTGGAGCAACTGGGGCTTTGGCATCGAATCGCTTGCCGAGTCGGCAGCCCGGCTGCAGAAGGCGGAGATCACATTTATCGAGCTGCATGGGAATCACTACGGGCCGGATCTGGGCTATGATGTGAATGAGACGCTGGCTATCCTTGGTGATCACGGGATTAAGGTGGCTGGCGTGTGTGGCATGTTTTCGGCTGACAACGACCTGTCCAGCAATCGCGCCGTTCACCGCCAGGCTGCGATCGATTACCTCAGACGAGAAGTCTCCTTTACTGCTGCCGTTGGTGGTACATACCTGCTGGTGGTTCCGGGAGCCGTTGGCCGCCCCAAGCCATACGACAATACGGAATTTGAGCGCAGTGCCCAAACCCTCCGCCGTGTGGCCGATATTTTCGTCGAACATCGCGTCAAAGCGGCGATTGAGCCGATTCGCTCGGCGGAAGTGAGTTTCGTGCATACGGTTGAAGATGCGAAGCGCTATATCGAAGCCGTCAATCATCCCGGTGTCCAGCATATCAACGGGGATGTGTATCACATGCAGTCAGAAGAAGCCCATATTGGCGAGGCGATCCTCGCGGCTGGCGAACAACTCGTGAACCTCCATATGGCGGATAGCAACCGGTGTGCGCTGGGGCTTGGCTCAATGGACCTGGACACCATCATCATGGCGTTGTACCTGATAGGGTTCAACAGCGAAGGCAAGTATGTGACTCCTGAGCCCCTGGGGCCGGGCGGTGATCCCTACCCGGCCATGTACGGCAGGCCGGACAAGCAGCAACTCGACGACATGGTACTGCAAACGGCGACATATTTCCGGGCGCGTGAGGCGGAAGTTCTGGCGTGATTGGAGGATATTTTCTGCATTTGACCTGACCAGTAGCGTTTCGTTAGACCTGCGGCACGCCGCTCCTGTGGGCGAGCGCTAAAGAGCAGGAAGACACCAAGCCACCGGCCCTTTTGGGGCGAATCCATTATTCAGCATGTGTCACTTTTTCGGAGCCTCCGAACATGGAGCCTATTCTCAAACTAACGAACATAAGCAAGCAATTTCCCGGCGTTCTTGCCCTGGACAACGTTCAGTTCGATATTCTGCCCGGCGAAGTTCATGCCTTGCTGGGGGAAAACGGAGCCGGCAAGTCAACGCTGATCAAGATCGCCTCAGGAGTCTACCAACCAGACCAGGGCGAGATTATTGTCGATGGGCAGCCTGTCAGGTTTAGCAACCCGCGCGAGGCCCAGGCTCATGGCATCGCGACTATTTACCAGGAACTGCTGCTGTATCCTGAGTTGAGCGTTGCCGAAAACATCTTCATGGGACACGCACCGCGCACGCGTTTTGGTGCAATCGACTGGTCCACGATGCGCCAAAAAGCGCGGGAAATCCTAGCTTCCCTCAACATTTATGACATGGATGTGATGTCGAAGGTAGGACAGCTCACGGTAGGGAATCGCCAGCGCGTCGAGATTGCCAAGGCGCTGTCGATGAATGCGCGTGTCCTCATTATGGATGAGCCGACTGCAGCAATCACGGAATCTGATGTTGATCGCCTGTTCGAAATCGTCACACTACTCAAAGAACGAGATGTGGGAATCATCTACATCAGCCACCGGTTGCATGAGGTCTTTGAAATCGGTAATCGGGTGACGGTCTTGCGCGATGGAAAATATATCGACACCAAGCCTGTTTCCGAAACGAGCGAAGATGATCTTATAAGGATGATGGTCGGGCGGACAATCGACACGTTGTTTCCCAAGGAAGAGGCGACGATCGGCGAGACGGTTCTTGAGGTTAGGAACCTGAATCGCAAACCCTTAACGCGCAACATTAGCTTTGAGCTTCGTGCGGGAGAGATTTTAGGGCTGGCGGGACTGATTGGATCGGGGCGCAGCGAACTGGCCCATGTTCTTTTTGGCTATACACCCGCCGAGTCAGGGACTATCAAGATCAATGGCTCCGAAGTGAAGATCAAAAGCCCTACACAGGCTATGCGGCATGGAATTGCCTACCTCCCTGAAGATCGCGGAACACAGGGCCTCATTCGTGAGATGACTTTGTGTGATAATACCTCAATCACCGTGTTGCACGAGCTATCACGGGCCACCTTCATCGATCGCCAGGCAGAATTGAATCTTGCCCGTCAGACGATTGAGAGTCTGGGTATCCGCGCTTATAGCCCCCTTCAACTCGCGGGCAAACTGTCAGGCGGAAATCAGCAGAAAGTTGTTGTCGGAAAATGGCTGGCAACGCGCCCCACGATCCTGATCGTGGACGAACCGACGCGCGGCATTGATGTGGGGTCCAAAGCCGAAATCCATCGCTTGATGAGCCAGCTTGCCCAGCAAGGGTTGGCGATCTTGATGATATCAAGCGAATTGCCAGAGATTCTAGGGATGAGCGATCGTATTTTGGTGATGCGCGAAGGCGAGATTGTGGCCGAATTTATGCGCAGTGAGGCGACACAGGAAAATATCGGTGCTGCCATGATGGGTGATCTGTCCAAGAATAACCACAAATGGAATCATAAGCTGGAGAGTATTTAATGGCAGTAATGCGCTCCGAAGCAACATCATTTCCAAAAAGCCGTTTGGTGAAGGTGCCGCAACTGCTCCGGTCTTTGTTGGGCAACCAGGAAGCGGTGCTCTTGCTGAGCCTCGTCGTGCTGATGAGCTATGTAGGCTATGACAACGAGCGATTCATATCGACACGTAACATGGTCAATGTCTTCAGCGGCAACGCGTACATTGCGGTGGCTGCTATCGGCATGACGATGGTGATCATCTCCGGGAATATTGATATTTCGGTAGGATCGCTGATCGTGGTGCTGTCGATCTTGAGCGGGCATATCTCGATCTATGACTACCCCTCCTGGGTGCCCATCGACGTGGCCATCTGGCTTTCCTGGATCATTCCGGTGATTGTCGGCGGTCTGATTGGGGCCTTGATCGGGTTTATTGTGACGTATCTGCGTGTCCCCGCCATTGTCGTCACGCTTGGTTTCTTGAGCATTTTGAAGGGTTTGTTGATCACGGTGACCAATGGTGAGCGTGTCACCGACATGCCGGATGGTTACGGGCTGGCGCAGATGCGCCCGTTAGAAAATGTCTCCTTGCCTATATTTGGCGATTTCTTCCAAATGCTCACTATGCCGGTTTATTTTATGGTGATTCTGACGATCATTGCCGCGATCTGGATGCGGTACAGTGCAACCGGGCGGGCCATCTACGCCGTTGGCGGGAATGCTGAGGCGGCCAGGCTGTCCGGCATCTCCGCACAGCGAACGGTCATGACCGCATTCATTTTGAATGGGGTGTTCGTTGGTATTGCCAGCGTGTTGTATGCAACACAGCTACGAGTCATTCAGACGACCGTGCCACCTATTGAGCTGGTGGTGATTACGGCGACAGTGGTTGGTGGCGTGAGCATTCTCGGCGGCACCGGAACGGTTATCGGGCCGATGCTGGCGGCCATCCTGTTGAACACTATCACCAAATCATTGGTTTTCCTGGGCATTTCACCTTTCTGGACAAAAGCCATTCAAGGCTTACTTATCTTGGTCACTGTGTTGGCTGACTTGTTACGTCGGTCACGTCAGTCAGCATGATGCATCGGAGCAATGGCAATGGCAGTTCAAGAAACAGAGCGAATTGAGAACTCACAGACGCTGGCCTGGGTCTCTCTTCGCAACTTTCTACTCACTCAAGAGAGTGTTTTGTTCATCATTACATTGATCGCCGTCTTCGTGTTGGCGGTCCAGACCGACAAATTCCTCACGGTGGATAACCTGCTCAATCAAGGGCGCTTGATGACCGAAATAGGGCTGTTAGCGTTGCCCATGACGTACATCATCATCACGGGGGGCATTGATTTGTCGGTTGGGTCGATAGCGGGACTCAGTGCCATCGTGTTGGGTTACACCTGGCACAACTTGGGTTATCCGTTGGAAGTCGCGATTTTCATCGGCATCGTGGTGGGTGGGATCGCGGGGTTTGTCAACGGGTTGCTCATCACCCGTCTGGGCGTTCCGCCGTTGATCATGACGCTGGCAACCCTGACATTTTACCGGGGACTTGCCGAAGGAATTGCGCGTGCCCGCTCGGTCACAGGGTATCCCGATTGGTTCTACCGCCTGGGCCAGGGAGAGGTATTAGGCATCCCGACACAGCTTTATATTTTGGTGATCGCTACGATTATCTCCGGCATTATCCTGGCGCGTACCACGTTTGGCCGGGCCCTTTATGCCATCGGGAATAACCAACTGGCCGCCAGGTTTTCTGGAATCGCGGTCGATCGCGTTCTGGTGATCACCTACACGTTCTCCGGCCTCATGGCGGGGATTACGGGCTATATCCTGGTCTCTCGTGTGAGCACGACTCGTTCGGATATGGGGC
>CAZSXY010000004.1:0-1706 GCA_964611395.1 uncultured Anaerolineaceae bacterium | reverse complement strand
ATTACGGGCTATATCCTGGTCTCTCGTGTGAGCACGACTCGTTCGGATATGGGGCTGGGGTGGGAGCTAGATGCTATCGCGGCGGTTGTGCTGGGCGGAACGAGTATCTTCGGGGGGACAGGAAGTATCGGCGGAACGGCCATTGGTTTAGTGCTTATCCAGCTTTTGAAAAACGGTCTGGCGTTGACCGGCGTGACGGGGGATTCCACCATTGTGGTGATCGGTACGGTGCTCATCCTCTCAACGCTGATTAACAGCCTGATTCAACGTCACATGCGAGGGATATAGCTGCCACAGCATTAGTCAAAGAAAGGAGGTCTATGGGAGATCAGTTCAAGCGGTTCCTCCACATATTGTCTAAATAACGTTTGGCGAATGAAATGAGATAGGAGAGAAGAACCATGCGTAAGTTTCTAGCTATTCTGATCGTTCTCAGTATGGTTTTGGGGCCACTGGCGGTCTTGCCGGCCTATGCTCAGGGCGGTGAAGATGAGGATCGCTGGGATGGGGCGGATGATCTGCCCGTGAACCCGCTACCCTGCGGCGATGAAGAGCCGGAACCACCGGAACCCAGGGAATACGATGGTGGGCAGCCGGTTGATCCGCCCGATCTGGCCGGTAAAGATATTGTGCTTGTCGATGTACCGAAGTTGATCGGCATCGGCTACTTCGCTGCGACCACCAAGGGTATGCAGGAAGCCGCTGAGGAACTGGGCAACGTCAAGGTTACGACCGACGCCCCCACCGAAGCGAACATCGATGATCAGATCACCTTCATCGACAACTACATTACGCAGGGCGTCGATGGCATTCTCTTTGCTGCCAACGATCCGGTTGCAATTGCGCCCGTTCTGCGCCGCGCTCTTGAAGAAGGCATCCATGTGGTGGGTTATGACGCCAACGCGGAGCCGGATGCTCGTGAATGGTTTGTGAACCAGGCCGAGTTCAACGGTATCGCGAAGGCCATGATGGACAGTCTGGCGGCAGAGGCCGGTGAAGATGCCAGCTTCGGCATTGTGACCAGCACGTTCACCACCCCGAACCAGGCACGCTGGATTGCCGAGATGTGGGCTTACACTCAGCAGTGCTATCCTGAAATGACCTGGCTGGAGACCCTGGAAGCCCAGGAGGACGCTGTGCTGTCCTTCAACCAGTCCAACACGCTGATTGATAAGTATGCCGAAGACCTGGACGGTATCTTTGGCATGACCAGCGTTGCGACTCCGGCTGCGGCTGACGCCGTCACCCAGGCGGGACTGTGTGGTGAGGTTGCCGTGGTTGGCCTGGCGACGCCCAACGCCATGAAGCCGTTTGTGAACGATGGCTGTGTGCAGTCGGTGGTGTTGTGGAACCCGGTAGACCTGGGTTACGCCGCCGTGTACGTCATGCGGGCAATTGTTGATGGCGAACTCAAGCCGGGCGACACCGAAGTTGAGGCTGGCCGCCTGGGTACGCTGCAGGTTGTGAACGGCAGCGAAATCCTGCTTGGGCCACCCTTCATCTATACGGCTGAGAACATCAACGACTTCGACTTCTAGTCGAGCTACTCCGGAGAACGCTTCCGGTTGATTTACCGATAGGGGTTTCCCCGGCGGCGCGGACTTGCTCCGCGCCGTTTTTTATGTACGCCTCGCATGGACGTATTTTCCGGGTGTGTTGGCGAGGCAAGCCGTGCTAAACTTATGATCGTAAGAGAAAGTCAGGTG
>CAZSXY010000003.1:75334-85383 GCA_964611395.1 uncultured Anaerolineaceae bacterium | reverse complement strand
CAACGCGCTGTTTGTTCATATTTTTCCCTCAACTCACTGGTGCAATCAGTGGGGCATGCAAAGGATTATCGCAAGATTTCCTGACAACTGGCGTTCTGTCCCCCATCCCAGCCCCTTCCCCACCTGCGAGAAGGAAACTATGCCGGGAATATCTCCTCTCCCCCGCGTGGAATATGGGAGAACACAAACTCGCTGACAGGCTTGCCCACACTTTGCAACCGCCGGAACCTGCCTATTTTACACAGTACCGCGTGCTTTTGCTTTCTGGTGCAGCTCCAACCGCCGGGTTAGCACGTCGCGTCCCGGCCATTCTTCGCGCAGCAATCCGTACATTATCATGTGCCTGTAGAGGCCATCGTAGTACTCGGCGTCCCGGCGCATCCCCTCCAACGTATACCCACATTTCTCGACCTGGCGTCGCGCCCGCACATTATCTTCGCGCGTGATCAGCCAAAGCCGTCGCAACCCCAACCACCGAAACGCATACTCGCACACCAGGAGCATGGCATCAGAGCCGAACCCGCCGCCCCAATACTGTGGATCGCCGATACCGGCACCCACCTCCGCCTGGCGATGAACCGGATCGATTCGCATCAGTGAAAACACGCCGATGGGAACCTGTGTTTTCGTCGCCACGCCGAACCTGATGTGCCGGTTGCGCTGGCTATCGGGTTTGGCTTCCCACTCTGCTCGAAAGCGCTCATGCGCAGCCTGGCTGACAAGCCCATCCATGCTCCACCACACGCGCATCGGGCCGTTGATCCACTCGCGTATTCGGCTCTCGAACCGGCTATCAAACGGGACGAGATCCACCAGCAACCCTTTTAGCATCATTCCAGCCCCTCATAGCGCGCCAGATGTACCCCACGCGCGGTCATTATAGCGGTTTTTGCCCTGTCGTGCAGCGAACGCGAAACAGCCCAGGCACTTCCCAGCGCCAGGGCTATACGTTGCGCACTACCGAACGAGCCTTTACTTGATAATGTTGAGCGGGATCGTCGTCTTTTGTGCGAGGATCACCACGCTCACACGGGCGGCAATCTCCTTCGCCACCTTATGGAACGCCTGCCCTGCCGGAGAATCGGGATCATCCACAACAACCGGGTGTCCCGCATCGCCCCCTTCGCGGACATTGGCCATGAGGGGCACGCGCCCCAGGAACGTTACGCCGCGTTCTTCCGCCAGCCGCTCGCCGCCGCCTTCGCCAAACAGATCGCCGGACATGTTCTCGACAATCCCGATGATCGGCACATTCAACTTCTCGAACATCGCCAGGCCGCGCCGCGCATCGTCAACCGCCACGCTCTGTGGCTGGGTAACAATGATCGCCCCCGTAAGCGGAACCGACTGCGCCAGGCTGAGTTGGGCGTCACCCGTTCCAGGCGGCAAATCCACCACCATGTAATCCAACGCTCCCCACGCCACGTCGGTGAAGAACTGCCGGATTGCGCTGTGAAGCATCGGGCCACGCCAGATCATTGGCGTATTGGGGTCGGCCAAAAAGCCCATGCTCATCACCTTCAGCCCAAAGACCTCAAACGGAATCAGTTTCTTCTCCGGAGAGATCGGAGGCTGCGCGAAGCTCAAGCCGATCATCTTGGGAATATTCGGGCCGAGGATGTCCGCATCCATCAGACCGACCTTCGCGCCCATCTGGGACAGGGCCACCGCCAGATTCACCGCAACGGTGCTCTTGCCGACGCCCCCCTTCCCGCTGCTTACGGCGATGATGCTACGGATTGGCAGTTCCATCCGCCCAAAGATGCGTGCGTCCGTCGGCACGTTTGAATCCCATGTAATATCGATATCGACAATTCCGTCGACCTGCGTCACGGCCTGTTTGGCGCGCTGGTAAATCACATCCTTCAGCGGGCAGGCCGGCGTGGTCAGGACGACGGTGAAATGTGCCACACCATCATCAGTCACGCTGATATCGCGCACCATGTTCAGTGACACAAGGTCGCGGTTCAATTCTGGCTCAATGACGGTCCCAAGTGCAGCCTTGACGGCATCATGTAATGTCTCGTTGCTCACAAAACACCTCACTCACTGCAATTATCGAACATTGTCCGCGCGGACGCGGTGTTCGGTGCGAACGATTCGCAACAATGAGATTATAACGCACTTTGCCCCTGAATCGGCTGGGCGTTTTCACGGCAAGGCCAAACGACACACTCAAAACAGGCCAAATGTGATGCGCTCAACCCACGAACGGGCTAAAATAGCCGTCGAGCGTGTCCGGCAAACGATGATTACAGTGACCACAAGCACGCGCCAGCGCGTATGATCTGATGACTGCACGATTTTTTCAGCACCCAGCCAGAAAGGAGTTGCGGCGCGCTTGGCACGAACCGGCCCCGCGCCACACACCATGAGACGCTTGAGCCTGCTTCTGATATTCATGTCGTTGGTCTTCGGCACAACCCTGGCAGCCTGTGGAAGCGATGAAGAAAAAGGCGTCACGCTTGAGGTTGCCGGCAGACGCCCTACCCCGACTGCACAACCTACAAGCGCTCCAACCACGCCGCCCACCGGCGAAAACGCGCCAGTCGAATCGCTCGAACTAAGTGGTCATTTGTTGTTGCTACGAGGAGCACACTTCGAACTGCTAAATCTGCAAACCGGTGAAACTATCGCGTTTGAAGGTGTCCGTTCGTACAGTCCTGCCGTGTTGGACGCCACCCGCACGCGCGGCGCGTTTGTCGCTTTTCCCAATTTCGGCATAGTTGATCTGGCGTCAATCAACACCCAGGTGATCAACAACACGGGGTCAAACCCGTCCGGCATCGGCATCTCACCGGACGGCAATTGGTTGCTCACGCTCACCGGATCGTTCAGCACCGCCCTCAAGCTGGTATCGGCTGATGGTGCGACTACGCTCAACGTTGCCAGTTCGAGCCAGCACCCCATCCGGTATGCCTGGACGATTGATTCGCAGCTTGTCTGGTGGTGGGGTGACGAAAACCCGCCCGTGATGAATATTGTCGATACCAAAACCGGCGAATCAAAGCCGCTGCCGGATACACCGCTTGAACTATTGGCACCACCCCAAACAAGTCAATCGCCGGACGGCACACGCGCAGCATACGTGCCCATCGCCATCACCCCACCCGGCAGCACGCCCGATCCTGATGCATGCTTCGACTCCTATGTTGAGATAATCGACGGGCCGTTCACCACCGCCCGCCCCGCTCCCACGGGCGAAACGGTGTGGGAAGAGGCGGGGCTGGTCGCCACATCGCCCCAGTGGCTGGATGTTGACACCCTGCTGTTTGTCAAGCTAGGGATTGGCTCATGCGGGCGTGTCACCGGCGATCCGGTGCGGCAAATCATGGCGCTCGATCTCGCGACGCCCGGCGCGACTCCGCGCCCCATCGCCGGGCCACTTGGCAACGTGGATGACACCAACGACCGCGCGCAGCAATTTGGCGGACAAGTTGCGCACCTTTTCACGCCATCACCAGACGGGCGATTCGTCGCCTGGATCGGCGGAGGACGTGAAGCTGGCGAAACAACGGTTAATATCACCGAAGTGACCACCGGCGTCACAGTGACCCTGCTCCACCATGACAGGACTCAGTCTGCGGATGCCGCCGATTTTCTGGAAAACCACTTGTTCAGGCAGGTGGTTTGGTTAGAGTGACCGTTGAGTCTGGTACGAAACAGGTGAACTTGGCGTTAATGTATCCCAATCCCAATCGTTCTCAAACGATACTCGGACGATTATCGCTTTCGCCCGCTGCCCGCCTGGAGTAGAATCCCTCTTGCGAGGTAACCGTCCTGGGGGACAGCGTGGGAGAGCTTCAAGAACTCACATCAGGCGTCATTACTCTGCCGCCGGGCATACCGGCGGCCATGGTGCTGATCGCCGCCTATGACCTTGACACGTCCACTGCGCTGGCGCAATCGCTCGAGGCAGGCGGGTATACTGTTGTGCTGGCGCTCTCGCCTGGTGACGCTGCACGCCTGGCCCAGACACATTCACCCGACGCTATCATCATCGAGTCGCTTCCAGACGGCGATAGTCTTGCCCTTTGCCGCCTGATCAAGCAAGATGTGCGAGCATTCATCCCCGTGATCCTGGTCACCCCGCATGAATCTGAGGCAGAGGTCGCTGCCGCTAACCCGGCAGTCAGCCCGGATGCCATGTTGGTCGATCCGCCGCTTGCCGAGATCGAACGCTGGCTACATTCCCTGCTTCGCATTCGCTTCCGCTTTCATCCCCCCTATGCGCTGCACGATCAACAAGCCCGGACGTTCGCTCAAGTCCGGAATAGTATTATGGCGCGCATCTCGCACGAGCTGGGCACGCCGCTACTCCAGGTCAAATCAGCAGTGGCACTGCTCATCGAAGACTTGATTGCCATCCAACATGACGATGAACACGACCTGACCCTGATGGCCACCAAAGCAGTCGCCCGCCTGGAACACCTTGTTGATAACATCCGTAACCTGACCCACATGGACGAATTACACCTGGAGCCTATCAGCCTCCCCGAAGCCGCCGATTACGCAGTCCGACTGATCAACCGCAAGTGGGCCACACATGGCAGCGCAGAGCGTATCGAAAACAGGCTGCCCGATGATCTCCCGCCCGTGCTGGGCGACAAGATAGGCCTGGGCAACCTGCTGCAACTACTGCTCGACAACGCCCTGCGCTTCAGTGCAACCGACGCCCCCATTCACATTCTGGGCTGCCTGGACGATAGCGATCACGTCTGGATTGGTGTCAGGGATTTCGGGATCGGCATCCCTGCACACGAGCAAGAGCATATCTTCGAGCCATTCTACAAAGTCAACGATTCGATCTCCCAGCACCAAGGCGGACCGGGCGTTGGATTATCCCTGGCGCAGATGCTCGCCGCAGGGATGAACACAACCATTCACGTCGAAAGTGCCCCAGGCAAAGGTAGCACGTTTTCGTTGATCCTGCCGGCTGTTTTTCTGCCTCACACACCGACTTAGCAGGGCGAATCAACCCTTCCCCAATCAGTAAATGATCTATATAATCTGGGGGACGCCATAGGGGAAGTGGCGGAACTGGCAGACGCGCATGACTTAGGATCATGTGGAGCGATCCGTGTGGGTTCGAGTCCCACCTTCCCCATCGTGCGGGGCGCCCATCATAGCGCCCTGTTTTTTGTGCGTAAGACCTCCGTAAGAAGGCTGGTCGGCTATGGTCGCTGACCACCCGAAATGTTATAATCGCCTCGTGCGAGACTGTGAAGGACAGCATGTTAAACGTTCAAACCGACCATCTAGAAAACCATACCGTTCGTTTGACGGTCGAGGTTGATCCCGACCGCGTTGAACAGGCAATGCGGCAGGCCGCCCGCCGCATCAGCAAGAAAAGCCGCATTCCCGGCTTCCGTCCGGGCAAGGCTCCGTTTGATGTCGTCGTCAACCTGTTTGGACGCGAGTACATCCTGAGCGAGGCGCTGGACACGCTGGGCAACGAAATCTACCGCGAGGCACTTGAAGCGGCGGAAATCGATCCGTATGCGCCGGGCAGCCTGGAAGATATCGCCGACGACGGGCACAAGCTCGTATTCGTCGTTCCCAAAAGCCCGGAAGTAACGCTCGGAGACTACCGCGCCATTCGCGTCGAGCATGAAGAACTCGACATCACCGACGAAATGGTCGACGAGGCCATGGAGAACATCCGCCAGGGACAGGCGCTGGTCGAACTGGTCGAGCGTGAAGCGCGAATGGGCGACCAGGTGACGTTCTCGCATATTCAGATAACCGTTCTGGATGAGTCCGACGCAACTGAAACCGAGGTAGCTGATGAAGCATCCGGCGAAACGGCGGACGACAACGACGATTCGGGCGAGCGCGTACTCCTCCACCAGCACAACTATGACCTCATCCTGCGCGATGATGAAAACGCCCTGCTCCCTGGCTTCGCGGAACAGATCGTTGGCATGAGCGCGGAGGACGAGAAAGAATTCACCCTCACCGTGCCAGACGACTATGAAGACGAAGAAGTCGCGGGGAAAACGCTGCGCGTCGAAGTGCATATCGAAAAAGTCCAGTCGCGCACGGTGCCTGAATGGACCGACGACCTGGCCAAGCGTGTCACTGAGGGCGAGTTCGAAACCCTGCTCGAGCTGCGCATGAACGTGCGCAAACAACTCGAAGAACAGGCTCAGGCCACGGCCCGCCAGGAAATCGCGGATGAAGCGCTCGACAAACTCGTCGAAACCGCGACTATCCACTATCCAGAAGAACTGGTACAGGATTACATCAACGACTTTCTGGAAGATCTCGAACGAAGCGTATTGCGCCAGCAAGGGCTGACGATCAAGGATTTCCTGCAGATCACGGGCCAGAGCGAAGACGACCTGCGCAATCTGTACCGCGAACGGGCTATTGCTCGCGCTGAGCGTGGGTTGGCCTTGGGCGAGTTTATGCGCAGCGAAAAACTTGCCGTCTCTGGCGATGAAATCGACGCCGAAATCGATCGCCTTAGCCAGCAGTTTGGCGGCGCGCAATCCGACCAGTTCAAAAAGTTCCTATCAACGGCTCAAAGCCGCGTGAGCATCCACAACGACCTGATCTCAAGCCGTGCTATCGACCGGCTCATTGCTATCGCCAAGGGCGAAGCGACTGATGATCAGGCGCACGACGAAGAAACTGTCGAAGAACCGGAAGAAATCGCCGACGAAGCCCCTGTCGCCGAGGCGGAAGAACCCGCCAGTACAACCGAAGACCGGAGTTAACGGCTGCCGGCAACGCGTGACAGAAACGTTTCGCCGGTTGGGGCTGGACAAGGAGCACAAACACATGGATCTATACAATGGCCTGATCCCCATGGTGATTGAAACCAGTGGCCGGGGTGAGCGCGCCTATGACATCTACTCCCTACTGCTCAAAGAGCGCATCATTTTTCTCGGCACGGGTATCAACGATCAAATCGCCAACCTGATCGTCGCTCAACTGCTTTACCTCAACCGCGAAGACCCGGAACGCGAGATTCAGATGTACATCAACTCGCCAGGGGGAATGATCTACGCGGGGCTGGCGATCTACGACACGATGCGCCAGATCAGCGCGCCCGTGATGACGGTTGCTGTCGGCCTGACGGCATCCTTCGGCACGGTGCTGTTGGCTGCCGGCACGAAGGGGCGCCGTTTCGCTTTGCCCAACGCAACCATACATATGCACCAGCCCTGGTCATCCGGCGGCGGCGGGCAGGCAACCGACATTGAAATCCAGGCCCGCGAGATTTTGCGCCAGCGCGACCTGCTCAACAAGATTTTGGCCGAACGCACCGGGCAACCGCTGGAACGCATCGAAGAAGACACCGATCGTGATTTCTATATGACGACCGAACACGCCAAAGAATACGGGTTGATCGACGACATCCTGATTCCTCCGTCCAAAGAGGACAAGGTCAAATCGAACGGCAAGTAGAAGGAAAACACCGTGAGCTATCTGATCGGACCGCAGCGCTGCTCGTTCTGTCGGCGCTCCATCGAAGAAGTGAATCAACTCATCCCAGGGCCAGACGGCATATTCATCTGCGATGAGTGCGTGCACCTCTGTTACGACATTCTGCACGATGCGAGCACCCCAGACGAGCAGGGCAACTTCCAGATCGAGCACGTCCCTACGCCGCGTGAGATTCTCGCAGAACTTGACAAGTATGTGATCGGGCAGGAACAGGCCAAGCGCGTGCTGTCGGTCGCAGTTTACAATCACTACCAGCGTGTCAACGCAGGCGGCGCGATAGCCGATGTCGAACTTGACAAGAGTAACGTCCTGCTGATCGGCCCAACCGGTAGCGGGAAAACCCTGCTGGCGCAGACGCTCGCCCGCATGCTTGATGTCCCGTTCTGCATCTCCGATGCGACATCGCTGACCGAAGCAGGTTACGTGGGTGAGGACGTCGAAAACATCTTGCTTCGCCTGATTCAAGCGGCGGACTACAACATCGCCCGTGCCGAAAAGGGTATCATCTACATCGATGAAATCGACAAGACCACCCGCAAGAGTGGTGACAATCCCTCCATCACCCGCGATGTCAGTGGTGAGGGCGTCCAGCAAGCCCTGCTGAAGATCATCGAAGGCACCGTTGCCAACGTTCCGCCGCAAGGTGGGCGCAAGCACCCTCATCAAGAGTTCATCCAGATCGATACCCGCAACATCCTGTTCATCTGCGGTGGCACATTTGATGGGTTGCATGAGGTGATCGCCAACCGGGTTGGCGTCAGGGGAGCGCTGGGGTTCGACAAAGCAGGAGCCATCACCAATGTGACCGAAAGTGACCTGCTCCACCGCGTATCGCCCGAAGACCTGATCAAGTTCGGAATGATTCCTGAGCTGGTGGGTCGCCTGCCGGTTGTCACCGTGGTGGACCCGTTGGATCGCGACACCTTGGTGCGCATCCTGACAGAACCGAAGAACGCGCTGACCAAACAGTTCAAGCAGATGTTTGCAATTGATGGCGTCGAACTGGTCTTCACCAACGAAGCGCTCGAAGTCGCCGCCGATCTAGCTTCGGCGCGTGAAACGGGTGCGCGCGGTCTGCGCAGCATTATTGAAGGCGCGCTGATGAACGTGATGTTCGAAATTCCTTCGCACAAAGACATCATCAAGCGCGTGATCGTCGATGCCGACACCATCAAGGGACATGGCTATCCCCAGATCATCGGCGAAGGGGGGCAACCGCTCCAGTGGCGTGAGGATGGTACGCTGACTCGGACGCCCGATTCGGCAGCAGCTTAACCGCCACCGCGTCCATATAACAGGCAAATGCAACGTCTCCGGCTGGTCCTGGCCGGAGACGCTTTTTATTTCCAGGCCGTGTGAATTCGTCCGGGGCGTATGGTATACTGCGGCCCAGTGCTCTTGTACAGAGGAGTAAGATGGCGTATGCGTCGCCACGTACTGTTGAGTTTGCTGTCTGGATTTGCGCTGAGCCTGGCTGCCTGCACCCTGGCACGCGATAATCCAACGCCGGTTCCCATCGTAATCACGGCAACGCTTCCGGTCGAACAGCGTACCCTGGTCGCTGCATCCCTGACGCCGCTGCCACCCCCTACGCCAACGGCATCTGCAACCGCAACCATCACGCTCTCTCCCTTACCACTACCTTCGGCTACGGCAACCGCTGCCCCACCGCCGACGGCTACTGCGACCCCCGCGCCAACGCGCACGCGGCCCGGCCCAACTGCCCTGCCCCCGCTTGACGACGGATCGGGCGGCGTCGTGCCCGGTACGGGGAGCAATACAAGCCCCTTCGCGCCGGTCGTGACCATCGACATGTTGCCGGACACGCTCTATTTTCTCTCGAACGAAGGCAACCTGCTGCAGGTATGGCGATTGCAGGTCGGCCTCAACTACCCCGACCAGCTCACCTTTAGCCCGACCGGTGTGGCTACTTATGATGTCGCGCCGGACGGCACGCTCGCCTACATCACCCCCGACGGCATGCTGTACGTTGGTGGAATTCCGGTAACGCACCCAGCCGATGGCGATACGACAGCGCGGGCAACTTCACTGGCCTGGTCGCCAGGCGGAACGTGGCTTGCCTATACGCTCGAAACTCCGGGAGCAGCCGAAGTCCAAAGCGGTGCGCATCTCGTTGATGGCCTGTGGATTCGTGCAAACGATGGGACGACGATCCGTTTGCAGCCGTCAATCCCCACAAACAACGACTCCCGGCAGGTGTTCACCGGCCCGATCAGTTGGCGACCGGATGAAACCGAGGTTCTTGTGAAGGTTGAAACACGCACCGGAACTGCCTTTGCCCGCGTTCTCCTCGCCGATGGGGCACTCGTGGCGGTCTGGAACGACACCAATCTGCCCCCCACTGCCTACAACCAGGCGCGGTGGAACGCAACTGGCACGGCCATCATAGGGAGCGGCGCAGGAGCAGTCTTACGCATCGATCCAGAGCGGAACACCACCCAAATCTTGGTCTCACCCGAGGAAGGTTACTGGCCATCGCACGCCCATGAATTTTCGGACGGCACGTTAGCCTTTTTGAACGCCCCGCCTAATGGCCCGCAACAGCTATTCACCCATTCCGCAGTTCAGCAATC
>CAZSXY010000003.1:74055-75234 GCA_964611395.1 uncultured Anaerolineaceae bacterium | reverse complement strand
AACTTGCGTGCCACTCCGGGCGGTGGCGTTTTGAGCGGGCTGGTGAACGGAACCCGCGTGCGGATCACGGGCGGGCCGCAAATTCAAGATGGTTTTCAGTGGTGGCGGGTGCAGACTTCGGATGGGCGAACCGGCTGGGTTGCGGGAGCAATCCTCGATGACCAGGGCGGTTCTCAACGCACCCTGTTACCGGTCGAATAAAAAGAGCGACCCCTACTTGTATCAGGGGCCGCCCCAAAAGTGTATTAAATAAACGAAACTAGTTCCAAAGTCTCTTGCGGTGACGATAGAGGTGGTCAAATCACGTCTATTCGCCAATTATGTTAGGTCAAGAACTCTCTACAGAAATGTTCTCACAAATGAATTTTAATGAACACCTGCACCAAAAACCTTGAAGCGGAAATATGATAACCAGCCCTATCGCAATTTGCAAATTTCTCTATAACGAAAACCGGGGCATTTCTAACGCACCGCCGCGGTGACGGCAACTTTTGCCAGCCCGCTCAGCGCTCGCTCCAACGCATGAATATCCAGCGTCGTTCCGCCATGCGTACCCCAGTGACTCGGAATGACCCACGAGGGCTTCAGCAAACGAACCAATTCCGCCGTTCGCTCCAGGTTGAGCGTGCCCGGCCCCACCGCGACCGGCAGAATGGCCACGTCACAACGAATATTCGCCAGTTCAGGCACAAAATCGGTCGTGCCTGCATAGTAAATATCGTAATAATCGACCGAAATAACGAACCCAAGGCCACCCTTTGACGCCGGATAGTGGTCCGAAAACGTATAGGCAGGCACAGCAGTGATACGCGCCGCCCCCACATTGACGCTCTGCCAGGAACGCAAACGCATCACGTCGCGTCCCAGGATATGCGCTGCCGCGGGATTCGATACAATCAGTGTATTCGGCCCGCTCAACTTCTCGACATCAGCCGGAGAGCAGTGATCGTATTGGTCGTTTGTGATTAGAATAGCATCAGCATGGAATGCACTACGAGCAACGCGCCAGGGATTGATATAGATGAGCGGTGGCCCCTGGATAACGAAGCTGCCATGTCCCAGCCATTGGATGCGGTCGATCATGGTCGCTTCCTGAGTTAAGCCAAACCGGTAAAGTGTAAAAAAGTTGTAAACGCAAATTCAGTGTAGCACTCCGGCGTGCAGGATGCAACCTCTGGT
>CAZSXY010000003.1:38164-73955 GCA_964611395.1 uncultured Anaerolineaceae bacterium | reverse complement strand
CCGAACGCCACAGACGGGTGGGAACACTGGGTAAAGTACGACCTCACCCCACGCGAAGGCGCTTTTCGCTTCATGATGGGCACTCCGAACATTGCCGGCATGGTCGGGCTTGTGGCAAGCGTGCGCTTCCTGCGCCAGATCGGGCTGGAACGGATTGACGCCTGGACGAAGCATCTTTCCCAACTGGCCATCGCGGACTTGCAGGCGCATGGCTATCACGTGATCACGCCCACCGATCCCGCACTTCTGGGACCCATCGTCACCTTTCGCGTCGGTGATCCGGATAATATCCCCGCTGCCGAAGCGGAAGCCACCGCCCTGCTGAACCACCTGATGCGCAACGGAATTCGTGTGACCAAGCATTGGGACCCGCACCGCAGACCGCATGTGCGCATTTCGACGCACTGCTATAATACGGCAGATGAAGTGCATCGCGTGTGCGCGACGCTGGAGGAACACCATGATTAGACGAACATCACCCGCCCCACAACGCACCGGCCAACTCCGCCAACAGGCTTGGTTTCCCACGCCTGTCCGCTCCATCAAAGATACGGGGCTTAATGTGGGCATTCTGTCTGAGTTGGCGATCAAGATTCTATACTTTGGCGGCTACATGTCCGGCAACGATATTGCCGAACATATGCGCCTGCCATTCACCAACGTCGTCCAGATTGTCCTCGAAGGTTTGAAGCGGGAGAAATTCGTCGAAGTCAGGGGCGGCAGCGGACTTGGGGCCGGCTCTTTCGAATATGTGATCACGATCAAAGGGATTGAGAAGGCGCAAGAAGCGCTGGCGCGCACCCAGTATGCAGGCCCGTGCCCCGTCACCTATGAACAATACGTCGCCGCCATGAAAGCGCAGGCAAGCGCCCGACTCCAGGTGCATCGCGACAATTTGCTGCAAGCCCTCAAGGGACTGGTTATCAACGAGACCATGCTGGGTAAGATCGGCCCGGCGGTGAACTCCGGCAAAGCAATCTTCATGTATGGTCCGCCTGGTAACGGCAAGACCACCATTGCCCAGCGTGTGGGGCGTATGATCCTGGGCAACCCCATGTGGATACCTTATGCGGTCGATGTCGATGGGCAGATCATCCGCGTCTTTGATGACGTCAACCATGAAGTGCTGCCCCAGAATAATGACGAGCCGCGCACGACTGCCACCGGAGAACGGCGCGACGCCCGGTGGATACGCATCCGCCGTCCCGTGATCATGACCGGTGGCGAACTCACACTTGAAACGCTCGACCTGGTATACGATCCCATCAACAAATACTACGAAGCCCCCTTCCAGATGAAGGCCAACGGCGGCATGTTCCTCATCGACGACTTCGGTCGCCAGCAGGTGCGCCCGCGCGACCTGCTCAACCGGTGGATCGTGCCGCTCGAAAACCGCGTAGACTTTCTCACGCTTTCCACCGGACGGAAGCTCGAAATACCGTTCAACGTACTCATCGTTTTCAGCACCAATATGCCCCCTGCTGATCTGGTAGATGAGGCATTCTTGCGTCGCATCCCGCACAAAATTGAAGTGGGCGATCCCAGTTTTGAGGAGTTCCGCGCCATCTTCAAGCAGGTATGCGAAGCACGACGCGTACCCTACGATGAAAAAGGCCTAGCTTATCTGTTGCAGGAATGGTATATCAAGGAAGACCGGAAGCTGCGTGCCGTTCACCCCCGCGACATCATCGAACAGATCATCGATATTGCACGCTACGAAAACACGCCGCCGGCATTGACCAAAACCCTGCTCGACCGGGCCGCGGCAGCCTACTTTGTTGATCTCGACGTAGACTACTGAGGAAGTCGTTCTCCTCCCACGAGTACTGCGAGCATTGGGCGCTGATTCATGTGGATGATCAGCGTCCTTCCGTTTGGGGCGACGCCTGCAAAAACACGCCCAAAACTGGTCATCCTACCCGCCAAATGCGATAATGGGCCTGCATAATCTAGTGAGCGTATACAACAGGTCTTGAGGTGCCTATGCCGAAGATTGTGACAACGGATCAAATGCGTGCCATTGAGCAGGCTGCCGATGCCAAAGGTCATTCGTACGCCGCAATGATGGAACTGGCCGGTCGGGCCGTCGCCGAACGCGCGAAACAACATCTGGCCGGCATCCCCGAACCGCGCGTTGCCGTGTTGGTCGGGCCAGGGAACAACGGCGGTGACGGGCTGGTCGCGGCACGCATCCTGGTGGAAGAAGTAGAGGGCGCTTCCGTAGGCGCGTTCCTGCTCAAACCCCGCCCGGACAGCGACGAAGTCTTCACCAGCGCCCGCGATGCCGGGGTCTTCATCGCGGATGCAGCAAACGACAAAGAGCAGGGGTTTCGCGTCCTGCAAAACCTGGTCGGCAACGCGGACGTGGTGATCGATGCATTGTTCGGCACGAGCGTGCGCCTGCCGATCCGGGGGAACGCCGCCAAAGTGCTCCAGGTCGCGCACAAAGCTATAGCGCTCCGTCGCGCCGAACGTCAGGCCAGCGCCTATACCACCCCGGCGCATCCCGATGAAGCGCCGCGCGCTAGCGGCCCGGTTATCATCGCCGTAGACTGTCCCAGCGGTCTAAACTGCGATACGGGTGAGCTGGACAAAAACGCGCTCCATGCCCGCGAAACGGTGACCTTCGCCGCTGCCAAGCCGGGCCTGCTGGCCTTCCCCGGTGCAGAAGCCGTCGGGACACTGCACATCGGCAACATTGGCCTACCCGACCGCCTGCCTGAACTAGATGCGGTTAAGCTCTCGCTGATCGATGCCGCTGACGTACGCCAGATGCTACCACCGCGTCCCCTCAACAGTCACAAAGGCACGTTCGGCAAAGCGATGATTGTCGCCGGAAGCCTGAACTACACCGGGGCGGCCTATCTGGCTGCCGCCGCCGCGTACAGAGTCGGCGCAGGTCTTGTCACGGTGGGCGCGCCCCAGATCATAGTGTCCACGCTCGCAGGGATGCTCCCAGAAGCAGTCTGGTTATTGCTGCCACACGACCTGGGTGTCATCAATGAGGCTGCGGTGAAAGTGCTTCGTGAAGAAATCGAGGGTTACAACGCGCTTCTTTTAGGGCCGGGCCTGGGTCGTGAAGATGTGACCGCCGAATTCCTGCGCGAGCTACTCCAACCGAAAGAGGAAATCCGGCGCTCCCGCGCGATAGGGTTTGTACCTGCGGAACCAGGGGCTGGCGGCGCGGGCGAATCATCCGCCAACTTACCTCCGCTGGTTATCGACGCCGATGGGCTGAACCTGCTGGCCGCAATGGAGGACTGGACGACACTTGTCCCGCACGGCACGATATTGACTCCCCATCCCGGCGAATTCGCCCGGCTGGCGCACGTCGACCGCGACGAGGTTCAGACGAACCGCCTGGCACTTGCGCAGGAAAAAGCTGCCCAATGGGACTGCATCGTCGTGCTCAAAGGAGCCTTCACCATCGTCGCCGCCTCAGACGGGCGAACCGCTGTGCTCCCCTTCGCAACACCCGCCCTTGCCAGCGCCGGCACGGGTGATGTGCTTGCCGGAGCCATCACGGGTTTTCTGGCTCAGGGATTGGAACCCTTTGATGCCGCCGTGGTGGGCGCATGGTTGCATGGCCGGGCTGGTTTAAGTGCGGCAGAGATGCTCGGAACAACGGCCAGCGTCACGGCAGGCGATGTTCTTGAGTTGCTGGCGGATACCATCGCCCTGGTTGAGCCATTTTGATCCTAAGCAAAAGCGGGTGGCCTCCGAAGCCACCCGCACCCATCACGCCCTGGTGGGAATACAAGACGCTACTACATGCCCTCAGCCCCGCCAGGCGCGTCGCCAGAGACCCCCGCCCGGTGCTGTGCCGCGATCATTTTCCCTTCTTCCAGTGCCTCGTCCACCGACACGCCTTTGAGCTGGCCAAATTGCTGCTGGACTTGTTCCAGTGGTTTGCGAACCGTTTCGCCGACGCGATGCCGGATGATCAACCCGCGCTGGACGAGGGTTTGGCGCGTTTCTTCGCCGCTGCGCGGGGATAGCCATGCGACGAGTGGCGCGCTGATGATGAACCCAACGATCAGCCCGGCAACAAATTCCACCGTTTCACCCCCACGCTGTCTGGACACTGCTTCCTCCTCAGGCTTTCTGACCATCGGACTCTGAACCGCCTTCGCGTGCCTTCTGCAATGTGCGGCGCAGGCCAAGTGCCTCGCGGATGACGCCCCCGATTCCGGCCATGAGCGCGCTATATTTGACGACTGGTTCGACGACGTTCTGGCTCATGAACTGCGCAGTCCCCCGAACGGTTGCCGCCGTCTCGTTGGCGTTGTCAACAATGGGTTGAATCTCGTTCTGCAACACGTTGACCAGGGCCGCAAGCTGAACGATGAGCACAATCAGCGCCACGCCCATCAGCATGCCTTCCATCGCCAGCACGATAATAAAGATATCGCGGATGATCCCCACCCAGTGCGCTGCATCATCTGGATCCGCCAGCAAGGCCACCAGCAGCGAACCGATGAGTCCTATCACAAAGACCACCACGACGGCCACCACCCCGACCAGTGGCCAGAAATACCACGACCGCCCGCCGGATTCCGGTGACTGGTTGCCATCTCCACCGGTTTGAGCAGCCAGTTGTTCCGGGCTATTCGATAGTTCTGGCATCTTCACTCGTCTCTCCCAGAATAACAGCTCGGTTACAGGTTCTCATTCACCGAGCCTAACGCACATGCGATCGCTTATTCGACGATTGGCGGGTTAGTATTCGCGCCGCCACCAGGGCCAGCCACGCCCCCACCGTTGCGGTGAATATATGCAACGGGCCAATGTCCATGAACGCAACCCCAACGACCTCTCCGAAACCGTGTCCCAGGCCAAACCCAAGCCAGGCCGCAAGCAAGAACAGCGCCAACCGCCGCGCATCGCCCCCACTTACTAAATGAAACGCCGCACCATAAAGCGTCGCTATAATGACGCTAAATACAAATGATGGACTGGGCATTCTACCTCGCCGTAGCCGCGTAAGTTATGGGCCAATCTCGGCCAAAACCACAAAAAATAATGCGCCTAGTTTAGCACAGAGTGCCCTACTTCACGAAAGGTTTTTCGCGCCCACCGCATTGTCTAAGACTTTCAGTCCGCCACACATTACGATAGAATGGAGTCCAGACAGGTAGATAACGCCCCTGTGCCGGTTGGTGGCCAGCATGTTGTAGAATGGATGGAACGCTGTGACGCTGATTGACCAGCGCATCTTGATCGACGCCCCCCCACAAGTGATCTGGGAATTTTTATCTGACCCGGCCAAACTGCCCCACTGGCACGCCGGGTATGCCAGCGTTTCGGTCTTGACCACCCAACAAACCGGGGCGGGAACCCGCCGGCGGTGCACGCCTGCCGGTGGTGGCAAGGATTTCATCGAAGAAATCACGGCCTGGATTGACGGGCTGGGCTACGAGTACACCCTGATCGAAGGGGGGCCATACCGGTCACTGCGTGGCCGCATACGCCTGCAACCCGGCCCCGACGGTACGAGCGTCCAGTGGACGATCGATTACCAGCCGAAGGGGTTAGCCGGATTCATTCGCAACATAGCAGGGGGCCGCAAGCAACTCACGCGGATGATGGCCACCAGTCTGCGCGAACTCCGGCAGCAAGTCAACGCGCTTGGTTTGCGGCTGGACGACGCCTCACGGGCGCGCGTCGGCATCCAGGAGCGGCTCAATGTCGCTGAGCGGCAGCAATACCAGCGCCGCTATGCCCCGCCGGTTGGAACCGATCCACGCTTCCCGGCTTCCCCCCCCGCCGACCCAGACTTCGCCGAGCCAGCACTCCCGGCTATGGCCAGCGCTGCCCCCCAACCGGCTCAACACCAGCCCGCCCCACGCGCTTCGGCCTGTGCCGGTGAACAGCCCGTGCCCGTAAACGACCAACCACCTTCACACCAACGCGCGCCGTTCGCACCTCCAGCCGCCACGCAGCCGGAACGTGACATCCCTTTGCCGCCTCCACCGGCGAATATCACGCCACCGGAACCTATACGGCCAGTGCCCTCCCGCCAGGCAGACGGCGGCCCCGCCCTCGCCGCTTCGGACGAACCGGATTATCGCCGTCCTACACCGCCGCGTGGCATCCCGTCCGTGCGACCGGCTGCGACACCGGCGTCACCACCAGCCCCGGCCCCGGCTGGCGGCGCAGAACCATCGCCGCAAGCCATGCCAGCGCGGTTATCGCGCCAGACGCCTCCACACGGTATTGCAAGCGCATCACAGCGCTCTGTACCCGATCACGAACGAGCGGGTCTGCCGCCGCCAACACCACAAACGGATACGGGGGAACTCAGCATTTGGGACGTATTCGGCCTGAGCCGTCCTAGCGAAGAAGATGAAGACGCGCTCAAAGGGCTGATTCAATCGGTTGAGGACCGCAAATCGCACGAGCAGCTACAACTGGCGGCACGCCAGAGCATGAAGTTTGCAGCGCGTGTGCGCCGCCTGCAAATCGCCGCCGGGTTGAGATTACAGCTTGCCTTGAAACGTGCAGGTGTTCGCCTGCCAGCGGTACAGGCAGGCCATCACGAGCCCAAATAAAAACGGCGCTTCTGCGCCGTCGGGTGGGGTGGCTGGAGGGATTTGAACCCTCGTTCTTCTGATCCACAGTCAGACGTGTTAACCCCTACACCACAGCCACCATGATGGGGGAAATTGTATCATAAGAGAAACTGCCACGCCAGAGGGAATTTGCGAAGCGCCATGATTCTAACCCCTTTCGGGGAGAACTAACGAACGTCGAATCGCAGGATTCACCCTTGCCTTGGACTGAGATCAACGTAACCGGAGAACAGGCAAGCCAGCTATGACCGAACAAAACCAGCCGCCAACACGTATCGTATTCATGGGTACACCTGACTTCGCCGTCCCTACCCTACAGGCGTTGATTGATGCAAACGATATTGACATCGTGGGGGTTGTGACCCAACCCGACCGACCCGCCGGTCGTGGCCAGCAGGTACGTATGTCCCCTGTCAAACAAACGGCATTGGATGCCGGTCTGCCGGTCATCCAACCCCTCAAGACTCACGAAAGCCCGGCCTTCGATCAACTACAGGCGTGGAGACCGGATTTCCTGGTTGTAGTCGCCTTCGGACAAATCTTGCGCCCCAGCGTGCTGGCTATTCCGCGCATAGCCCCCATCAACGTCCACGCATCGTTGCTACCACGCTGGCGCGGCGCAGCCCCCATTCAGGCCGCGATCCGGGCCGGAGACACCTACACCGGCATCACCACCATGGTCATGGACGCAGGGCTGGATACCGGCCCCATTCTGCTGCAAGATTCGATCCCAATTCACCCGCGCGAGACAGGACAGACTTTGCACGATAAGTTAGCCCCGCTCGGCGCGTTGTTGCTCATTCAAACCATCCGCTGGCTGGTAAGCGGTAGCATTGCGCCCCACCCCCAACCGGACACACCCGAACTGATCACCTATGTGCCCCAAATCAAAAAAGAAGATGGCCTGATCAACTGGCATGTGCCAGCTATCGACATTGACCGGCATGTGCGGGCATTTACGCCCTGGCCCGGCACATTTACCTTCTGGAACGGCAAACGCCTGAAGATCATTGCTGGCCGTCCCCTGGAGGCCGATTTGCGCCTCATGCCCGGCGAAGTGCGCGACACACGGGGGACACCACTTGAGCAAACCGCCCCCTTGGTGATCGGGTCCGGCAAGGGAGTTTACGCACCAACCCAGTTGCAGCTTGAGGGACGGCGTGCTGCCGACGCTTCCGCATTCCTAAATGGTGCGCCCGATTTCGCGTACAGCGTGCTGGGGAATTAGGCGAGGCGCTGAAAGCACCGCGTGCGAACACGCTTCAGACGATCTGGCGCATTGTCAGGCCAGCGCGGCGTTACCATCGCTCCCAGCGCACGACCTCAGCCAGTGGACGCCGCCCGCGACGGGCCGGGGGGCGTGTGCGCGGGTCTGAATCCGGGTGTGGATACCCAAAGGAAATCAGCCAGGGAACATCTTTGTCTGCCGGAATTCCCAACGCCGACCGCGCCATCTCCGGATTGTAGATCGTCCCCATACACGAGCCGATCCCAAGCTCCCACGCCATCAAGATCATGTTCTGGCTGGCACGCCCCAGGTCGAAGGGCGTCGTCAGCGTCGGTGGAACCTGCAGATCATCCACAACCAGGACAACCGCGAACGCAGCACCGCCAACATGAGCGCACCAGGAGCCGCATTCTGCCAGGGCTTCCAGCGTCTCACGCCGGGTGACAACGACAAATGTCCAGGGTTGCCGGTTCTTGGCAGACCCGGACAGGCGACCAGCATTGACAACCCGCTCAATGCTATCGGGGTTTACCGCCTTTTCAGCAAATTGCCGCACCGACCGATTCGACCGGATGGCCTCACTCACGTGCATCATCGCCCCCCTTCAGGACAGGCTCCTGCACCATCGTCGAAGCCGCCATGCTCTGCTCGCGCAGCCGGGCAATTTCCTTCTTGAAAATCCGGCGCAGCGTTGCGATAGCCGTCGCATACGTAGGCTCAGCGCCGAGATAACTTAGTCCCCCCTCACCGAGCGTCCGCCCCTGCACGCGCGGCGTGTCACTGGCGTAATGCAAGAAACCCATATCGAACGGCGCAATATACAGGTTCACGATCTCGTCAACCGGATGACGCTGCGCCCGCACCATCTCGTACACGGCTGACAGGTATGGCCCTGACTCCATCTCGACAATGGAATATCCTTCGCGGTAGAACACGTCCATGTAGCGCACATTTTGCAAGAACGTGCCGCGTACGCTGACTACCTTCTGGTTGTCCAGCACGCTGTTGCGCGTCAGGTAGGGAATCACGTCGGCAGCCGAGAAACAATTTCCAAACAGATACGAATTCTGGCTATGCTCGTCATAGACCACGTTGGCGATCAGCACATCGCCGATGCGGGCATTGAGGGTCGCCGCCTTGCCAATTACATAGATACCCTGCATCCGGGTCACGTACTGGCTGATCTTCGCCAGCACATGGTAGGCCGCCATGCCCAGCGGATAGTCGATATTGACAATCAGGGCGTCACTATGACGCAGCAGCGCCATGTCATCCTTGCCAGCGCAGATGAGCCGGGAGTCCATACGTGTGAAATCGAGCTTATTCATCTCGACGACCTGCGCCTCGATGTCAAACCCGTGGGCGCTCGGCACACGCTGGATACCCACTTCTACCTCGGTCTGTAAGCGTCGTTTGTCCACATCCGGCAGGCTCGTATAGCGCCGCAACGCATAATACAGGAAATTGTTTTTGTTGTTCAGCTCGTTCCGCACCCGGACATAGTCATACTCCGCCGTCAACCCGGGATCGCCAGCACGCTCAACGAACTCAAGAATGCGGGCTTCTTCTTGCAGCGCAAACCCGCTGAGCAGGTTAGGGACCGCGTGGATATTGCTCGAAATGAAGTAAACAGGGCGATCCTGCAACGTGACCGGCTTGACGTTGCGCCGCACATTGAACCACCAGTCTGATGTAGCCCGTTGGTAGTTGATGTACGTGCCCGCCAGCAATTGCACGGACATCCGCTTCGGCTTTTCTGCGATTTTCGCAAGCGTGGAGATTAACTCTTCGCCCCAGGCATTCTGCAGCCGGCTTAGATCGTCAGCCGTCATCCCCAACGCGCGGGCAAGCTCGGCTATACGCCCCAGCGAGGCGTCGGCGCTGTACGCCGCGAGACTCGCCTGCGCCGTGACCGACTGCAATATATCATGCAGCTTGTTCCACTCAATCTGGTACGTCACCAGCGTGGGAATCAGGTCATCAATGTCCGACCGGCTGGCGATGTACACGGCCAGGGTTTTGTCGCCGTCAAAAGCCATGCGACGTCGCCGCGCCGGCGCAGCGACGCTCTGCCATGCGTCCACGTCCACAATACCATGCTCGTAAAAGACGCGGTCGGTCTGTCCCATCACCACCAGTTCGACATCAGCCATGCACGGTGGCAAGCGCATCGCCGCGTAAAACAGTGCCGCCGCGTCCGGTACGGGCTGGCGTGCTTTGGCATGAAGCGACGAATTCATCGCTAGGTGGGCTTCGACCAGCGCATCCAACTGCACGGCATGACTCGACCGTAGCAATGAGTAATACGTTCGAATATACAGTTCGATTTCTTCACTACCGGCCTTCGGTACCGTTCGATCCATAATCGCCTCGTTCACATCCCCAGGCCCTCAAACACGATCCGCTCTCCGGCCTGGTCTTTTCTTACTTGATCCTACAACGAAATCACGCCTAACGCGATACCAGCCGCAAGGCACGCCACAAGAACCCCGGCGAGCAAAACACCGCGCCACAGCCAGCGCCTTATTCCGGGTTTCGGAGGGCGTGGCGGTCTGCGGGGTGTGCGCCTGCTGCGGTTATCTGGCGCGGTAAGCAGAGCCGCCGCGTCAGGAAGCAGGCTTAGCAACTGTTTCAAACCCTGTTCATAGGGCCCCGCGAAGTTGATCACCGTAGCCCGAGTCAGGTAACGCGGCAGGCTGCCTTCCGAGCGGAGAAGAACAAATGTCGGCTTGCGGCCCCGGTTGGCAACAATCCCTTCGTGGCGCATCCCAACACGGCGTCCCCGTGCCGGGTCCAGAATCATGAGCACAGCGCCAGCGGAGCGAATGGCATGGCGCGTCTCAGCGGCCCATGCCATCGTTCCTGCATCGGTCACGGTGTCCACAAAAACAACATAGCCCTCCGCCTGGAGGTCATCCACCAGGCGGTGAGCAAAATCGTAGTCATGTTCCGGGTAGCTGATATAAAGGTATTGCATACGTATTGGCTATTGCGCAAACTTTTGTACGAAGTAGTCCGGGTTGAGCTTCTCGCCGGTGGCGCTGGCCAGCGCATCGTTCCAGTGCATCGTATTTCCAAGCCGGAAGATGCGCTCGCGGAAGAAATCGCCCGCTTCCCCGCGTCCAATGATGCCGCCGATGTGCTCGCGCAACCAGCCGTCCCATTGCAGCGACATCATACGCCCCAACAGATAATTCTGGTAGTAAGCAGGGGCCAGCGCAATATGATACTTCGCCGCCCAGTCCGGTTTTCCATCGCGTCCGTCTGGTTTGTTGAGCAACTGGTAACGCTGCACGAGTTCCCACCACAGCGAATCGAGATCGCGCGACGGGTCTTCATACATCAACCGCTCAAAATTCACAACAACCATCACCCAGCGGGCAAAGATCAATTCCTCGAGGCGCACGCGGCGGTATCCCGCTTCACCGGCTCGCTGTGCTTCGGTGGCTGGCACGCCCAACACACGCTCATGCCACTCGGGATCAAGCGTTTCGGTCCCCATCAACATCGCCATCGCCTCGGTGGTGAGGATGTGTGGCACCGTGCGCAACAGCCAGGGCAGCTCCTGCGGAATGTACTTGTCATAGACGGCATGCCCCAATTCGTGCAACAGGGTTTCCATCCAGCGCAGATTCGGCTTGAGGTTGCACAGAGTGCGCACATCCCCCTCCCGGTCGATGTGAGTGCAAAATGCGTGCTGATCCTTGCCTTCCCGTTCGTAAAGGTCGCTCCGCGCGAGCACGTCGCGCACGTCCATTCCCAGCCCGTCGTAGGTTTTGATGGCGAGCGATTCGAGGTCTTTTCCCTCCAACCCCGCGAACAAAGCATCGAAATCATAGTCGTTCAGCATCGGCGCGTCCTGGAAGAACGGTTCAGCATAATGCCAGGGCATCAGGTCATCGACCGGCACACCAAAACGCTCACTGAGTTCGGCATCCATGTCGGCTTTGACGCGCCGGAACGGTTCTTCGGTCTTCGCCGCCAGTTCATCGAGCATCGCGTAGAGCCAGTCTGGGTCTAATTCGTTCAGCGTCAGGCTCATGCGGTGGAAATTATCATAACCCATCCGCCGCGCTGCTTCGTTGCGCAATTCGGCGAGGCGGCGAATCCGGTCGGCCACACGCGGGCCGATCTGCTTGCTCGCTTCCCACGCCGTGCGCCGGATGCTGGAGTCGTCTTCCTCGCGCAACACGTCTTTGATGGCGTTGTCGGTCAATCGCCGCCCGTTTACTTCCGCCCGGAAGTTGGTATACGCATCCGTCAATCCTTTTGCCAGTTCGGTCATTTCGTCGATGGTTTCACGATCGCGCTGTCCGGCGGCATATCCCAGGTGCAAAACGCGCACGATGCGTTTGAGTTGCGGATCGTCGCTTGCTTCGCCTGCCTCATCCCACTGCTTGGCGCGGGCGTAGCCGTCAGGATCGGCCCAGAACTGCATCCACCGCTTTCGAACGTCGGCTGCCGCGTCAAGCGCCTCAGCAGTGCCGGTTGTTGCTGCCGCCCACTCCTTCAAGTTGTACTCGACAGACAGGGCGCGGATTTGCTCCGTGAGGTTTTCAACAGCCTCGCGTACTACGTCGGACATGACAATATCACCTCGTGTACAGAAAAAAGTAAAAGTCATTTCTTGCGCAGTAGGGTAACACAAACTGCGCCGCCGGTCGAAGACAGGTTGGCTTTTCGCCCAGGTCTAATTACGCTATGATTCAAGATGAACTTGCCATCTACCCTTGTGGACACGGAATCGATGAAAAAACTCATTGTCAACGCCGATGATTTTGGTCGCTCACCCGGTATCAACCGGGGCATTCTCGACGCGCACCTGAACGGAATCGTGACATCGACCACCGTCATGATTAATTATCCCGATGCCGCCCCGGGTCTCGAACAGGCCCTCCTTAAAGCGCCTGATCTTGGCATCGGGTTGCATCTAAACCTGACATCGGGGCGACCGGTGTCTGCCCCCGGCAGCGTCGCGTCGTTGGTTGACGAAAATGGGTTTTTCCACCACATCAGCCAATGGCCCACCCGCTTTGATACATTCGAAACCGATCACATCCAACGCGAGATCGCGGCCCAGGTCGACCGCTTCGCCAGCCTGGTAGGTCACCCTCCCGATCACCTGGATTCGCATCACCACGCGACGTACCTGCATCCCGTTGCCTTGCAGGCTATGCTAGAGATCGCCGCTGGCTACGGCATCCCCATGCGTAATGGATACAGCAACGCGCACGAGGAAGACGCGGCCCTGCACCTGAGCCGCATCGTGCCCGGCTTTGACGAAGCGTTCGCTCGTCCTCTATTCGAACAGCTCACCAGGATTATCGCCAGCGGCCCGAGTCCCTGTTGGCCAGCCCGTTTTGAGATGGGCTTTTACGACGCCACGGCCACCCTCGCCGACTTGTTGATCATCGTGACAAATCTACCGGATGACAGCATCACTGAGATCATGTGTCACCCCGGCTATATTGACGAGATTCTGGGCACGAGTGGATACCTCGCGCCGCGCGAGCGTGAAGTCGAGGTCTTGACACACCCCGCGACGCGCGAATGTGTGCAGGCTGAGGGCATCCACCTGACATCATTCCGCGACCTGCGCTGCTAAGGCTCATCCGGCCACACCTAGATGGTGTACCTATGACAGACTACCTGCTCCCTGACGACGACAGCGACGACGTTTCCTACGAGGATTTCGACGATATTGTGTGGGACGATCCAGACGCCCTGGAAGCGATCGATCTGGACGCGCTCGACGACAAGCTCCCTGACATCGTCGATCCGGGTAGTGACAGCCTCGCGCTCGACCAGGCAACGAGCGACTTGCTCGATTCGCTTGAGGGCAACATCTTGCCAGACCAAAAGGACAACGCCCACAACGCCCCTGGCGTGCTAGCGGCTCCGACCCAGCCCGGCACAATACCGGCGAATGACCTCGAACGCGTCCTCGATTCGCTTGATGAAGATGCGCCCGTCGACACTGCTGAAACAATACGCGATGGCATAGGAGATGAGCCAACCACGGAAGATCTGGTTTACCAGGTTCTCATCGGGTTGCCGCCAGAACTCGGCGCGCAGGTTTTAGAACTGCGCGAAACCGGAGCGATCAGCGACATGCCGCCGCCGGGCATTGTGCTTACCCCGCGCTTCCGTGCTAAAAACAGGGAAGCGCTGACCGCCGCCCTCAATGCCTGGGTACGCAGGCATCTGCCCCTTCAACTGGAAGTCACCAGCGTGCAGGCTGAGGTCATCGGATCACAACGCTATGTGGCGGCGTGGCGCGTAGGGCCGGAAGCAGCGTTATATGATATCCTGGGCAATCTCAAGCGTGCACTCGTTGGACTGATCCAGCCGGTTCCCAACGCCCCAGCCGCCGTGCACGTCCGCGTTACCATTGGAGACGGGATCAGTGCCGTTCGCTACCCGCGCGTTATCGCGCAAATGCAACGCGATTTCGAACCCTATAGCTGGCACGCCCGATCTGTTCTGCTGGCCGCGTATAATGCCCAGGCAGCCGAACCCACCTGGGACATCATCGCTACCCTTGATAGTCCCACTCAACCACCCGACGACTGAGGGGCGGCTGTACGGAACCGTTGCCTCAGTTAGACCCGTGCGAGGGTATCATGACACAACAACAGGAACCCACCCTGAACAAGCGCACGACCCAAACTCTCGAAGCGCGAAAACAGCGTGCAGAGAAAAAGTCGCTTTGGTTTTTCATTCGGCGTGCGCCGTTTCGTACGATCGAACGCGAATGGAAACGCCCCACAGATGACCAGTATAACAACGACTTGATGGCGGAGGGATTCATCTCACCGGCCCTGGTAGAACACCCGCTATCAGACGAGCTAAAGACCGATCTGCGCGAGCTGGATGAACACCTGCTGCCCCATTTCTGGCAAGCCAACCAGCGCGCACGATTCTTTCAAAACCGCTATTACCAGTACCAGTGGGCATTTATCCTGGCGGCGTTTTTCACGACTGCGCTAGCAGCCGTGAACGTGTTCTTTCACGCGCAGGGGTGGAGCGGGGAGACCAGTGCCGGCACCATCGTTGGCCCGATCCAGTGGACGGAAGCCCTCGGATTCTTGACCGCCCTTATGAGCGGGGTCGCTGCGGCGGTTTCGTTTCTTGATGCCAACCAGACACCTCAAAAGCGCTGGTACAAGGCTCGCGTGCAGGCCGAAATCATGCGTTCGCTATATTTCCTGTACCTCGCCCGCCAAAAACCCTTTGATACACCCAGCGAACGCGAGCGCGTGCAGCGCCTGCGAAGCAAAGTCCTCGAAGTGCTACGCGAAACGGTTGCTCCGGCGCGACGAGACGACCGCGCGCCCGCACAACCCCGCGCCGCACCCCAGCCCGGAACTTCTCCCTCCCCGCGCCCAAGGCGCTCTGGCGACGCCGGTACCGGCGCCAGCGAATAGCAAACGGCCGCAACCTACCGGCTATATGTGAAAGGATCAGGCCATGTCTGACACCCAACTCCCCCCAACTTCAACCGGACAGATGCCCGCACCACCTTTACTTTCAGAAGAAGAAGCCCGGCTGCGTACCCGGTTGTACATCCAGCAACGCCTCAACTACCAGGACAGCTTCTACCGCAATCGTATCACCGAGTTCACGTTTAATTCCGAGAACATGCTCTGGGTATCCGCCGGGTTGATGGGCATCTCGACTGTCATCTCGTCGTATTCCGTCGTAGCCGACAAGGTCTTTTTCGCGTTTCTAACAGCACTCCTTCCGGCGTTTGCGGCTTCCGTATCCGCATTCCGCTCGCTGTACCAGTGGCAACGCCAGGCGGCCCTCTATGAAGATACCTGGCTCGCGCTGCAGCAAGCCCGCCTGGCCATGCCTGACGAAGATTACCTGGAAGAAGGCGACTACCAGCGGCATTTCCCTGAACTCGTCCTGCACACCGAAGAAGTGCTACAGAGCGAAGCCAGCCAATGGGGACAGATGGAGCAGATCAGAACAGCCACACGCGACACCAGTAGCCCAACGCCACCCGTTCCGCCGGGAGGCGTGCCCTAGTCCGTACCAAGAAAAGTCGGGGGGGCCTCACTCGCAATTGACGTTACGAAGATGTTCCTCGTAGGTCGCAGCGAAGGCCTCGCCGCTGCCGTCGCATGACATCGTGTGGTAGCGATATTCGGTCTGGGCCGGGTAGATCGCGGCCACAATTGCGCCCAGCCCAGGGCTGTTAATGGGCGTTGGGGGCAGCCCCGCGCGTGTATACGTGTTATATGGTGACTCCACCTTCAGGCCACTGGCCGTGACGCGCGGCCACCAGTTCCCAGGCCCGCCGAGCGCATACTGCACAGACACAGTTGTGGCCAGACGGTTTCCAGCACGGTAGCGGTTATAGTACACGCTGGCAACGATTTTCTGGGTCTCTGGACCATGCACCTCACGTTGCACAATCGACGCGATAATCAACGCCTGGTAGAACGAAACGCCCTGCGCTGCTGCATCGGCGCGCATCTGGGGCGTGACGTTAGCGGCAAATGCACTGAGCAGCATGTCGCGGAATTGTTCTGCCGTCGTATCGTTCTGTGCTGTGTACGTGCCAGGGAATAAGAACCCTTCCATCGAAGTCCCCGGCGGACGCTGGCTCACGAAGTCAAACGGAGCGGTTGCATCCGGGCCGGTCGCGGCCAGGAAGTCACCGCCTGTGAATTGCGTCTGCGAGGCATTGATCGCCTCAGCGATCTGCTCGCGTCGCCAGCCGGCAGAAATTCTGATGGTGCAGGGGCAATTCGGCGTGCGCGGGCCGCTCACGCCAAGCTCTCCCGCCGAAACATACGGAACAGACGGTGGCGCGTTCTCCGCGGCCCCGGACGGCAGGTAAATGATCTGGTCAACGAACAGATAGCGGCTGTCCAGGCAATTAGCCGCCATCAATTCGTCAACCGTCACTTCGCCCCCCGCCCCTAACGAAAATGCAAACAACGTATCGTCCGGCTGAACGACGTAACGCTCCCAGTTATCCGGCGGGTTGCAGGACGCATCGCTGGCTGTCTCCGCCTCAGCAACTGGCGTTCCCGCCCCAGGCTGAATCAATGCGGTTGATTCCGGCTGCGGTTCAGCATCCCCCGGCGTCGCGGTCGGGGGTACAGGTAAAAATGACTCGCCAGCAGGGGTCTCGGCAGGCGATCGAGTTGGCGACTCAGTCGGTGCTGGAGTAGGTGTCTTAGTCAATGTCGGTGAGGGAATGGGCGTATGCGTGAAGATGGCAAGGGTCGGCTGGACGGAAACCGGCGGCGGTTCCACGCTCACGGGGCCAGCCTGCGCGTTGATCGCAAGCGCAACGGCCACCAACGCGACGACCCACGCGGCCACGCCGCCAGCGAGCATAGCGCTGGCATAGCGGGTCATCGTGCGTGAGTTCCGCCCAGAGTCGGAGTTCGATTCATGCCCAACCATGACCCCATTGTAGCGCGGCTGTTGTGCTCATTCCCATACGTTTTCCATGCGATCACTTACTCCCCAGCCAACCAAAGAAAAGCCCCCGCACATAGATGCGGAAGCTACATCACGACGCAAAGTTCGCTGCCTGGCTGTCTCGCTAGGTAATAGTCGGGTTGATGAGGTACAGGCACACTTCATCGCCATCGGTCTGGCGGCTCACCCGTTCGGTGTCAACGCCGACTAGATTGTCAATCAGTTTCTTGTCCATCTGGCACAGCTCGGGACTGGTGCACGTCACCTGCTCATAGGGACAATTCGTGATTCGCAGGACATGCCCCTGCCCGTTGGGTGCCCACGACGCCGCATAGCCATGCTCTTGCAGGTAAGCAACCGCATGCTCCAGCCGAACCTCAATCGGCGCATCGGGAATCATCGCCTGTTCTGCCATCATGTCCGCAACGCCGTTCAAAATTTGAACAACCTGCGCCGGAGGCAACTGGTTCTTGATTTCAGTCAGAAGTGTGGAAGCCAACCCCTGATAGTTGTTCGGGAAATGGTCCGCCGCCCGTTCCGTGAGCGTATAGACATACTGCGGACGACCTGGCGCGCTCCGCCGTCGAACGGCAGGCGTGGCCACTAATCCATCGCCGCGCAGGATTTCCAGGTGGTGCCGCACCGTAACCGCCGTGATCTTGCCGATCCGTTCGCTCAGAGCCGTCACGATTTCATCAATCGTGGCCTCTTTGCGCTCTTTGAGAATTTCCAGGATATGTCGTCTTGTTTGTTGCATGGTCAGCCGACTCGCCTTGCCATATTTACGATATTGGTCATAAATTTAAAAAATCTTATCACGGTATTCAAAATGGTGTCAACTGACAAGCTATAGTCTAGGTCATGCCGTTTGTCACTTCCGTGTCGCAAACCAGATAAGTAAACACCAAGGTCAACGCTCGCCGGAGCCATACTGCCTTGTAATTGTTTTGGTGGCAAAGTAATAACCCTATTACCTGTCGAGCACCGCTGTACATGGTAACGCGTGCCAGGACTGCTCTCACAGTGACAAAAATCACATCCGGTGCGTCTCGTCGACCCGTTTGCCTCACCCGGGGCGATATCTGGTTAACTGAAGTGCGGCAGGTTGCGACACATCCTGCCCTAACGTACAATTCACAGTCAGAACCCTCTGGGGTCATCTGGAGGCATAGGGAATGTCGAACATCAGTCGTGAGCCAGGTATTATTCTGCGTACGGCAGGCTATTTATTCATCTTTTGCGCTGCGGTTTTGTTGTTCGCCCAACCGGTGGCGGCCACCCCACGAATGCAGGGAGGCGATGAGATTGCACTTGTGTATGGTGAGACGGTTGACGGCCAACTGAGTGTTGATCGCCCAAGCACTTTCTACTGGTTCGAGGGACATACAGGCGATTCGATTACAATTACCATGATCGCTACCGGGGGGGGCATCGATCCCTTCGTGGTACTGAATACCGAAGACCGCACACCGCTGGCGGTTGATGACAATGGGGGCGGCGCAAAAAACGCCCGGCTCAACTTTGTGATTCCGCAAGACGGACGGTACATCATACAGGCAACACACGCCGGGGGAATCGTTCCGATCGAAGGGGGAACATTCAGTCTCAACCTCACCGCCGTTGTAGATACAGCCGGCCCAACACCCGGCATTGCTTCAGAAGGCCCATCACCAGGGTCACAAGCTGGACAAATAAAACAGCTTGTCCACGTTACGAGCGATACGTCCATTCAGGGCACATTGACCCGCCAATCTCCCATCCAGTTTTTCTGGTTCGCGGCTCAGGGGGGCGATCAACTTGTGGTTACGCCAGATCAGATGGCTGATTTTCACCCGCTGCTTGCATTGTACGATTCGCAATTCGACGAAGTGGACAGAGCAGCATCGGGAGCAGGTTTGCGCGTGAGCTTGCCCAATGGTGGAATCTACTTCCTGGCTGTCGCATTACCTGAGCAAGCAGGCTTCGGTGGAAACTTCCTCATTGACCTCGATCTTGGTACGAACCCTGCCCGCGAGGGCAATTACATTGATGTGCAATATGGCGATATGCTGAGCGGAAATATTGACGATACTGTTCCCGCCGTAACGTATCGATTTTACGGTCGTGGCGGCGATGTTGTGACACTGACTATGTCACGCGCAGGCGGAGATCTCAATAGCTATCTGTATCTTCTCGATGGCGATGGGCAATTGTTATATGAGGACAACGACAGCGGAGCAAATGACACTGATGCCCTCATCCTGTATACGTTGCCCGTCGACGGCCCCTACTTGGTGACAGCAACCAGGCTTGGTCAGGCACAAGGCACAACGAGTGGCAGTTTTGTGTTTGAAATTCAATCGACATCATCGCCCGCAGGCATCGAGGCAGACAGTGAGCCGTCCTTGCCCGATGACTATGCGGATCTGCCCGAAATCGTGTATGGCGAGACTGTCGAGGGAGAGATTTCCAACGGCAAGTTCATGGATGTGTATGTCTTCAAGGGAACCGAAGGGGACGTTATTTCCATCGACATGGTCAGTGTGAATCCCGACTCGCCCGCAGCACTCGATCCGTTCCTCGTCCTGTTGGATGATCAGCGGATTCCCCTGGCGGAGCGGGATGATATCGTTGACGGTGTCCAACGCGATGCCCATCTTGAGTTCACTCTCCCCCGTACGGCCTACTATGGCATTGTCGCAACACGCTTCGACCACGAGCGCGGAACGACTACCGGCGCGTATGCTTTGACCTTAAACGGGCCTACTGATGCGATTGCCACTCCCGACGCAACTCAGCGATCAACGTCGTCCCTGGATCAACTCGTAGCCACGCCATTGATCCCCGGTTCTCCTGTACAGGCCACGTTCGATAAGGCCGCCCATCTCTATTCGTTCACAGCATTCGCAGGATCACTCGTCGATATTGCAGTAACAACCGATCCCGGATTGGACTCGCTCGTGGTGCTCGCCGATGAAGATTTGAGGGAAATCCAGTCAAGCATCACTGGTGCGCTCACCAATATCACAATTTCCGAAACGGGCAAATATCTCGTGATGGTTGCCCCACGACTTGGCCCAGCCTATCAGCAGGACGGAGGTTACATACTGGCGCTCAATCTGACCAGTGAAACCACCACCGAGCCTTCTACAGCGGCGCGACAGCTTGTTTATGGCGACGTGGTGAATGGGGTCATTGACGATAGCACAACCAGCCAAATCTATACATTTGCAGGGGCCGAGGGCCAACGAATCAGAATTGTGATGGAAGCAACACCGGGGTCGTCCCTCGACAGCTACCTGGAACTCCAAAATGCCGATGGCGTCGTCATAGATGCAAATGATGATATTGATCCGGGCATTGTCCGAGATTCTCAGATCATTGCTGATTTACCTGCAGATGACACTTACGTGATCATCGCCTCCCGTTACGTGGGGCCAGACACAGAACCTACAAGCGGCACCTATCAACTGAAGCTGGAATTACTCGATGATTACGCGGTGCCGGGTGTAAGTTCAACGACAACCCCCTTATCATACGGGCAAACCGCTACCGGCGAAATTAACGACAACCAGTACATCCTGTTTTATGTATTTGATGGTTCGGCGGGCGATATTGTTACGATACGGGTGGAAAATCTAAGCGGAAACCTCGATACAGTTCTCCATCTATATCAGTCTTCGGGATCGGATTGGGTGGAGATTGCAAGCAACGACGACAGCCCCACCGGTGGCACCTACGAGCCACTTCTGAGTAACGTCATCCTTCCGCAAACAGGCAAATACCTCATAGCCGTCAACCGCTACGGGCTTGATCGGGAAAGCACATTGGGCACATTCCGTATTTCGCTTGTAAAAGAACCATGACCCAATACGTTATGAAATCGCTCCCAAATGATGAGTAACCGTCGCTTGCCAAGCCTGAGATTTCAGCTTGTGTGCATTGCCATAATCAGCGCAGGGGTGGGGTTCTACTTTCACCACCCGCTCGTTCGTGCGTCATCAGGACAGCAGGCAAACATCGAGCTTCGTTTCGGGGAAAATGTATCGGGCACTCTAACTGAGGAACATTTTCGCCAAATATATACCTTTACAGGTGACGCCAACGACGTGATCTCTGTGACCATGAGCCCTACTTCGGGGGATCTCGATCCGTTTCTGATTCTCGCCGCCCCCAATGGCACAATCCTGGCCGTAAGTGACGATGATGGAAATCATACCGATGCGTCAATAGACTTCACATCGCTTCCGTCGAGTGGACGATTCTTCATTATTGCCACGCGTTTTGGACAGGAGCTTGGCACCACCTCAGGAACATATACACTGTTTGCAGAACGTTCAGAGACCAGGACAACCGAGAAAACACACCTGTTGTATGGGGAAAAGGCGCTTGGGCGGATTTCATCGGAAGTCCCCCTCGCCTTCTACTTTGTGCGAGCAGAGCGCGGAGATGTCATCAACATCGCTATGAATCGAACGTCAGGAAACCTTGATCCCCATTTGGATCTCGCCACACCTGATGGGATCATCCTCGCGTCAAACGATGATATTCCGGGCACCAGCGGTACGCTCGACGCAGCCATTTCAAACTACACAATCCCGCGTTCTGGCCTGTATTTAATCGTTGCCACCCGCTTTGGCCGCGAGGCCGGTAACACCGAGGGAACTTACGTGGTCTCCGTATCCCAGACTCCACCAGAAATGCTAGGGACTCAGCCAGACAATGCCCGCCTGATCGATTACGGCATGACGCTTCACGGCACCATTACCGACGACCTATATCAACGTTTCTACCGATTCGATGCCCACAGAGGCGATGTCATCGCCGTGACAGTTGAGCAAGAAACCGGCTCGCTGGACCCGCTCGTGAAAGTGTTAAATTCGGACTTGCTCCCCATCGCCGAAGATGACAACAGCGGGCAAAATAAAGATGCCCGCCTGGTGGCGCTCACCCTACCCCAGGAAGGAACATATTACATCGTTGCCACGCGGCATGGCGAAGCCGAAGGCTTAACGGATGGCACATTTTCACTTGCGTTGAATGGACGCCCCGGCATCACCAACGGACAGGCATTAGAAATCAATTACGACACATCCACCAGTGGCGAGATCACCGATCAGAATGTCGCAGACGAGTACGTTTTTATCGGGCAACAGGGCGATGTTATCCAGGTTTCTATGGAGCGTGCCTCGGGAGACCTCGATCCGCTGGTCACATTGTATGACAGGGAACGCAAGCAAATCGCCTACGATGATGACAGTGGACAAGAGAAAAACGCACTTCTTCAGAATTATGTTTTGCCTCAAGACGGCATGTACATTATCGTCGCCTCGCGTTTTGACAGGGACCTGGGCACAACTACGGGCACCTATGTCCTCACGCTTGAATTACTTCAAGCGAATCGCTAATGTCGTCACTCCACAGGTCGCATCCGGTGTCATCATTGCCTAGGACTTCCTTGCATGGAAAACCCTGCTGACCATAACGTTGACCATCAATCCACTTCCTTAGAAATCGTTCCGTTTTGGCGCACAGTTCTATATGCCCTCGGAAATGCCGCAGGGCTACTCACCTACACAACGTTCAACACCTATATCCAGTATTTTTACACCGACATAAAAGGATTAGCCCCGAACTGGGTCGGGCGCGGGTGGTTTGCATTTGGCTTCTGGAACGCAGTCAACGATCCGGTGGCCGGTTGGCTTTCCGACCGCACACGCACAAGGTGGGGGCGGAGGCGTTTTTTTATTGGACTTTTAGCCATCCCGACAGCCGTAGCTTTTGCGCTAATCTGGCTTCCCCCATTTGATAGGCACAACCCTGAGGCGCTTCTCGTTTACTTCCTGGCCATCATCAGCCTGTATGACTTGTTACAGTCCATCGTCACACTGAACCAGGACGCGCTATTTCCGGAGATGTACCAGGAAACCGGTAACCGGGCCACCGGGGCAAGCACGCGCCAGCTTATTGGATTCGTCATTGGGAACGGGCTGGCGGTAGCCGTGACGCCAACCATCTACGGCAACTGGGGATGGGGCGCTCTCGCTGGCCTGTGGGGAACAGTGGCAGCCTTGATGTACTTTCTCTCACTGATTGGGATTCGCGAAAACCCTGCCCCTAGCCAGTCGAATAATCTCTCATGGGCTGAGCAAATTCGAGTGGTTCTGAATAATCGAACATTCTTCATTGTGATTTGTATCAATTTCATGACCCGTTTCATCATGGCCATGATCGTTACGGTAATGCCCTTCTACGCGGACTACGTCTTGCATATCACCGAAGCACAGTTAACGCGCATGCTGCTAGCCCTTTTCGTCACATCAGGCGCGTCGGTGATTCTGTGGCAAGCAGCAGTCCGCCACCTGGGGACGCGCGCCTCCATGATGCTGTCTATGGCCATCGCTTCTGTGTTCGCTGTCCCCCTTCTTTTTACAAGCGATGCCACTTCGACAGGCCTGGTGATGGGATTCCTCGGTATATCAATCGGCGGCGTTATTCTCGGTCCGGACATGCTTTTTGCCGAAGTCATCGATGAGGATTTTGTGAAAACCGGCTTGCGCAGAGAGGGGATGTACCGGGGCATTCTTGGCTTTGTGTTCAGATTCCCTCCCGCAGTCGCTGGCTTGATACTTGGCGAGGGCCTCACCTTGTCCGGCTATGATTCGGACCTGCCCGCTTTAGCCCAACCAGCCGAGGTAGCGATTGTCATCCGTGTTTTTGCGGCAGTTCTGCCCCTTGTGGCGCTCCTTTTGGGGATTTGGCTCCTTGGGCGCTACCCGCTGCATGGAGAGTACCTGCGCAAGATTCAAGAACGGGCAGCGTCACTCAGCACCTCGACTCGTCACCATTCTTGATTATGATCGTCCCTGCGGAAGATCAAGCCCTAATGTCACTGCGCGCGGAAAGGCCCACCCGGTTTCTTGCCCACTTCACGAAAAAGAGGGGCCGCAGCCCCTCAAAGGTACACCTATTCGTCGGGTGTGCTTTTGGGGCTTGCTGATTACTCACCAGTATGCTCCGTATCGTCCACGCTATCGCGGTCTGCATTCCAATCGCGATTCTTTGGTTTCTCAAAAGGCTGTTCCGGGACAATCAACATCAAAATGATATAGATAACGATTCCCGATCCACTGCTCAAGAACGTAAGAGCGACAAACACAAGCCGCACCAGCGTCGGATCAACATCCAGGTATTCGCCAATTCCCCCACATACCCCGGCAAACATACGGTCCTTCGTGGAACGATACAATCTTTTCTGGGGATTCATGGCTCACCCTCCGAAAAATGACGCCCTTTCGAACTATAGGATAGTACGAATCTGCTGTTCGGGAGTTGCGACAGCATCACATGCTATTGGGCAAGGTAATCCTGTCGTTGGCTCAGCATCTTGAGTCGATTCAATTGCTGCACGGCGAACACAAAATGCACGATTTCCTGTACGAAATTGAATGCCGTGGCTCCCAAACCGTAAACATACGCGCGACGCCGCACCAGTAATCGCGTGCTTCCATCCCGACGCCGTTGCAAAAGATACAGGTAAGTGACATCCTGGGTTATGCCCAGGGGGTTCTTTCGATCAAAGTCGCCAAACAAAAAGATATGATTCGGCTCAAGCGCGATAATATGAAAGCCCCCGTCCATCGCCATGTCAATGGCGGGTGGATCCAAATCCTTCCTCAAGAAAGTTACACTTGGAATCCCATGGTTCGTAAGCAAGTCCAGGCCATAATAGCCCGTCAGCTCACGCCCCATCTGGGCAATCCACGGCCACACAGCTTCGGGCGGGGCGTCAATATTGATCGCGGTGGTTGCCGCAAAATTCGGCAATGGAATGAGGTCATCACCAGGCAACCGGCGTTGTGATTCTCCAAGTTTTGTGCCCCACCGCTGTAACTGTGGCCGGATAAAAAAGTAATACGCGACCGCGCCCAGCAGGAATGGCCACGGACAATCTACCGACGTGCGGTTCTTTGTTGCATCCAAGCTTCCACCTCGCTATGAAAATCGAGCGGATCACTCCTGCGAACTATACCCTTGCCCCATCAACTTAGCAAGGCTTGTACAGATGCCCAGCCAGCAAAAGCACAACGCTGTAGCGGTAATTTTTATTATAATTTTCCATAATATTCAATGTGAACTTCTACAAACGAATTGACGGCCTGCGAGGGTGATAGCCCCAGGCAGAGGCAACTAAGGAGCTTTGAGACCATGAGCAGCATTTTATCACGCGGTTACGCGCAACCCGATGTTCTTGTATCAACGGCTTGGGTCTCCGATCATCTTGACGACCCCACTATTCGAATCATCGAGTCAAATGAAGATCCGCTCTTATACACAGCGGGGCACATTCCTGGAGCTGTTGAAGTTGACTGAACAGCCGATCTCAACGATTCTTTGCGCCGCGACTATCTAGATCGCAATGTATTTCAAGCGCTTATGTCACGCATCGGGGCAACACCAGACACAACCCTGATCTTCTACGGCGACAAGAACAACTGGTGGGCAACATATGCTTTTTGGGTTTTCCAGCTATTCGGGCACCACAAAGCCAAAATCATGGGCGGAGGGCGGCTGAAGTGGATCAGTTTTCGCCGATCACTTGCGTCCTTGTCCTTGACTACGCCGACTCTCTTTTCGTCGATCATCTGGATCGCGATCCCATTGTCAAAAACAGTTTGGCGGCGATCCTGGAAGCCACACTTTCAGGCTCACCTGCAGAACAGATTGCGACTCTATCGACAGACATCGTACTCAAGATATTCGGCAGAGATATCTCTATGGGTAAGGGGCAAGGGTTGTGATGGGCATGGTCGCGGTGATACGTTCAATGGCGAAAGCAACTATCGACGTATAAGAGAAACAGGGCTGGAAGCCTCAACTGCGAGAACCAGCCCTGCTAATTCGAAACCGGCTTGGGCGTTGTGGGTCAAGCCAATCTGCCTTCAGTACAGGCCACGCACGGCAGCATGACGCCTCGTTTGCACAAGATGCTTGGTTCATCAGCGCCGGAGACTCAATCCCAAGCGGCGAGCACGCCCGTCGATATTCAATATGCGGGCTTTGACCACGTCACCTTCATTCACTACGTTGCGCGGATGCAAAAAATGGCCTTCAGCAAGTTCTGAGACGTGAATGAGGCCTTCTAACCCATCCTCGATGCACACAAATGCGCCAAAGTCAACAACGTTTGTAACCTGCCCCTCCACGACCTGCCCGACACGATAGTGGTCTTCCACAGTTTGCCAGGGGTCAGGCCGCAGACGTTTAAGACTAAGCGCTACGCGTTCTTGCGCCGGGTCGACGCTCATCACATAAACCTCAATAGTTTCGCCCCGGTTCAAGATGTCGCGAGGATGTCCCACACGGCCCCAACTCAATTCACTGATATGGATTAACCCCTCGATGCCCCCAAGATCCACAAAAACGCCGAAATCGCACAGGTTCGTGACCAGCCCACGGCACACATCACCCGGCTGTATATTGTTGAGGACAGCAGCACGCGTTCCTGGTTGGACCTGCGCGGCACGCTCGGAAAGGATCAAGCGGTTTTGAGCGTGATCCAGTTCAATTACACGTAATTTGATGGTGTGGCCAACGTATTTTGCGAGCACGTCATGACGGTTATCGTTCCCTGAAACAGAAGGGCCGATCAGTTGGCTGGCGGGGACAAAACCGCGAAGGTTGTTCCAGCCCACCAGCAGCCCCCCCCGATTGTACCCGATAACATCTAGCTCAATGGTGCTATCCGAATCAAAGATTTTACGAATATGTTCCCATTCAGTTTCCACATCTTCCGTTTCTGAATCGGGGTTTGCGTGCTGGGGTCTCAATGGGTAATCTTGCGCGTCTAGCCATTCATCGTCCGCTTGAGGCCCCCCCTCGTCGGTCGAACTCTCCCCTTCCTGCAATAAAGCCGCCCAATAGCTCTCATCCGGCGGAAGCGGTGGAGAAGAACCAAAATGCCGAACCTCTGATCCCATCGCTACACCTTCCTCAACCTCACACAATAGTGTATTTTATCAATTCTCGGTGTCACATTACATTGCTTAGATACTCATCGGCGCGGTCATTATAGAAACGCCACGATTCATTGTCAAACAAAGTTCGCAAAAACCTTATTACACCACCATTTGCTTTTACTCGTCCGGTTGAGATTCTGCCCCATTCGAAGACTGCTGTTGGGCCAGTGCGTGCCGCTCCATCTCTTCAATCTGTTTTGCGACCTCTTCGATTGCAATGCGCTGCTTTCGATACAAGTCCGACTCGCTCATCGCCAACCTTAGCGCAACATCCCTTACTTTGCGTCCCTGCAAGAAGCGCATCTCCAAAATATTGTACAGAATCCACTCCGACGTAGTCATGCTCCGTTCACCTTCTGGGCGGAGATTCTCAATAGCCCTGGCAAGAATTGCCCGGAGCGCTCGAACGGGGTTGAGGTCTTCGTTCTCTTCCATTTCACGCCAAACTACATTTAACTTCAACAACTCACTCTCCGTAAGGCGCGGCCCACCCCAATAATCGCGTAGAGCGTCCTTGACCAAATTCGGAAAGTCAGAGTTTGTGATGATCTGGCTTGACGCTTCAGGAGTCTGAATGACGCGACCGTAACGAGATGTTCCCCGGAACCGCTGCACCATATCCATCTGGGACACTAGGCCTTCTAGAATCAAGAACACTTCGGACTGGTGCTGAACGCCTTCTAGAACCCGCGCAGCCTGCCGCGTCAGCGCAGTAAACAGCTTTTCTTCGTCTTCGTCGAAGTCTGGCTTCGGAGCACGTGCCCATACTCCCAGAATCCCCAAGATAGGTGGACGCACACCATTATGGGGGACATGCGAATAGCGCAACGGGACAAGCCAGTACGAACGCCATAAATACATTTCGCCTGACCGAGGCTGCGTCACAGTTTTCCCCTCCCCAGGCAAAGCGTCGCCGTTAGCAATCAACGTGATTTCCGGAGAACTCAACGCTTCAGGGGATGGAGCCAGTGCGCCAACAACTTGAGCCAGCTTGGCCCCGTGAGCATCCACAACCGCGACAAAAGCGGTCGGAACCCGTAGGTTATCGCATATCGCCGCCAAAATGGACTCGAGTAGTTGTGAAGCATCAGATTGTGTGAGCAAGCGATCGCTGAGCTGTTGTATCCATTGAGCACGGTGTTGGTCATGTGTATAAATCAGCCATCGTTGGAGAACTGGCAAAACCAGGGTAATCGACCATTGGAGAAACAGCAGGGTTGCAACAGCCGCAAACGGCATTAACGCATTGCCATCCAACCCCAATACGTTCGAAGCGCGGGGCACAAAGAGAATGACCGCCAAAACGGCTGTGCCGGTAAAGGGGCCGCGAAGCATAAACTCAAGCAATTGGGACTTCACTACCCGGTCTGGTCGCTCCGACCCAAAAAATGAGAGTGGGTAAGCCATGAACACCAGCATCAGCATGACGATGAGGTTGGCTGCATTGAGGACGATCAGGAGTAAGGCATTTCTCTCATCGGTCAATTTCCACAGGAGAGAATAGGGAAAAATCCCCCAGGCGGGTGCCAGAAACACCGACAACAAGTACGCCATTCTACGTTGCGTATACCGCGTCAGGCATCGCCGGCGCGCACGCACGACATTAGCCATTGAAAATGTGGCCAACACCAACAAGAACACAACATAGAGGGGAAACGCTGGCCCGGCCTGCATCTGTGGAATACCCCTGGACACAGGCTCTCGAACTACCCAATCGGTTCCAAGTGCCAGAACCATAAATACCGTGCCAACGGCGTACGAAAGGCGCACAGCCGCCCGCCTGCGCCCGCGTGAAGGCCGCCCCGTGGTGGCAAGTAATGCGTCTGAAAGGTGGAGCAGCGCAGCCGGCACATACGCAATGCCAAGCCACTGCGCCCGCAGCCACACGGGCAGATAATCATCCCCCGGTTCCAATGTCACAAAAACATCAGCCAGATACACGACGATGACACAGGAGAGAACCAGACTCGACGATTGTGTGACCTGGTCATGTGTGTCTCGCGAAAGGTTATAGAGAAGTATCGACACAGCTACAATCACGATCGTAGCTGTCAACGTTTCGTTTATCAGTTCGAGTAACGAAAGAAACTCGTCCGAGTTGATTAGCGTCTGCATATAGACCGAGCGCCCTATCGCAGATTCTTACTGAAGAAAACCGCAATATCGCGGTTCAGATAGTAATGATCGTTGTACCCGCAAAAACTGAATCCATGTGCTAAGGCAAATTGAATGCCTGGATAATTCTTAGTCTGCAATTCCAGTGTGACACGAGGAATTCCCTGCAAGCTAGCCCAGTGGCTTGCTTGCTCCAGCAGGGCACTGGCTATTCTGCGGCGTCGGAATGGTCTATCAACCACCAAGTCGTGAATCCAGCCCCCTTCCCCGTTTGACCTGATCCGCAAATTGATATACCCCAGCAACACATTTTCACTGGCCGCTACCAGAAAACAGTCTCGCTCCTGCCAGGATTGCTCAAGCAATTGGAGTGCACGAGGATATTCCACGTACATCTCACGAGGCAAGCGCACCGATCGAAAACGCACCGTGACTGATCCTGCCTCCTCACGCATATCAACTTGCCAAACCCGATCAGTTTCATAAGAATGATCGAGCTTCAAGCAGTCACCCAATTCGTCACGCGCCCTAAGTTCGCGGACAACAAATTGGCTTCTACGCCCTGTGGTTTTCATATCTGCATTCTACCCAAGATGCCTTCGCCCCCGCAATCGGCAGCGATCTGCTTAACGGCTTATACTGACCGAGGGTTCACGATGAGCACTTGTTGAGGTATAGTAATCCTGTTGCGCCCATCTTGCGAACGGGGAGATGATATACCATTGGCTCTACCTAGCACAATAGCGATCGATGGTCCCGCCGGTTCAGGAAAAAGCAGCATTTCGTTCGCCCTTGCTCAGCGGTTGGGTTATCTTTTCGTAGACACGGGGGCATTCTACCGCGCAATAACGCTATTGGCGCTCCGCAAGAAAATAGACCCCCATGCTTCCGGACAGGTTGAGACGCTGGCCCGGCAGGTACAGTTTGACATGTCCGGTGATCTCCAGGACGATGGGAGACAGTATACGCTCCTCGTAAACGGCGAGGATGTGACATGGGCCATCTCGTCTCCTCAGGTAGACGCCTATGTTTCGGTCGTAGCCGCAAACCCGGGTGTTCGAGAGGCCATCCTTGACGCGCAACGCGCTTTGGCAGCACGTGGGCGAGTCATCATGGCTGGACGGGATATCGGCACCGTTGTCCTGCCCGATGCTGACCTTAAAATCTACATAGACGCCAGCCTCGAAAGACGCGCCGAAAGACGCTACAGGCAGCGTATTCAGAAGGGCGAAGAGGCTAGCTTGTTACACATCAGTGAGGGACTACGCCAGCGGGATGAAATCGATAGCAATCGAGACGTGGCTCCACTCCTGAAAGCGCCCGACGCCGTATATCTGGACACAACCGAACTCTCATTAGACGAGGCCATTGAAGCGGCATATCAGATCATCCTGAATTGGGATGCAACTCGCACCTGATCTTGTCTCTTGCCCGGTAGCAGGAATACAACTTACAGTCCGCGGAGCTTGCCCCCACCTTACATTCTTTATATAACTGATAATCATGTCCAGTACACTGCAGTGAGGCACCGATGACACTGCTTTACCTGGTCTTTGCCTGGGTTGTGGGCATTGTCCTGGCTTCACAAACGACAGCCCCTGTTGGTTATTGGTTGTTGTTCTCAGGCTTTAACCTGATCGCCGCCTTTTTTCTTCGCTCGCGAAAAGCCCTCCGGATCGCGCTCCTGCTTCTGGCTTTCTGTTCGCTCGGAATAGCCCGCATTGGAAAGATCAACCAGCCGTTACCATCTAATCACGTGTCCCATTTGACGGAATCTGGTTACATCACCCTGGAAGGCAGAATCACCGCTGTGCCAGATATCCGCGAACACCATGTAAATCTGCAGATCGAGGCCACCAAATATCTTTCCGAGTCTGTTCCCCAAACGCTCCAGGGGCGAATATTGGCCCAGGCACCACGCTATGGCGATTACCGGTATGGCGACCAGGTCGTCGCCAGCGGGCAATTATTAACCCCGCCTGAATACGACACGTTCTCATACCGTGACTATCTTGCACGCCGTGATATCTACGCATACATGCCCAATGCGCAGGTAACGGTAACCGGACACGCCCCATCATCGTCGCTACTTTATAACCTGTTTGACATTCGAACCCGGTTCCAGGAAACGATTGAACGCCTACTCCCAAGCCCGCAGGCTCCGCTTCTCACGGGGATTCTGTTGGGCGTCGAAAACGCCATTCCACAAGACCTCAGAACGGCATTCAATGACACCGGTACGGCCCATATCATTGCCATCTCCGGCGCAAACATCATCATAATCATCAAAGTCTTGCTCAATGCGCTGTCGCCTGTGGTTGGAAAGCGTTATGGGCGATGGGCCACGCTACTGGGCATCGGACTCTACACCGTGCTGGCAGGAGCAGACCCCGCTGTGGTCAGGGCTGCCCTAATGGGAAGTCTGGCGTTGATTGCTTCACAAACGGGGCGAAAAGCGCATGGCCTGACCTCGTTGGCGTTCTCCATCTGGGTAATGACTGCGTGGGAACCACGCATTCTTTGGGATGTGAGCTTTCAACTGAGCGTGGCTGCCACCGCGGGGTTAATCCTGTTGGCGGACGACATGACACAACTTTTCGTAAAGGTGCTTTCCTGGTCTTTCTCACAAAAAACCGCACGCCAGATCACCCAATGGTTATCGGAACCCCTGGTGGTTGGCCTCGCCGCTCAGATCACGACAACGCCGCTCGTCGTCTATTATTTTGGGCGGTTTTCACTCATCTCTTTCGTGGCAAACATTTTGGTTGTGCCAGTTCAGAGTTACATCATGATCTTAGGGTGGATTGCGACCCTGGCGGGCGCGGCCTGGTTACCCCTGGGGCAATTGATCGCCATGCTTGTGTGGCTACCACTCACATATACCATCGAGGTCATCCGAGCGCTGGCTGGCTTTGACTGGGCTTCTTCAGATTTCAGCCTGACCGAGTCGTCGGTATGGCTGTTCTACTGCACATTGTTCGTGCTGGCATGGGTGCGAATCATGCACCCGGATGACCGGAAAGCCGTGCTGCTAGCGATAAAGCGCCGTGTCCCCACAGGGGCTGTTCTGCTGGTGCTTTTAGCATTATGTGTTCTGACATGGTATATGGCGCTTCACCAACCGGACAACATGCTTCATGTTTGGTTTCTGGATGTTGGGCAGGGAAATGCCGTCCTTCTGCAAACTCCTCAGGGAGCGCACATCCTCATTGACGGCGGGCCAAACCCATCTCAACTCCGGCGTGCGATTGGGGACGCACTCCCGTTTTGGGATCGAACCCTGGACATGGTGATCGTTTCGCAGCCCAAGCCATCTGCTCTGGGAGCATTACCGGATCTTCTTGCCCATTATGACACGACGCAGATTCTCACCAACGGACAAACAGCCGCACACGACAGCTTCCGGGAATTAACCAGACAGGCCGCCGAACAATCTCTAAACCTGATGTCTGTCACCGCAGGGCACACGATCGTGACGTCCGACGGGGTACAGATCATGGTGCTCTCACCCACCGCCCCCATACCAGCAGACGATGATTTTGACGATGCGGCTCTTGTCGTACGAGTCACCTACGGAGATACTTCATTCCTGATCATGCCCGAACTCTCGCCTCAAGCCGAACAAGCCCTGGTTAAAAGTCGATGGTACTTCAAGAGCACGGTGTTAGTGTTACCGTCACACGGGCACAAGAAAGTGAACTCGCCCGATTTCCTGCGAAAAGCTGATCCACAAGTTGCCGTCGCTATGGTTGCCGCCGGGAATCGGTCTAACCTGCCACATCAAGAGACTCAGGAACGGCTTGCGGTACTCGGAGACGTACCGCTTTTCAGAACAGACCGGAACGGCACTATCGAAATGGTCACCAATGGTCAAAGATTGTGGCTCTATACCGAGTCGGAGTAACCTGAACGGACGTGTTCCATAAACCACACTTGACTGTCAAGTGGACGCTCTCCGTCACGCGGATGTAAGCGCACCCAGGTGCCATCCGCTTGAAGCTGTCGCGCTTTGACGTTGTCCGTCATAGAAGTGGCCAGGATTTCATTCAACAGGCGATGCTTTAGCCGCTCATCTTCAACCGGGAAAATCGTCTCGACCCGGCGATCCAGGTTTCGAGGCATCAAATCGGCACTTCCCATGTAAACTTCGGCCTGCCCCCCGTTGGCAAAGTAATAGATGCGGGGGTGTTCCAGGAAGCGCCCGACCACGCTGGTGACCCGGATTTTTTCGCTAATCCCTTTCAAGCCCGGCCTGAGACAGCAAACCCCGCGTACCAGGAGATCAACCTGGACGCCAGCTATCGAAGCCTCATAAAGACGTCGTATCAGCTTCGCATCGACAAGCGCGTTCATCTTGAAAATCAATCGCGCTTCACGACCGGCACGGGCATGTTCAATTTCCCGGCAAATGAGTTGGTCAAACCGCTCGCGCAAATATTCCGGTGCAACAAGCAACTTCCGATACGTCGCGGCGGGAGCATACCCCGTCAAGCGATTGAACAACTCACTGGCATCAACGCCAAGATCAACACGGCTGGTCAGCAAACCGATATCCGTATAGATACGAGCAGTTGTGGCGTTGTAGTTGCCGGTGCTCAAATGCACATAGCGGCGCAAACCTCCCTCTTCGCGCCGCACCACCAAAGCAACCTTGCAATGCGTTTTTAGCCCTAGCAAGCCGTAAACCACGTGAACGCCTTGAGCTTCAAGTTTGCGGGCCCAAACAATGTTGTTTTCCTCATCAAACCGCGCTTTCAACTCCACCAGCACGGCTACCTGCTTGCCATTTTCTTGGGCTTCCAGCAAAGCGCTCACTATGGGGGAATTGCTACCTACCCGGTAAAGCGTCGTTTTGATTGCCAATACCTGCGGATCATGCGCCGCCTGTCGAAAGAACTGGATCACCGGCAGGAAGGAATCATAGGGATGGTAGAGCATGACATCCTGTTCACGAATAATCGAAAAGATGTCATCCGATTGATTCAACACTCCCGGCACCATCGGCACATATGGCGGTTCCTTCAAGTGAGGCGCGTCAATGCTGGCCAGCTCAAACAACTGACTCATCCCCAGGGGGCTTGGAAGCTGGTATATCTCGGATCGCTCGACGCGCAGATACCTTTTAAGTAATTCCAGCAAGAACTGGGGCATATCATGCTGGACTTCAAGCCTGACGACCCGCCCAAATCGACGCTGCCGGACGCCTGCCTCAATCGTCTCAAGCAGATCGGATGCCTCATCTTCCTCAATTTCCATGTCAGCATTGCGCGTTACGCGGAAAGGATGCGATTCCAATATCTGCATTCCAGGAAAGAGAGTTTCAAGATTCGCGGCAATGATCTCCTCTAAGAAAACAAACTGTTTATGTTTGCCAACGCGATGCCCTGAATAGCGGTGAGCGATCTCATGAACAGGCACAACACGCGGCAACGCCTGCGGCACCTTCAATCGCGCGAAACGTCTTTGCTGATTGGCATCTAGCAACAATACGGCCAGATTCAGGCTTAAATTGGAGATATGGGGAAAAGGCCGACCAGGATCGACGGCCAGCGGAGTCAAAACAGGAAAAATCTCGCTCTCAAAATATAGCTGCAAGGCATCCTTTTTTTCATCAGGCAAGCTATCGTAACTAACGATGGAGATATGGTGTTGCTCCAACTTTGGGACAATATCGTTACGAAAACACTTGTATTGCTTGTCCAGCATCGGCAGCAATCGCTTCCGGATCGCCGCTAGCTGTTGGGCGGGGGTCAGCCCATCCGGGGGTGTTTCGGTCACTCCGGCAGCCACTTGCTCGCGCAAACCGGAAACGCGTATCATGAAGAACTCATCCAGATTGTTCGCAAAAATCGCCAGGAACTTCACACGTTCCAATAAAGGGACGCCCTGATCAAGAGCCTCCTCCAAAACCCGATAATTGAACTCCAACATGCTGAGTTCGCGATTGATGTACAGTTTCGGATCGCTGAAATTGGCTATGGGCATACTTTCAGCTTTTTTCGCCATCATTGAAAACCGGACTCCCCGCCGTGCAAGCAATTGCTGTGATAGTAAGGGAGTATAGCATAATCACAGCCTCATGCACTGAATACCGGTGACGTGGCACTGTTATATTTCCCTTCTCCCAGTGCCTTATGCACATGATGCAGCACCGCCCGAACGCCAACCCAGGGTAATCGCATGAGCCGATTTTTGACCCTTACAGACCCTTACTGAACCAATCAACACACTTGGCTAATACTTTCAGTATGATTGTCAAGGGGTCAGAAGGGTTCAAAACCATTTTGATGCGATTACCCTGAACGCCAACCTTTATTGCGCGGATTTGCGGTAACCAGTAAAATCACGATGTGACCTTTTCTCAGTGGAAGTGCGGGATATGTCAACCAGACGATTTCATGATGACATGGCTGACCAGCCAGCCTCTGACGTAC
>CAZSXY010000003.1:36971-38064 GCA_964611395.1 uncultured Anaerolineaceae bacterium | reverse complement strand
ATGTCAACCAGACGATTTCATGATGACATGGCTGACCAGCCAGCCTCTGACGTACGACCACAACAAAGCCCGCCCCACGAGGTTGGAGGAGCCCCACCTCCCCCAGACACCATGCGCCCAGGCCGAGCACCGCGTGGACGTAGTAATCGCAATACCGCCCATATGCCTCGCACGTTGGCCCAAGTCATGAGCGAAGCCAACGATATGGTGGTGCGTGGTGATCTGACCGAGTACGTCCCACTCTCAACCGGTTTCGATCCGCTTGACGGCATGATCGGTGGAGGCCTGCGTAAGACAGAGCTAATCTTGCTTGGCGGAGCGCAAGGGATCGGCAAGACGATTGCCACCTTGCAAATTGCCCGCAACATTGCCATACGCAGCGGCCAGTTCGCCTTTTATCTCTCATATGAGCACACCGAAACCCACTTGATGAACCGGCTGCTTTGCCTGGAAAGCATCAACCCGCCCGAAATTGATCTCAAAGGTGGCGTTAGACTTAAGGACTTATATGACATCATCATCGCCGAACGTGCCAAGAGCACCCTGCGCGGGGGAGCCGATGGTGGTGGCTCGCTTCAAACGATCCTGCGAGAAAATGCCAAGACAGCTATGGCGTTAGCCCGCATAAATCGCTACGCTGACCGGCTCATTTTAGTAAAAGCAAGTCCTGCCGTAACAACATTGCGTGCAATCAGAGAGATGACAGCACGCTTATGTGATGCAACGGGTGGAAACGTAACTGTTTTTGTAGACTACCTGCAAAAAGTCGCGATTCATCCTGAGCGTGCCACCGATGAGGCCGAGAAAGTCACAATCGTTGTTGAGGGCCTTAAGGATATAGCCCTTGCGCTGGGGATTCCGGTATGGGCCATTGTCGCTGCTGACCGGGAAGGGCTAAAAGCCAATCGTTTGCATCTTTTCCACCTACGAGGTAGTTCGGCGCTGGACTATGAGTGCGACATTGCAATCATCATGAATAATAAATACCACATCCTGTCCAAGGAGCATGTCGCTTTCAACCCTTACCAGGCCCGCCAATACCGTGATTGGGTGGTTTTCACCATCGAGAAAAATCGAGCCGGGCGCGCCATGC
>CAZSXY010000003.1:14339-36871 GCA_964611395.1 uncultured Anaerolineaceae bacterium | reverse complement strand
TACCGTGATTGGGTGGTTTTCACCATCGAGAAAAATCGAGCCGGGCGCGCCATGCTAGACATGGAATTTCAACTGCACGCGCCATACTTCGCCTTTGATCCACGCGGGCAGCGAGTCCAACAGCAACTCATCGACGATAAGATCATCGAAGCATAAGCCTCAACTCACCGCCAGATGCAAAAACGCCGCTTAATCTGCGGCGCTTCGCACTTCATCAGGCTATCGAACACGCCTTTAGCGCAACCGAATATGGTTGAGCCTGGAAAGTTGCCGAACTTGCTGCTCAGCCCGATAACTGCTGCGCACGAGCGGTCCCGACTCCACCCACTTGAAACCAAGCTCAAGACCAATGCGCTTCAGTTCTACGAATTCCTCGGGATGGTAGTAGCGATCGATGGGCATATGCTTCTTACTCGGCTGAAGATACTGGCCAATTGTCAGGATATCAACTCCCCAGCTCGCCAGGTCTTGCATGACCTCGACCACCTCATCAAATGTCTCGCCAAGCCCCAGCATGATCCCGCTCTTTGTCAAGACAAGCGGATCCAATTCTTTCGCGTTACGCAAGGTGGCTTCAGCCCATTCATAACGATCTTGAGGCTGCACGGCGCGGAACAACCTGGGCACCGTCTCAACATTATGGTTCAATATCTCTGGCTGTGCATCCATCACAATCTTGAGCGCATCACGATTTCCCTTGAAGTCCGGAATCAGCACCTCAATACTGCAGCCAGGTTGCACCTGCCGAATGCGACGAATGACCATGGCAAAAATAGGCGCTCCACCGTCAGGGCGTTCGTCTCGATTCACACTGGTTATCACAACGTGCCGCAGCCCCATTGCCTTCACAGACTGGGCTACCCGATTCGGCTCTTGCCAATCCAACGGGCCAGGCCGACCGGTCTTAATATCGCAAAAACGGCACGAGCGGGTGCACGTATCGCCTAACAGCAAGAATGTCGCCGTACCATTTCCCCAGCATTCACCGATGTTGGGACACATGGCTTCTTCACAAACGGTATGGAGTTGTTTGCCACGCATCAGGCCACGAACCATTTCGTAGGTTTCGCCACTTGGCGCGCGCACTTTGATCCATTCGGGGCGTCGCCTGGGGCGCGTCACAACTGCCGTTTGACTGCCCGCACTGCTATTAGGTTTGATCTGCTCAGTCACAAGACTCTCCACGAATTTGCTCGGAAGTACATACAAAACGAATTATAGCGCAGCGCATGGAGCATCACCCATAATGCGCCTCACATCGCGCAGGAAGACCGTAGGGAAAACAGCGCACCTACGTGTAGCTGAAACCACACGACAAGGATATGATATCGTCTGAGGTGTCCTAATGAAACTGTTTCGCGCAGCCTGTTTGTTTTTTGCTGGTTCGGCATTCCTGTTTTCAGTCATCTCGTGCGCCCCGGAACCCTCTGTTGGGTCACGAAGCAGCGCGTTGCCGCAGTGGAAAACGCCCACCTCGGCCATGCTGTTGACTCCTTCCCGTGTTCCAGTTGCCACCACCACACCGGCGCCGACGAGCCAGCCAGCGAGCGTAACTGAATGCCCGAACAAAAAACTCACGCAGTATGACGTACAGGCAACCCTGGACTGGAACACGTTAGCGTTACACGTAACCCAGCAGGCTCTTTTCTCAAACTCCGGCGATCAGCCGCTGGATAATATCGTCTTCGCGCTGCCGATGTATCCAGAAGCGGACGAACTAACCATCGAGCGCATCACCCTGGATAAAGTCGAGGTCACCGACTTTTCCAAAGAAATCTCTCAGTTATCTATCCCGCTCCATGCCCCGCTTGAGAGTATGGACGAGATTTTGCTCGAACTAGAGTTTTCACTTGTCATTCCTAACATTTCAAAGGGATATCGGCGCGGACGACTCGGCTATTTTGGACACAGCGACCAACAAATCAACCTGGGACACTGGTTGCCCGTGATCGCCCATTACGACCCATCCCAAGGCTGGATAGCGCCCCCTCCATCTGCCGTCGGCGAGCCGTTCGTGCTCCCCACAGCAAACTTCTCGGTCCGACTAGACGTGCAACACACACCGGACAACTTGCGAGTTGCCGGGCCGGGCTATGTGAGACGCCTGGATGAGCATGCCTGGCAATTCGGCCTGTGTGGGGCGCGAGAGCTTGCGCTCTCCCTATCAGACAGTTTTGGCGTCCTGACCACGTCCACCCGGAGCGGGATTCAAGTAGACCTGTTTTACCTTAATCAGGACGCAACGACTTCGTTGCGGGCCGCCAGACATGCGCTCAACATAGCCACAAATGCTCTTGACACCTTTGAGCATCGATTCGGATCGTATCATTACCCGCGCCTGGTGGTGGTAGAGGGGGACTTCCCTGATGGCATGGAATTCAGCGGGCTTGTATTCGTAAGCAACACCTGGTTTCGGTCGTGGCAAGGGATACCAAACGACTGGCTCACACTGATCACAGCCCATGAAGTAGCGCACCAGTGGTGGTATGCTCAGGTCGGGAACGACCAGGGACAATCGCCCTGGCTTGATGAGGCGTTAGCCACGTATTGTGAGATTCTCTTTGTTGAAACTTATTACCCGGAATACATCGAGTGGTGGTGGGAATTTCGGATTAATTCGCACCAGCCGGCAGGAACCGTTGATATGCCTACTACTGCATTTGATGCCCCGCGACCCTATATCAATACCGTCTACCTGACCGGCGCCATCATGCTTAGCGAACTGCGCGCTACGCTGGGCGATGACATCTTCTTTGATTGGCTGCGACAGTACGCGCAGGAATTCAGTTTCAAGATCGCTTCGCCAAGGGATTTTTGGGGGGCGTTGCCTCCCAAAGCATATGCCCAGACCCTGCCAATTCGTGCGCGTTACGTGGCCCAAGACCTTATAAGCACGGCAGCAGACACCATACCCTGACGCACAGAGCAACCATTTCAAATCACGGCGACTTCCGGCTTTCCCCTTCTGGCAACTTGATATAGGATCAGGACCGATTGTTGCGCCTCGTGATTCAACATGAGTGGGTTTGTCTATGCTATCAACCGCGTATTCCTGCGCAGTGGTCGGTCTAGATGGTGAGATTGTTCAAGTCGAAGTAGATTTCAACCCCTATGCCATGCCAGCATTTACGGTCGTTGGCTTACCGGACGCGGCGGTGCAAGAGAGTCGAGAAAGAGTCCGCTCCGCCATACGCAACAGCGGGCTACAATTCCCCAACAAGCGCTATACGGTAAACCTGGCTCCTGCGAACCTACGCAAAGAAGGCCCAGCCTATGATCTCCCTATAGCTATTGGCGTCTTGGCGGCCACTGATCAGGTTCCCCTGCACAAGTTGGCGGGAGCCGTGTTTGTTGGTGAACTCTCGCTTGACGGTACCGTCCGCCATGTTAGCGGCATCCTGCCTATAACCCACCGCGCCTGGCAAGAAGGGTTCGAACGGGTTTTCGTTCCACAGGAAGATGCCTCCCAGGCTGCACTCGTGCCGGAAATCGAGGTTATTCCGGTTCCTTCATTGGGGCATTTGGTCGAGCACCTTTATGATCTTCAGACAATTCCGCCACTTATCCGTGAGGAGATTGATACCAGTATCCCGGCAGATCTCGAAGGATTGGTTGACTTTGCAGATGTCAAAGGCCAGGAGCATGTCAAGCGCGCATTAGAAGTGGCCGCAGCAGGAAGTCATAACGTACTCATGGTCGGGTCTCCGGGCGTTGGAAAAACCCTGCTTGCCCGTGCTTTACCGGGCATCCTCCCCACAATGTCACTCGAAGAAGCCCTTGAAGTTACCCGAATTTACTCCGTTGCCGATCTCCTCCCGCCCGACAAACCCTTGATCAGGGTACGCCCGTTTCGCTCGCCGCACCACACCATCAGCGAGGCAGGCCTTGTAGGTGGCGGTTCATGGCCTCGACCCGGCGAAGTTTCGCTTGCGCATCGAGGCGTTCTGTTTCTGGACGAATTACCGGAATTCGGCCAGCACACCCTGGAGGTCTTGCGCCAGCCCATTGAAGACAAGCACGTGACCATCAGCCGCGCAAAAGTTTCTCTTTCCTTCCCCGCGAATTTCATGCTGGTCGGTGCCATGAATCCATGCCCCTGTGGTTATTACGGAGACTCAGTCCGGGAGTGTACGTGCTCCATGGCCACCGTAAGGCGCTACCAGCAACGTCTATCTGGCCCCCTGCTTGACCGTATCGACATTCACATTGATGTTCCGCGCGTTGATTATGACAAGCTGACAGATGATCGCCGGGGTGAATCCTCCGCCCAAATACGTGAGCGTATCGAAGCGGCCCGTGAGCGCCAAAGACTTCGCTTCAAGGACGAACCTAACTTGCACGCTAACGCCGATATGGGACCCACAGAGATTCGAACCTTTTGCCGCCCTGATGACGCCGGACAGCAATTACTGAATTCAGCCTTACGTCAAATGCAGCTATCCGCTCGTGCTTATCACCGGATTCTCAAGTTAAGCTGCACGATTGCCGATCTTGCGGGAAAAGAAGTGATCGAGGTTACGCACCTGGCCGAAGCCATCCAGTATCGCCCGCGCAAAATCATGTATTAACTCACGACGGCTTCGGCGAAGCGATGCACTGCGGATCGCCAAACGGGCCATAGGCCCTACTGCGTCACTCACGCCATCATGCCCCCGTGTCAAATTGATCCCTTTGAAAAGACCTTAATTCTTCTGGCGTATTAATGTTCTTGAATGACATTCCTTCCGGATCAATTTCACGAAACTCTTGTGGTTCTACAAAACGCACGTTAACCTGGTCGTAGAAACTGATGACTTTTAACTGACCGGCTTCAAGGTTCACGCGAATGGGTTCCAGGCACGACCGGCGATAGATTGCATGCAACCCCTGGGGTCTCCCACCAAAACAAGGCACGACCGCATCAACCGGTTCGGGCGTTTCCTCCAGACAAGCGGCCAGCATCTTCAGAAGCGCCGGGTTCACAAACGGCATATCGCAAGCAATCGCGAGCACATAATCGGTGGGGCTGTAGTGCAGTGCCGTGAGAATCCCGCCCAACGCCCCTTTACCAGGGAGAACATCCCCGTGTAAGGGCACTTCGAGATACGTATATGCTTCAGGATTATTCGTGATGATCATGAGCTGCGACGAGTTAAAGCTCCGGACGCGGAACAGAATATGCTCGATCATCGGTTTGTCATCGAGCAAGACGAATGCCTTATCACGACCCATGCGCGAACTTTTCCCACCAGCGATTATTGCAACAGAGATTGGTTCCATTACCCGCCCCTCACGATCATTGCATTGTCCAGCAACCGGCATACATCCAAAGCCCCCGACGACTAAGATCACGCAAACCGCAAACCAGGATTGACGCAGGAATACCGCACCGCTATAATAACACGCCGATGTTTGGGGGCACCCAGATATCATTGTAACCGGACAATGCCAATTTTCCCCGCTGGGGCATTTCACTGGAAATTCGCTACCAGCGGCGGCAAGTGAAGATTGGAGAATTCTTGATGTACGCGATCATTCGGACTGGTGGACGCCAATACCGCGCCGAACCAGGGCAAATCATTGACGTTGAACGTCTTCCTTATGAAGAAGGCTCCGAAATCGAACTGACGGATGTATTACTGGTGGCTCCCGAAAACGGCACGCCGCTGATTGGCCAACCCACAGTAGATGGGGCGGTCGTCAAAGCCACCGTAGTCAAGCAGGGACGGGGTCGCAAAATCTTTGTCTGGAAGTACAAGCCGAAAGAGCGGTACCGCCGCAGAAGAGGCCATCGTCAGTACTTCACACGGCTTCGTATCGACAGCATCACCGGTGTGTAAACAGACTGAATAAGGAGAACTGAATCATGGCGCACAAGAAGGGTGGCGGTTCCAGTCGGAATGGGCGTGATAGCAAGAGCAAGCGCCTGGGCGTCAAGCGTTTCGGTGGCGAATACGTGGTGCCGGGCAACATCATTGTGCGGCAACGCGGCACCCAGTTCCATCCCGGCGAAAACGTCGGCATGGGGCGGGACCACACCATTTTTGCCAAGACAGAAGGCTACGTTGTGTTCGAAACATACGCACGCGGGCGCAAACGTATCAGTGTCTATCCTGAATTGCCCCAGCCTGAGGCGCAACAAGCCTAAGCGGCATACTTCACCTGGCATTGCGTCAGCACACAGAACGATCAAACCGCCACGCATCCCCGCTCAGGGAACCGTGGCCGGAAAGGTAGAGTAAACGACATGCGTGAAGACATTCATCCGAAGTGGTATCCCGAAGCAGTTGTCTCCTGCGCTTGCGGAAATAGCTGGACAGTGGGCGCGACTGTACCGCAAATCCGTACAGATGTCTGCTCTGCGTGCCACCCCTTCTACACCGGCGAGCAACGCATTGTGGACACCGAGGGACAGGTTGATCGCTTCATGAAGCGGCTCCTGGTCCACGACAAGCTGCTTACCCAAGCCGAGACGCGCTCACAAGACCGTACGTCCCCGGATGTATCCATTATGGACCTGGGACTGGATAAGCGCTATGCCAACATCTTTGTCGAAAACGGCATCGAGGTCATAGGCGACTTGCTTGCACGTTGGGAAGAAGGCGGGGACAAGGCCATCCTGGCGATTTCAGGCATTGGACGCAAGATTCTCGCCGACACCAAGAAGCTGTTGCGCGCGCGGGGCTATGAAATTCCGGAATACGAGGCTGAGTAATTCGGCCAACACTTCAGCGATCAAGGGCAGGGCTGGATACAGCAACCTGCCCTTTTTGTCGTATCAAGAGCGATGCAGGGAGGGGTAAGGGATGAAACATCATAGCGGGCGTGTTGAGGTCATCTGTGGCAGCATGTTCAGCGGCAAGACCGAAGAATTGATACGCCGTGTGCGCCGCGCTACAATCGCCAAGCAAAAAGTACAGGTATTTAAGCCTGCCATTGACCTGCGATATTCGGTCAAACGTGTGACATCACACGATGGGCAAGACTTTGATGCTCTCCCCGTTTCCGAAGCGCTCGAAATCGAAAACTCCCTGGAACCAGACACTACCGTAGTTGCCATCGATGAAGCCCAGTTTCTTGACGCCGCCATAGAGCAAGTCGTGGAAAACCTCGCCAACCGGGGAATCCGTGTCATTCTGGCCGGGCTTGACACTGATTTTCGCGGAGAGCCATTCGGTTCGATGCCTAACCTTATGTGCCGCGCCGACGACGTTCAAAAGCTGCATGCCATCTGCATGATCTGCGGTGAAGAAGCAACCCGTACCCAGCGGCTTGTTAATGGGCAACCCGCGCAATACGATGACCCGATTATAATGGTCGGAGCCGAGGAAGTGTACGAAGCACGCTGTCGCGACCATCACATTGTCCCTGGTAAAGCAGACTGAGTTCCCCCACCCTGCCAGATAGCTTTGTTGCCGGGAAACTCACCAATCCCTGGCATAAAATGCTAGGTAATGCTTCATGCGAGGTTCCCAATACAGCTTGTTATGCCCGCCCTGATTGATAGCGAACTCATGGCGTAAACCCGCTTTTGTCAGCGCATCGTGCAATTTCTGCACCTCGTGACGCATTGGATCGCTGTCACCTGTATCAAGAAAAATGCGGGGTTGGGTCGCGGGCGATACCCGCCGGGCCAGGTCCGCCGGATTACGCTCGGCAAAACTTGCCTGATCAAGACCAAAAATCCAGGGAGGGCCTCCCCCCGCTGGCGTCCACGAAAACAGCGCCGGACTGTGTATGCCCACTGCACAGAACCGCTTGGGGTCGCGGAAGGCATGCACCGCAGCAGCCGCGCCGCCCATTGAGATACCCCCAATCGCTTGCCCATCCCGGTCTTTGCGGACATGAAAATTAGCTTCGACAAAGGGGATAACTTCTTGCAGCAAATAATCCCCATAACGCCCATATTGGTCGAGGGCATTGTCAAAGAATCGTGATTGGCTGTCCACATAAGAATGCCAGTCATGACCAGGTGGGTCTGCTGCATTCAAGAAAAAACTTCTTTCGCCAGAAGGCATGGCGATCACCATAGGAGGCAATATGCCGTTGGTGATCCCTTGCCAAAGATGTTCGTGAATCCTCAACTTGTTAGTCAGGTATTGCGGACTCAACCCCCAGGGATGGAGAAAGAAAAGCACCGGATAGGTGGCCCCACCCGGATTGTATTGCGGCGGCAAGATCACTGTAATCTGCATGGCACGGCCTAACGCCGTACTGGAGAGGATCAAATCTTGAATAAGTTCGCCTTGCACGTTTCAAACCCTGCCCTTGCTGTTCTGATTAAAATGGAAGCATTGCCCACAACGACTCGCTTGGGGCAGCTACAGCTATCGAGAGGGGGATAAAATCATAAAAGAAATGAACCAGGATTGCTGTCGAAGTTCCGTAACGATCGCGAACCCAACCGAAAGTCAAAGCAACGCCGAAAATCATCAGCCAGGCCGGTGTAAGGGTGTACTGGGCGTGGGTGAGCGTGAAGACAATGGCTGTTGGCCACAAACCAAACACTGGTTGTAACGCTCCACGATAGGCGATCTCTTCCCCTACGGCCGCCGTAACCGCCAACAGAAAAGCAATTCCAATAGACGTTACACTTTCGGCCAGGGCCTCAGAAGCCCGTGTCTGTTCTTCATAGGTTTCATCCGAAACCAGTGCCATCCATATCGCCGCCACGATGGCAATGAATATCAGGAGTCCAATGGCGATGCTGAGCGAAAGCGCAAACTCCCGCATCGTTGGCAAACGCACATCGAGACGCTCCAGCACTTGCTTCCAATTGCGCCGGGTGCCTAACCCCGTCCCCAACACCGGAATGAGTACAAAAGGCACCACGTTGAGCAATAGGTCCCCCGCAGTCAAGCCCTCTTCATAGGCTTCCGCAATTCCCTCCAGCCCGCCTCCCAGGACGAAGTTGATCAGTTGAATACCCAGGAAATAGATGCACAAGACGGCGGCAGTCATATGAACGGTTGATGAAGGGTCAAATCCGCGAACGGCTGTTTTAGCCTGGCCAGTTTCCCTGTCCCGGCGAACAGAAACGGAGAGCACCGGCTGCTCCACCTCGAAAAAAGTACGGGAAGATTCCTCGGTATAGTAATTCAGCATCTGCGGAAAGAGCGGCGTTTCGCCTACTCGAGGCATCAGGTCATCCGCCGGATAGATAACATGGTCTCCTTTTGCCTTGCGATCGTCAGTTTCCCGGCGTTGGGGGAACAGCGCGGCAATTCTCACCCGAAAACCCTCATAAAGCATGAGCGACGATACGCCACCTACAACCAGCGCGAACGCCAAACTCCGCCACGCATCCCCCTCATCAGGAGCCTGCGACGCGGACGAGTATGCCATGATCACAGGGAGGATACCGAACACCACCACGATTCCGACATTCAAAACGAAAAGCTCGCCAAGCACCCACGTGCGAACGCGAGAGTTTGGGCGGCTATCGGCGAAATTAGCACCAATAACGAGCGCGCTCCCTACAGCAATCGCTGCAAACCAAAGGAACACATCTCCGGCGGACAAGTTTCACCTCAATTCACTCTGCACAAGAGCAACAAACGGTAAGCTCACGCCGTAATTGAGGCACGCACGCAAGAATACACCAGCGTGAGCTACCGATGCCACGTTCGCCGCCGAGTTTCCTAGTGCGACATTTCCCGAAGCAGCGTTTCGTACGCCCCGGCCCATTCACTTGGCTCACGTGTGAAACGGTTTATTTTGATGTCGGTAAAATAGGGAAAAAGCTCCGCGAGCACTTCAGGAAGTTGGTTCCATGCGCCATCTCGTATCACGTTCTCAAGGCGTGTCGCAGCCAGTCCGGCCCACGCCCATCGGTGGCGAAGTTGCTCAGCCTTAACCCAATAATCGCGTTTTTCCCATGCCATGGCAGATGTTTCGATACCTTCTTCGATGCCACGAAGGCAGAATACCAGTTGAGACGCCATGTCCCTGGCATCCTCGTCCAATTCTGCCTTCTGACTGAGGTGACGCAGCAACTCAGCCGAAGTGCGCATGAGCTGGTTCCGGATCTTAGAGGGACTGTCAACATTCACGATTCGCCCCATGAGTTATCGCTCCTGGATGTAGCGGGTACGTTGAGGAATTAGTCTGCACCGCAACCTTACTGGCTGAATCGGTCTCTGTCAAGGGCATTCGGGTTGCGTTTGGCAGCAACCGAATAACCTGCTTCACGCTTAGACCAGTGGCATAACCAGGTCCAGCTCATATATCTGGTTGTCGCGATGATTTAGGGTAAGGAATCCTTGCTGTCGCTCAGCCAGCAAACAAGCCACGTAAAGCTGCATGCGATGCAACGGCGGGCGTGATTCTTCACTTAAGTCGCGAGGATGCATGAGGCAGAATAATGCAGTGGCATCGTCAGAACTGAGGGCAGGAGCATTGTGCTGGATGATAACGTGCGCTTGCTTCTCATTATAGCCCAGTCGGATATTGACAGACGCATCGTCCGGCGTTTCCGCAAGAGCAAACTCCAGCAGAATGTGCAAGATGCGGTGAAGAGCCGCTGGCGAGGCGCGCACAAGCGGCTCATCGTTAACGGCCCCATTCTGAAATCCAACCTGGTGCATGGGGTACCTGTGTGCTGCGTCTTTTAACCAATGGTGCACAAATCCCTTAAGATAAACCGGCTCCGTTTCAAAGCTTTGCATGCCCGCTTCAAGATACATGACATCCAGAGCTATCTGGGTATATCGACTGAGATCATTGGCGTTTTTTATGATGTGCTCAAGAAATTCAAGCTGTTCGTCACCGGATAAAGTGCCCACATTGTTGTAGAGCAATTCTGCAAACCCCAGGATCGTGCTCAGGGGTGTTCGCAAATCGTGAGAGATCATGCTTAAAAACGACTGCTGGGCGACATCCATCCGCCCCTCAGGCATGGCATTGCGAAAAATCGTACAGGCTCCCAAAACAACGCCCTCTTCAATAATCGAGATACACTGCCAGGTCATCCGCCGGGCCGTAGTCGCGGGGGACATGATTTGCCCCCATCGGGGACCATCAGAAGAGGGCAAGGTCAGAGCCGATTGCAAGGCGGGAAGAGAAGTATCCAGCCTCCTTATGAGGTCTTCAACAGTCTCAGGAATCGCATCGACACCAAGTTGCTCTCTTATCCGCGCATTGGCGAGACAGATTGTGCCCACTGTGTCAAAAACCAGTATCCCTTCATTTGAAACGGCACTCCATGCCTGAAGCGCCAACAGGTCTAAGGCTTTCATGTGGGTCACTCATTCCCCGCCCGACTCCAATCCTGATACTACCATAGTTCAGGTCGGGCGAGTTTGCAATAAAAAAATGATAAACGAGTTTAGAATCAGGCGAAGCATTATGCTATCATCTGAACAAAGATGCGCGAAATGGCTCAAACTACATGACAGAGTTCTATCTCATACGACACGCAGTAAACGATTGGGTCAGGTCTGGACGGCTGGCAGGATGGACGCCCGGCGTTCACCTGAATTCCCATGGATACGCTCAAGCCGAAGCCCTGGCCGCACGTCTGGCGGAGACACCTCTTTCAGCGATTTATTCAAGTCCACTGGAACGCACTATGGAAACCGCCACAACCCTGGCCGCTCGCCATCCCACACTTTCAGTGCAGGTCCTTGAAGCTGTTGGCGAAGTCAGGTACGGGCAATGGCAAGGGGCTAAACTCCGCAAGCTTCGTCGTGAACGCTTGTGGCCCCTCATTCAGATTTACCCCAGCCGGGCGCAGTTTCCAGGGGGAGAAGCCATCCGGCATGCCCAAGCGCGTGCAGTGGAATCCCTGGAGGAGCTAGCGCAACGCCATCCAAAAGAACGCATCGCGATCGTATCGCATAGTGACGTCCTCAAGCTGATCATTGCCCACTACCTGGGTATGCATATCGATATGTTTCAACGGCTTGAAATATCACCCGCATCACTCTCGGTTATCCTCCTTGGAAACGACCGTCCATATGTGACCTTGTTGAATGACACCAGTCACCTCAAGGCTATTCGTCCACAAGCCGATCAAGCCGAAAGACGTAAGCATAGACTACTCTTTTGGAAGCGGTGAAACTATCCGATGCACTTGTCACCATTGAAACATCCCCCTACAATCAACTCAGTGTGATCTGCCTGCCCGCAGAAAGGGTGTCCAATCATTATGCATAACCGCGAGATCGAACTAGACCCTGTCGATTTCCTAACAGTGGGAACTGTTGGACCCAAGGGCCGCCGCGTATTTTATGTGCAGGCAGGCAAGGGAGTCCAAGTTGTCACCTTGATCATTGAGAAACAGCAAGCGCAAGCTTTGGCGGATGCAATCATTGAAATGCTGGATGATCTGAAGAGCAAACACCCGGATTTACCGGAGTCAGAAATCAATCTGGCGCATTGGGATATGTCACTACGCGAGCCGATTGAGCCGCTATTTCGTGTCGCCCAAATGGGGTTGGGCTATGACATTGCCAGGAACCTGGTTGTGCTTGTGGCTCAGGAATTAGTTGTGACCGAAGGTGATGCCATTGAAGATGATCCGCAGATCGTGCGCATGTGGGCTACCCGAGAGCAACTCCGTGCGTTGAGCGCGCACACCAGGGAAGTCGTCAGGCAGGGACGTGCCAACCCCAAAAGCAACGGCCACTTAGTATACTACTGGACCTGATGAACGACTCCTTCCCCTCCCCAGCCCCCGATTCCCCTGACCATGCGCAGGAATCCAACCATGTCGTTTCAGTCGATGTTGAGCGCGTTGAGACCCTGTTGCTGAAGGGCAACATCGCCCATTCGCATGATCGGCGGCTGTGGGGGTCAAATTATGCCGAACTCATCACAGTCAGTGATACAGAGTTGCAAGCACTGGCCGTGTATAAACCACAAAAAGGGGAACGCCCCCTATGGGATTTTCCAGATGGCACACTTTGCTACCGCGAACTGCTGACTTATGAAGTTTCTAAAGCTATTGGATGGCATCTGGTCCCGCCTACTGTCCTGCGCACAGGGGCTTTAGGCTTGGGGTCCGTTCAGCTTTTTGTAGAGCACAATCCCCGAATGGACTACTTTAATCTAGGCAATCGCTTCGTTTCTCAACTTCAGCGCTTTGTACTGTTCGATTTCATAGTCAATAATGCCGACAGGAAAGGCGGACATCTTCTCCTTGATCCCTCCGGCAAGCTGTGGGGAATCGATCATGGTCTCACGTTTCATGCGTCACCCAAGTTGCGAACGGTAATTTGGGAGTTTGCAGGCCAGGAAGTGCCGCGGGGAATGCTTGACGACCTTGAACGATTGCATAGGCTGCTGCTTAGTCAGCCTGGGAGCAGTTTGTATCAGGTCTTGTGCAGATATCTTTCACAGGTTGAAGTGGACGCTTTTGCCCGGCGTATAGAAAACTTGCTGGCTAAAAAACGGTTCCCCAGTCCAGGTGCAGGCCCCAACCACCCCTGGCCGCCCGTGTGAAACCCGGAGCGGCAGTTAACTTTCACCCCTTAGGAACAGTGTTAAGGAACTTCCCAGCCTTCCGGACACATTCCCTCTCCGCCACAAACCATCGTCAGGGAATTTCAACCGCTTCAATCGGAGCCACCCGTGGCCCATCGGGGGATGTACCGGGTTCTGCTTCCGGGCCCGTCGCGGGAGTCTCCTGTTCGCTCTCTCCAGATGTCTCTTGCTGAAGTGCTTGCGCGGCCATAAGTGCTTCGGCCCGCTCTTTAACTTCCATCGCGCGACGCTCAAACTCGTCCGAGTAGAAAGGATAGGGATATAACTCACTCCAATACAAAATCCACCGATACTCCTCAAACGCCGCGATCGGCTCCCGCAGCTCCTCCAGAATTAGCCCACGATAATAATGATCGACCGCGGAACTGCGAATAGCCAAAGCTTGCGTGACATCATTCAACGCTAATTGAAGCGCCAGCCTGGATTGCCCGCCGCTTGAGGCGCTACCTTGCTGGAGCGTATTCCAGTACTGAGCCTGGGCCCGATACGATAACGCCGATGCTCTTGCAGTTTCATCGGTCAGCCCCCCAATGAAATCATCAGACAATCTTCCCAACGCTTCGTCATAATCGCACCGGGGCTTATACTGGAAGAACGTGCAATCTTCTACCTGAACTCGCGCCAGAAGCAGGCGATATGCTGTGTTGGCAGGATCAGACGCTTCAAGTTGCTCCAGCCAGGATTCTGCGTCAGCAAATGCGCGGTTGAGGAGGGCAATATGTACTAGCTTTTCCACAATCGGAGCATTAACACTACCATTTTCTGTAAAAGCCACCTGCACCAGATCTCCTTCAGCCTCCTCATACCGCCCCTGCTGGTACCGCAACTCACCGCGCAATTGATAAGCGTGCCGAATTACGTCCTCGAAGCTTTTCGGCAATTCCTGCTCAGCTTCAAGGATTCGAGTCAGTGCCGTTTCGGCCATTTCCAGATTGCCCTCGCCCAAGCGAGCCTGTGCCAGATACAGGTAACCAGACGGATCGCCGGGGTAATACAGCAACATTGTCTGGGCGCTAATAACGCCCAAACCGTAATACTGCAATTGCCTGTCGCTCCCCTTTGGCGACTGCCCGGCCAGCATTAGATAAGTCTGTGCCTGAAGTCTCAAAGCATCCAACTGCGCGGGTTCTACGTAAAGGACCCGGCCCAAATACTCCAGCGCCTTACCGCCCTGTTCGTCAGCCAGCTCGACCTCTGCCGCCAAGATCAAGAGGTTCAAGTCGTCAGGGTTTGACAACAATCCCTGGGCTATAGTTCCACGAGCAGCAGTGATCTGGCCCTGGGCCAGTTCCACTCTGGCTTTAGTCAATACTGCCGCAACCAGACGCGAGTCATCTTCCAGCGCTTGCTCAGCCAACTCCAAAGCCTGCCCAGAACGGGGATTCTGAAGATAAGCCACCTCGGCCAACCCTTCAAGGATGATGGTTTCCCCGCGACAGGTGGAATATCCGCGCGGCGGGTCATAATTCTGCGCCCAATTCAGCAATTCCCGCGCATCTTGAAATTTGCCCTGTGAGGCTATGCTGAGCGCTTCATAATACACAAGCATCGGGTAGCAATGAGGCTCTGAACGCTCCCGTTCTTGTTGCAACATGTCGGCTGCTGTAGCGTAATCGCCCATGTTGTAATATGCAACAGCGTCCTGAACAAGCCGCGCAACATTCGTGTTAATCCTGGGATAAATCTCGGTTGGGACAGCCAGCGCGAAGGGATCGCCTTTTACCAGCCCTGATGGAACCTTCGTAGGCGGAACAGCCATAGGGATCGGGAAATCTGTTGGCGTTGCGCCCCCCAGCGTAGGGGTCAGGGTAGGTCGTGGCGTTTGGGTAGGAACACGTGTGTTCACCTGGGCAACACCTCGCCCTTCCCCACTCAAGAGATCGGTCTGCGAAACACCATAACCAACGGCACTAACCACGATGACGATCACCAATAGCGCGGCAGCCAGGGTGAGTTGCCGCAACCGCTGGGCACCGGACTCACCGTAACGACCACGCCGCTTATGTGCCCACCGAATACCAAGACGATCCGCCGGTTGGGGATTGTACCGTAGAAGAAACTCGTCGGTGGCTTGCATAACACGCGTGTACTTGGTATCGTCCAACCGGGGAATCACCGTACTTCCGGGCAGATCGGTCTGAGGCCTGGGTTCCACGCCCAATGTCTGCAGACCTTTGATTGCAAATTCGTGTTGCGGGTTTAATTCAAGCAGTTTCTTTAAGCAGAAGATACGCTCATTATCATCGACGGCCACACTACTCAACCACATCCAGGCAATTTCATTAGCCGGGTCCAGTCGAACAACTTGCTGAAGGACCGGGCGAGCCGCGTCAGCCTGACCACTCCGCGCAGCAGCGATGCCCTGGTGCAGTAGTTTCCGGATCTGATCCTGCCCCATACGAAATCATACCTTGACTGCTATCAGGCGATGGGCTCATTGTACAACACATGATAACCATCAACAATTTTACAGAGGGAAAGCGCGCACGAACCCTGTAAAAAGGAACGAATAACGCTATACTTCGAGCAACCGGGCTGGCGACTCATGAAACAGGAGTATGCAATGGTATCCACCTGGCGGCTGTTCATTGCCACAGAACTTCCGGAATCGGTAATAAACACGCTTGCGCAGGTCCAGCGCGATCTGAAAGCGAACATCCCTTCGAACATCGTCAGATGGGTGAAGCCAGAGAATACCCATCTCACTTTGAAATTCCTCGGAGATGTTCCGGTGGAACAACGCAGCGCGCTCGAATTCGCGTTAGCCGACTCCGTGGAAGGCATCGGGCAATTTGAACTGTCCACGGACCAGCTTGGTTGTTTCCCCAATCTCAAACAGCCCCGTGTCATCTGGATCGGCATTATTGGCGAGATTGATGCGCTTAACGCTCTCCAGCAGACCGTCGAGGCAACAACAGAACCGTTGGGTTTTGCGGCGGAGAAGCGGCCATTCCGGCCACATCTGACACTGGGCCGAATCAGGAGAGGTGTGCCCAGCCACGTACTGCAACGCATTTCGGCAGCGGTCCGAAACCAGCCACAAGTTGCCGCGACACGCTGGACAGTTCAGGACATCAGCCTGTACCGCAGCGAATTACACCCTGCCGGTGCGGTTTATACTACTCTCAAACGGGCGTCACTCCGGTCAAAGTCTTGAACACCTCGCCAGTATCAAGTATCGCTTGCGGCTGGCACAAGCCCAAAAGGGGTGCTAGAATCTTGTCATCGGCTCGCAAGTTTGAAGGAGGAAAAGTCCTGGAACCGTTAGAACTCGCACGAGTCATCGTCAACCTGGCCACCGACAAGAAGGGTGAAAACATTGTTCTTATGGATATGCGCCAGGTGTCACCAATTACTGACTTCTTTGTAGTTGTCAGCGCCACGTCCGATCGCCAACTGAAGGCAATCATCGAACATATCAGTACCGAGGTGAAAGAGCTTCACAACGTTCGACCGTGGCGGGCTGAGGGTAATGCAATAAATGGCTGGGTTGTCATTGATTACGGGGATGTCGTAGTACACGGGTTCTTACCAGACAGACGCGCTTACTATGATTTGGAAGGGTTGTGGCGTGAAGCACCCGTCATGGTTCACATCCAGTAATCAAGAGTCTGCACCGTAAAACAAAGCGCGAGATCCTGCTTATGATCTCGCGCACTTTGTTTCGCCTTAAACTCAGGTGGCTTTACCCCTCAAAGACCCACCGATCGACGTCACGTTCCCACAGCACCAATTCATCGGGCGCAAAAAACAGCGACACTTCCTTCTCACCATTGGCGACGGAATCCGACCCATGAACCAGATTGCGGCCAATTTCCATCCCGAAGTCCCCACGAATTGAGCCTGCGTTGGCTTCCGCCGGATTTGTCTCCCCAATTGTGTTGCGAGCAGCCAGGATGGCATCTTTACCTTCGAGCGCCATCACCACCACAGGACCGGACGTAATATAATCAAGCAGTGGTTCGTAGAAGGCTTTGCCCTTGTGTATTTTGTAATGCTCCGATGCCAACTCACGATCCATATGAATAAACTTCATGCCGATAATACGCAGTCCTCGACGTTCAAAGCGAGCGATAACCTCGCCTACCAAGCCCCGTTGGACTGCGTCGGGTTTGACGATGATTAGTGTGCGTTCCACCAAGTCCTCCTGTTTCACTGGACACAAACATAATAAGCGGGCTGATTTTAACGGCAGCCCGCCTAATTGCCAATGATCAATAACGCCTTCTCAGAGCACGCTAGAGGCGGTTGAGCGCATCTCGATAAGCGGCGAGTGCCTCCTGCAATAGGCCTTGCCGCATGAACGCATCTCCAAGTAACCGGTAGACACGCGGATCGTCATCACGCGCAGCCACAAGACCGTCCAAATCGCCGGATACGTCAGACAAAAGTTGCGCAGCATCGATCAGGGCTTCATATTCATCCAGGCTTGCCGCCCAGTCGTCAGCATCACGCAGCGCGCGGGCCAGGGTGAGCCGGCTCGGGTAATCATTGGGATCCGCTTCAAGACGGCGACGGCATTCCTCGATTGTTTCAGCAGTGGCGGGTTCTATGCGAGCTTCGTCTGCAATTTCGTCTTTTTCACCCGGCTGCCCTGCCAACACATCCGTACCAACAATGTCTGGTTCCGCTGGTCCATCAAGTTCCTGAAGCGACTCCACTTCGTCAGCATCCGCAGGTCTTAGCCAGTCAGCCACTCCTTCATCAGCAAGGTCTTCCGACACGTCAGGAGACCCCCAGCCCGGTCTTTCGACTTCGACGGCCTCTTGCAAGTCCAGTGCTTCCGCTTCCTCGGTAGCAACCCTGGCTACCGCTTCGGCATACCACTCCGGCTCAGCCTCGTCGCCAGACAACTTTCGCTCGTATTCCTCATCAAGAGCTTCTGCCAACGGATCAAGCTCGTCGGGAACCAGTCCACTGGCGAGGAACGCTTCTAATTCTGAAGTAGGCACATCTGCAGCAATGTCAGCCGCAACCACTTCTTCGCCGTTGGTCCAAAGTGTCTCAACATCAGCCTCAAGCAACAACTCTGACACATCGTCCCCCGCGTCGCCCCCGATCTCCTCTAGCCACCCAGGCATATCTTCGGACTCCGCGCTCTCGGAAAATTCCAATAACACCTCAGCATCTTCGTCGGACAGGTCATCACCGGGACGCATTTCCGCAACCCAACCCGGAATTTCTTCCGCAGGTGCAGCAGGCGCGAGATCGGTTGGTGATCCGGCAACGTCCTCGGCGGCTTCTGCACGAGCCTCCGCCAACTTCGCTGCCTGCCGTTTCAACCAGGCCAATTCCTGCTCCCCTGTCAAATCCCCACGCATCTGGGCCTCGGCGATTTCCTCGTCTGTCATGCCTGCCAGGGGATTATCATCTGATTCCTGGCGCGATTGAAGCGTCTCGATCGGCGCTTCCAATATATCATCATCGACAGCCAGGTAATCGGCAAGGTCGGCTTCCGGCTCCGCCGCGAGGTCCTCGAGCCAATGCAAAGCCTCGTCACCAGCATCTATACTGGCATCAGGCGCTTTGTCCTCAACGTCCACAACCGCCGAATCGTGAGGTGCCGCATCGAATGAAAAATCGTCAGTCGCCGCGCGTTCGTCCGCTTCAACCGCATCACCAGCGATGCTCTCTGTTGTGGCGTCCGTCTCTTGTGCCAGGGATGCCGTCAAATCTGTTTCTTCTGCCACCTGATCCTGTGCCAGGTCTTCCAACCAGGCCAGATCCGCGTCTTCTTCAGCAACATCTGAGGAATCAACCCAGTCTGCAACCACACCTGTTGTTTCGCCCTGTTCTAATTCTTCATGATCTAAAGTCTCAGCAGCGTCCACAGGTTCTGCTACGTAATCTGGCTGATCCGCTTCATCTCCTATTACTGCGGCTTGGGACGCCTCCGATGCCAATGCGGCATCGCCGTCGGCGGCAAGCTCGCGGGCACTGCGACTGCCTTCAAATGGAACATACCCAGGCTCATCGACAACCACTTCATCGGCGGACAATTCCTCGATCGCCAGATCGGCGGACGTTGTCAGTTCCTCTTCGGCAGCACCTTGCCGCTTCGCCAAACTCTCTAGCCACATCATCGGATCCATCCCCTGTAGCGGATCCTCCTCAGACTCCTGGCCGCTTTCGCCGGTAGAAGCCTCGACAGCACTGGCTAACTGAGCCTCCTGCATTTCCTCATCCGCCGCATCTGCCTGGGCATCCGGCACATGATCCTCAAAGGCTTCCTCGCGTTCGGCAACCTCATCATCACCAGGAGATATCCCAGCCTGTGCCACCTCGTCGGCTCCGGAGAGCACATCCTCAGCCCAATCAACCACGCCGGCGTCCTGATCGTCCGTAAAACTAATCACGTCGTCATCGGAATGCACCGCCAGGCTGTCAAACCACTGCATTGCTTCTGGCATATCGGGCACAAATTCCCCGGTGTCCAACTCGGAAACAGCCTCAGGGGTTTCCAGCAAATCAGCCGCGACTTGCTCCTCATCCGACTCAACAACATCACGATCAGGGGCATCTTCGAAAGAGGTCTCTTCCCCTTCGTCCTCATCTGCCGTTGGTCTTGGTCCCTCTTCACCCAATGCACTGGAAGCGGAAAATGGCACATATCCCGGCTCGTCAATTTCCACGTCCTCAGGGATAGGAATATCCAAATCGGCGGATGTTATCAGTTCCTCGTCACTTGCCCCCTGTCTTTTCGCGAGACTTTCCAGCCAGGCCATTTGCTCTTCAGGGGTCATGCGTTCGAAATCGGGGAATTCATCGCCCGGCGTATCGGGGGGCGGTACCATGACTTATCCTCCTAAGAGTGCACAGGTCTAAAGGCAATAGCTGGGCAACCAGTTACTCTTCTTCTTCAGACACATCGCGCAACCATTCCGGGGGTTCCGGCGCATCACCAGACCGGCGTGCTATGAAACCATCAGGTTGCCCTTCTTTGGGTTCGCGTAACCAGATCGGCGGCCAATCGCCGAACGAGAAGTCTTCCGGCACAGGTTCGTCGCCAAGTTCTACCGGTACGGACTCTGACGCATCGAGACCTGTTTCGACGTCCTTAGTATGTGCCCATCCCTCGGCCTGCGCAACTTCTTCTTCCTCAGGAACAGCAGCCATCCTATCGCTGCCATACGGCACATCCTCGACTTCAACATCCGCCCCAGCATCTTCATCCTCATCCACTGAATCTTCTGTAGCAGAAGCAGCCTCGGATATAGCCTCCACTGCGATCTTTTCGGGTTCACTCAGTTCCAGTTCTTTAGGAGCATCTGGCTCAAATTCAAGAGCCGGTGGTACCGGCAAAGCGAACTCGTCAACAACCTCCGCTGACTCGAATGCCCCCTCTTCGTCCAACTCCATTGCTGGCTCCGGTTGCGTTGTTTCGTCGGCAGGTTCTTCGGCAACTGCATCCGCCTCTTGCTGTAACCAAGCCTCCCCAACAAACTCCGGCTGCCCGGTTTCGTCAGCAGGTGACGGCTCCTCAATGTCCAGGAGTTCTTCGAGTTCTCCAAGCTGCGCCGCCTCGGAATCCGCAATCGCGAGCAACCAATCAGGCATTTCCCCGTCTGGCGATATCTCATCAGTGTCAAGCGCAAGCGACTCAAGCTCTTGTTCGCTGACATCGGGAACTGTTTCCACGACCTGATCATCCGGAGGGGAAAGCGTATCCTCGTCGGTCACTAGCGGCAACTCAGTCAGGGTATCTTCTCCGCCTTCAATCCCTGCCGCCGCAGTGTCAACTTCTTCGTCAGCATCAGGCATTTCTTCACCGGTAAACGCTGCCATCCAGGCTGGCCTTTCATCAGGTTGCAGGATGCCAGTATCCTTCGCCGACTGATACTTCGGAACCTGGTCAGGACTCCCCCCTTCGAACGGATCGTAAGGCTCGACCAGCAACGCATCGGATTCGTCGCGGCCAGTTTCAAGTTCTTCAGCCGGAGTGAGGTTCTCAAGCCAGGAGGGGCTGCCACTATCATCGGATTCTTCAGTCACTTTGTCGACAACCGACTCCGCAGTCCGTGCAGCTTCTGCCAGCATCTCCGAAGGTTTTTCGGCATCATTGCCATCAGTCTCAACCTCCCCTTCATCGACGGCTGCACCGGCTAGTATGGGTGTCGGACCAGGAATTGATTCCTCCACGTCCTGGTCATCGAAGCCACTTAACCAATCCGCCGAGTCGCCGTCTCGCTGAAGCACTTCCTCGACCGTTTCTTGAATATCGTCTTCCGCGCTGACCGGCTCAGCCTGTACAGGTTGGGATTCCGATTCTTGTTCCTCACCGCTCAGAGCTAGTGAGCGTAACCAATCCTCATCGGCTGCGCCGCTATCGCGCTTGTCGCTTTCATCATCCACAGTCTCTTCCGCCGAAGCGCTGATCTGCGCACTTTCGAGAGCCTCCCACTCACTGAGAACATCTTCATCAGCCATCTGGTCCGGGCCAGCAAATTGTGGTAACTCTGCTTCTAGCGAGAACGACTCCAGGGCTTCGCTCACGATATCCGAATCCCCACCAGCGTCTTGATCGGTGGGCGCAGCAGCGGCAATCCAATCGGGGATTTCGGCGGCGGGTTCGAGTGCTACATCCTCGCCTAAGTCGAGTTGCTCCTGCTGGCTTTCAACGGTCGATAGTGCAGCCAATAAATCGCTGTCCATGCCCACGTCAGCGTCTTCTAACCACAGGTCAAGGGAATCCGCCTCATCCTCTGTCAAAGCGATTTCGGCTTCTTCATCGGGTTGGGAAGTTTCTTCTGTTTTCTCATCGCGCAGAATCTCTTCGATTTCGGACGAAGGCTCATGATCGCCAGGCTGGCCCAGCCAGTCTTCTATACCCTCACCTGACCCCTCGCCGGACAAGAGCGCATCTAGAGTCGAATCATCCTCAATGCCAGCCTCGGGAAGCCACTCTGGCAGCGGCACATCCGAACTATCGCCCGCCTCCCACCAGTCAACTACTTCAGAAAGATCCAGTTCGGATAGTGGGTCTGTACTCGCGTCCGGCAACCCCGGTTCCTGACGATCAGCCTCGCCAAGTAGCGCGCCCTGGATTGGAGTTTCGTCAAGAACAGTAT
>CAZSXY010000003.1:0-14239 GCA_964611395.1 uncultured Anaerolineaceae bacterium | reverse complement strand
ATCACCTTCGCCAACCGCTTCGAATTCCTCGAACTGCGGCATGTCGTCAAGCCTGCTGAACAGGTCTTCGTCGGCATCGTATGACGGAACTGGCGCAGCGGGAGCAGAACCGACTTCTGTTGTATCACCAAGGCTCTCCTGCAATCGACCGGTGTCCTCATCATGGTCACTAACTACCCTGCTACTATCTGCAGGCTGTCCGGATTCCACGACACCGGCGTCCACACCCCCCTGGTCTTGCATGCTCGCTACAACCGGCGGTTCAGATATCACACCATCCTGGCCAACCGGCGATACTGCCGCAGATTGATCGTCCTCGACGGTCGCCTCGCCCTCGTCTTCAAACAGCCAATCAGCCGCCACTGCCGCCCGCAAATCGCTTTCCGGCCCTACCGCATCCTGCATTGGCGAATCTGGCTCACCCTCGTCCACTTCCTCGTCATCACCTAACAGCCAGTCAGCGTCAATCGCTGAGGGAACCGCATCAGACGGGCTGCTTTCAGGGGAAGAAAAATCGGCGAACCAATCGGGCGCAGCGTCTTTGTCCGGCAGAGAGGTGTCCGTTTCGGGGAAAGAAGCTGGCTGCACCCCAGACCAATCTGGGCCAAGCGGTTCCGTATCACCTGGCGACCACGCATCGATCTGCGATGGAAAATCCTGTGAGCCGAAAAGCGCCTCTGTATCAATATGGTCTGTACCCGGCGGCACAGGGGCGTGCTGTTCGTCCTCGACAGAGGAGGAAACGCCAAACAGATCATCCATACTCCCGACGTCACCAAGATCACCCAGTTCATGAACCCAGCCAGGGGTTTCCGCGGTCAATTCCGCCTGCCCTTGAGTGAGATAATCCAGTCGTTGAAGCACGATCTCGTCAACGGCGGTGGCCTGTGGATCAAGCACCTGGGCCGCAGCATAGGGATCAAGAGCCTCCAACTTGTCGAGAAACGGTTTTGCGTCAGTGGGCCGTTCGTTTGCAAGCCAGAGCTGCGCCATGATCCGGTTTGCAGCCACGCAATTCGGGAGTTTCTTAAGAATGCTTAGGGCAACTTCTCCGGCTTCAATTGGATGACCACCTTCCCAAAGCGCTTCGGCAAGCAACACTTCGAGATCGAACCGCCCAGGATTCTGCTCCAAAGCTGTTCGCAATTCGACCAGGGCCTGATCGTACAATTGCCCATTGATATACTGGCGTGCCAACGCCCCCCGGGTCAGTTGAATGCGTACAGGAACATATTCCTCACCGTCCCTTTTCGCATAGAGTTCTCGCAGAGCATCTTGTAGGACGGCATTCCCCGGCAACTGCTCGTAGGCACGCTCCAGATGCCAGATCGCTTTGTCAAAATCTTCTGCGCGGTCATAAATCTCGCTCAAACCCAGGTGCGCCACATGGTCGTTCGGCATGGCGCTCAAGACACGTTGGAAAACCTCTGCAGCCTCATCAAAGTGCTCGTCGAGATTTTCGTTGTGCCCTTTTTGCAATAATGCTTTAGCGAGCACACGATACGTCGCTACATTCTGCGGAAAATACTGGAGAATGTAGCGACAATGGCTGATAACCTCCGATGGAGCTTCGCGCTCCAGCAGGCTATTTAGCTCGTCCAGATATACCCGCAGCGCTATTGTGTCCGCCATGGCCAACTCATTTCTCGCGATAAATCGCCCTGACCCAACCTTTCAACTCATTATGCTATGGCTGATCCAAAAGTGCAAGGCTACCAAGTACTGTATTAACCAATTTTATGAATATGTATTAATCTATTTATAATCGCGCTTACATCGGCCTCAACACCACCCATCGGGCCAATCGGATCGTCAATCTCACGTTCGCCCAACAAAGCCCGAACAATGTTCAGCCAGCCACAGCTCAGCACTTCGAGGTCGTATCCACCTTCCATCACAAATACAATGCGCCCGTTACACACCCGCTCTGCCATCCGCATCAGGCCTCTAACCAGGCGATCATAGCCTTTCAGTGTGAGTGCCATGTTCGCCAGCGGATCACGCCAATGAGCATCGAAACCGGTTGAGACAAATAGTATCTGCGGCTCAAAACGCTCCAGCGCAGGCCAGATAACCGCGTCAAGCACCTGGGCATACCCCCGATCACCGGTACCAGGACGCAAGGGAATATTGATCGTGTACCCTGCCCCTGGTCCATCGCCGGTTTCAACCATTGCCCCGGTACCGGGATAGAGCGGCACCTGGTGGGTCGAAATATAAAGCACCGTTGGGTCAGCATAAAACACATCTTGCGTGCCGTTCCCGTGGTGGACATCGATATCAACGATCGCGATACGCTCAACCCCGTGCCGCCGTTGCAGGTGCCTTGCCGCAACCGCGACATTGTTTATCAGACAAAACCCCATCCCTTGTGTCGGTGTAGCGTGGTGTCCGGGTGGACGAATCGCGGCCACAGCGTTCGTGGCCCGGCCCGTCATCACACGGTCAGCAGCCTCGATGGTAGCACCGGCTGCCAGACAAGCAAGCCGGTAGGACGCTGGCGTTATATAGGTATCCAGCCCCAGCATGTGGATTGAATGGAAGTGTGAACTTTCCTCCAGGCGCGTCAGGTAGTCTGCCGCATGAACGGCTCGTATAGCCTCAATGTCAGCCGGTTGTGGTTCAACCAGAATCGCCTTATCAGCAACACCTGCTTCCGAAAACCGGCGACGCACCACCTGCAAACGTTCGGCACATTCGGGGTGTCCCGGCATGGAATGGTCATCGAAGCGCTCGTCGGTCACCAAGACTGTTATCATCATCCGTCCCTTTGCACGCCCCAGCAAACACCCGGGTCAATTGTACTGAGGATCAAATGAAAACGGCGACTCGCACGAAATCCGCATACGAGCCGCCGTATGAAGGCCACAGCCGTTGATAGTAACGAGCAACCGCCCGCTAGTCAGCCGCTACCATATCAGACGTCACGCGTTCCGCAACTTCCTCGGCCATCAGCGTATCTTCACGGTCGCTACGCCGCACCGACCAGATAATCAAACCCACAGCCACTACAATGCCGATGATAATCCCCACACTATACCCCTCATACTCCACAACCAGCGGAGCAATAATCAATGCCACCAGGTTCATGACTTTGATCATGGGGTTGAGCGCAGGTCCGGCGGTATCCTTCAGGGGATCACCCACCGTGTCTCCCACGACACTCGCCTTGTGATTCTCAGACCCTTTTCCGCCGAAGTAACCATCTTCAACATACTTCTTGGCGTTATCCCAGGCCCCACCAGCATTCGACATGAAGACGGCCAGGAGCTGCCCCGAAAGGATCACACCGGCCAGGAAACCACCAAGCGCTTCTACCTTCAACATAAACCCTACGGCAATCGGAGCCAACACCGCAATGAGACCCAGAGGAATCAGTTCGATTTGAGCTGATTGCGTGGAGATCGTAACGGCCTGGGCGTAATCGGGTGTCTTGGTACCGGCTGCCACCTCAGGATCACGGAGCTGACGGCGTACCTCGGCCATGATCAAACTTGCCGCGCGAGTCACGGCCTTGATCAACAAGCCGCTGAACAAAAACGGGAGTGACCCGCCGATCAACAACCCAACGAACACAACCGGATTGGCCAGATTTACGACCTCCTCGAAGTTGGGATCGACGCGTTGAATATCGGAGAAAAAGCTGCCAAACAAGGACACAGCCGCAATAACCGCCGAACCGATAGCCACGCCTTTGGTAATGGCCTTCGTTGTGTTACCGGCAGCATCCAGGTCCGCCATAATTTGGCGCGCCTTGTCACTCATCCCAGCCAATTCGCCAATCCCGTTTGCGTTGTCGGAAATGGGACCAAAGGTGTCCATGCTCACATTGTTGCCAGTGTGAGAAAGCATGCCCACACCGATAAGCGTCACGCCAAAGAGCATGTAGCTATAGCGGTGAACATCCGGCACATCATGCATGCTGATCAGGAATAGCGCAAACACCATGATCCACAGAGCCGAGAAGAACCCTTCTACGACGTGCTTACGCATCTGGCCACGGATAATTTGTACAACAGACAAAGCTATGCCTGCGATAACAACCGGCAACTTGAGGTCGTCGGGGAACTCGTAGCTATACACCAGAATCGACGCAGCCAGGCTGGCAACAATCACGAACAAGGCCCATACACTCGACAAATACCCCAGCGACAGCCCTTCCAGGATAACCGACGCGGGACCAAACCGTGACGCTGACGAAATGGTCTGAACACGCTTGCTCTTCGCGCTCGTGGCATACGACGTTAGGGGGTTGAACGCAACCGCCAGGGCAACACCCACCGCGACCAACGTCGCCAGCGACAACTGGCCAGCATATAACCAGGCAAGCAAGAATGTTGACAGAATCGTTATGCCGCTCGACACTTCGTAGCTTTTGTACATAGCCTCTTCGGCATCGTCAACACGCCATAGAGAAACAGCATAAGTCCCCACAATCGAGCTAACGACTCCGACGCCACGTACAAGCAGCGGCAGCACAATCCAGTACAGCTCGCCATTGATGGCCGTCAGCGCAAGACCGAGGATCAGACTGGAAACAATCGTCACCTCGTATGACTCGAAGATGTCAGCGGCCATGCCAGCGCAGTCACCCACGTTGTCACCAACCAGGTCGGCAATCACCGCCGCATTGCGAGGATCATCTTCTTCCATCCCCGCCTCAACCTTACCCACAAGATCAGCACCAACGTCTGCCGCTTTGGTGTAAATACCACCGCCAACACGCATGAACAGCGCCAATAACGTTCCACCAAACCCGAAACCAAGCAGCACGTCCGGGGAAGCCTTGCCGAAGATAATGAAAATGATAGTGCCGCCGAACAGCCCCAGGCCATCGGTCAACATACCCGTGATCGTGCCAGAACGGTAGGCGATCTTGAGCGCCTCCTGGTACCCCTCACGCTCGGCTGCGGCAGCAACGCGGACATTACCCTGTATGGCCATGTTCATCCCGAAGAAACCAACCATCGTCGAGAATGATGACCCCATGACGAACGCAAGCGCCCGCGCAATCGCGATCATCAAACGGGCTTTGTCTTCGTCGCCATCAAAGTATTCGTTGGCTTCCGGCGTGGGGTTGACGATAAATACGCTCAAGAACATGGCGATTGTCAGAATCGCGATCATGATCACCACCGTCCGGAGCTGTGTCTTGAGGTAAGCATTGGCTCCGTCACGGATATGGCCCCAGTGACGCTGCATCTCCGCATTTCCCTTGTCTGTGGCCATGATGTAATTCCTCAGCCAGACAGCGTATGCAAGCGCCACTCCTGCAATGGCAAGCACGATGAAGATCATCACCTGCTCAAAAAACTTTATGTCCATTTGAAACATATAAGGTACCCCTCCTGCTGGGCAGCAACCCAACGAGTCACACTATACAGACGGCTCCATGCATTCGGTTCAGACTACCCCAGCATACACAAGACGCTGTGGGGCATCGACCAGACAACGCGTTGAATTTTACACCGAAGATAGAAGATCGGCCAAAAGGTTGTGGCGCTGCACAGTATGTCTCGCCATTATCGTAAAATTATCGGTAAATGCGCCATAAACCGGAGCCAACCCGCTCAAAATCAACGTCGGTAACCGACCGGCCTCCCCATAACGCATCCGGCGGCAGAAGATTCCAGCCCGCAATCTTCGCTTAAAAAGGCAGGTCCCCGAACCACAACGGTTCGAGGACCTCGGTTTTGAGCGCTGCGACACCTTATTCCACCAGAAGGAGGGGTGTCACAGCGCTACTGTTGGTACTACTATCATGCATTTGACACCACCTCCTTCTATTTGAGATGGCTAATCAAGCACATGGACTCGTTATCTGGGCCGCAATGTGCATAGCCAAATCATAGCACAGTTTTGGAAATACGCGCAAAGTGCAAAATTCAGACATCGTTCCAATGCAGCACAGGACCCCGAACACTGCTACATAACCGTAGCTCACGTGCGAGCGGTCTGATCATAATTTGGGCGAACAGCGCTTTAGGGCACTACAAACCCGCCCCCGGATACCAGGACGCTCGCGACACCGCTATAATCGAAATGCGCTATAGTTCCCCCGCCAGGTAACGCCACCCGGCTTCAGGGTAGCACGTTTGGCAAGGGTTCGGGAGGAGCGGCTCCTTGGGTAGCACCTTCTCAGCCCTATAAGGGGAAACCAATGCTGGTCGCTCTGCACACACACAAGTGAGCGCAGTTTCGCGTCCAGCGGGAACCGTTTCGGTCAACAGCAGATCATGATTTCTTTGAATAGCTACAGACAATGACACACGATACGCCAGAAAATCCGGTCAATTTCGACACCGGCGTGCGCCGGTATGATTACGTGTCACTCGCCGGTAATGCGGCAACACCAATCTCAGGAGGAGTTCCAGAAGAAACGCACGTTTCTATCTACGTTAACGGGCAGGACGTGGCAACATTGATGTGCAGCCCGGTCGATCAGGAAGCGCTCGCCCTGGGATTTCTATTCAATGAGGGGATTATCCACTCAATGGATGACCTGAGGCTCATCCAGCGAAACGTATTGGGCACAAGCGTGGACATATTCCTAACCTCAGCCACCTTCCTGAAACCGCGCCGCATGGTGTTGACAACCGGCTGCGGCGGTGGTGTGACGTTTCAAGCGCTCACCGACACATTCCATCCCCTCTCAAGCAGCTTTCGTACATCCCCCGATGTGCTCACCATGCGCATGCGTGATCTCAATGCATCGGCCCGGCTCTACCGCCAATCCAGGGGAATCCATACATCCATCCTCGCCAGTGTCGATCGACTGATCGCCTGGGCTGAGGATGTGGGACGGCATAACACCATTGACAAATTGATGGGAAAAGCGCTCCTGGCCGGTGTCCAGACAAAAGATCATCTCTTACTGACCAGCGGTCGAATTAGCTCCGAAATGCTGACAAAAGCCCGCCGCATGGAAATTCCGGTCGTGGCAAGTCGAACATCTCCGACGAGCATCTCGATTGAACTAGCACAGGCCTGGGGCATATGCATCGTCGGCTACATCAGGCAAAAGAACATGCGAATTTACACACATCCAGAACGTCTGGGAATCAAACTCCCGTGAGGTTTCGGCCACGCGCACCCGTCATGCCGGCTGGTTGGGGTAAAACTGTCTGGCCACCCGCCCAAGCCAGATCGCCAGGTACTTGATGTGCAATCCGATCTGAGCTTGCCAGATCAGATCACGATTGTTAGACTCACTTGGTTATCTAATGAAAGCAACCAATGAGGTGCGCTGCATGAGGCGAACAGCCGTTCTCCTGACCGTAACAGCGATCGCGATCGTCTCATGGTTCTTAAGCCAGGCTGGACAGAGTAAAGCCCAAGCGCCAGAGAACGTGGTCGCTGTGATCACGTCACCAGTCGATGGCGAGCAGCTTTTCGGACTGGTAAACGTGCTGGGAAGCGCCGGACACGCCTCTACATTCGAAAGTTACACGCTCGAATATAGCAATCAAGCAACATCAACAGTGACCTGGTTGCTGGTGCAACCTCGCGTCCGCCAGCAAGTCCAGAACGGCGTCTTAGGAACGTGGAACACCAATGTCATTCCGGACGGGGTGTATCGCTTGCGGTTGCGCGTGTTTCTCGACGATGGATACGTCGGGGAGTATGTCGTTACAAACTTGAGGGTTATCAACACCAAGCCCACGCCAGTGCCTACGGCTCCGTCCAGTGATCTGGGCGCACCGGCGAACCAGCCAACGCCCGGCCCCTCACCTACATCCCCCATTGTGCAACCACCAAGCAATAATCCAACAACCGGGGATTTTTCGGACTTAAACCCTGGCGACGAACAAGTTCCGCCCGCTGCGAGTTCGAGCATTCAACCAGCAGACTCAACATCCGACAAAACCACCCGCATCAATCTGGCTCGTGTGCGGAATGCTTTTTGTTCGGGCGTATATTTCGCCTTCGCAGGCTTTAGTCTCGTGTTGGGCTACATTCTGGTGAGAAAACAGACACGCCCCATAGCGCGTCATCTCATACAGAGGTCACATGAAGACTGGAAAGAACGGCTGTAGCCATGTTTCAGAAGCTTTTTCGCTCGGGCAAAACTATGAGCCACACATTTCTCGTTGTAGGGCTTGGAAACCCTGGTCGCCAATACGCCCACACACGACACAACATCGGCTTCATGTGTGTCGATGCGTTTGCCCAAAAACACGGCTTGAGCTTCCAATCAAAAAAGAAGTCGAAAGCGAAAATTGCACAGGGGCATATAGGGCAAACACGCGTGCTATTAGCCAAGCCGCAGACGTATATGAATCGCAGCGGCTCCTCGGTGCAAGGGCTGGCAGCTTATTACCGCATACCGGCGGAACACATCATAGTCATCTTTGACGATTTAGATCTCCCCTTAGGGATGCTACGCATCCGTCCCAAAGGGGGTTCTGGTGGACATCGGGGAATGAAAGACATTATTGAACATCTTGGAACCCAGGAGTTCCCCCGCATTCGAGTCGGCATCGGGCGACCGGAAGATACCACGGATCCAGCCAACTATGTCCTACACCCGTTCACAAAAACAGAGGAGTCTGTCGTTGAAGAAACTATCACACGGGTATGCAACGCATTAGAAGCGTGGCTTACAACCGGAATCGAAGCTGCCATGAACCGCTATAATGGTTCCGCGCCCGGCGCAACGCGGCAACACAACAATCCGAACGAGCCATCTTCGTCGGTTCCGCCAGGCCTGGCACAGTGATTTGCCCCATCATACAGGCACACGACATATGCAACTAAGTGGTTTACTGGCCCTCGTGCGTCAAACGGATGCGTATCACCACATCGTGTCGGCATTAAACGCACGGCGCAACATTCCCGACCAACACATCCTGCGTGCGGCACGTCCTTACGTCATCAGCGCCCTGGCTCAGGATATCCAGCGCCCGATCCTCATTCTCTCAGGGCTTGTTGAGCGGGCACACAATCTTTCTGAACAACTTCCAGTTTGGACACAGGGCCTGCCAATACACCGGTTGGCTGAGCCTTCGTCGCTGTTCTATGAACGTGTTCCCTGGACAGCAACCACGATACAGAATCGATTGCAGACCCTCTCCGCATTGGTTGAACGTGTCGGCGCGCGCAGAAACACCGCTCAGCCGCCGATCATCATCGCATCCGCCCATGCGCTCATGCAAAAAACAATGCCGGTGCGCGAATTCAGGCGTAGCACGCGCACGTTGCGTATTGGAACACAAATCACGCTCGACAAATTACTGCGAATGTGGCTTGACATCGGCTATTCGCCTGCCAGCGTCGTTATTGAGCCGGGCACTTTCTGCCGGCGTGGCGGCATTGTTGACATTTTTCCAACGTCGGCAGAGCAACCTGTTCGCATCGAGTTCTTTGGTGACGAGATCGATAGCCTGCGTACATTCGATCCAACCACCCAGCGATCCCTCGAAACCATAGATCGAGTTGTCATACCACCGGCACGCGAAGCCCTGCCCCGATTCGCCCCCCAGGTCGCCGAACGACTCGTCGGCTGGTTTGCTTCTCACCCAACCGAGGAAGAGGATATGGCGTCTGTCCGTCCGGACTTCGACGCTCTTGCTAGTGGCACAGCTTTCCCCTACCTTGAATATTATGTTCCCTGGTTATACAAAACCCCCGCCACGCTCTTCGATTACATTCCCGACGATGCGTTGATCATCGTTGATGACTGGAATGCCCTGGTGGACAGTGTTACTGATCTTGAGGAACAGGCACTCGAAATTTTTGACGACAGGCGCAGGTCAAATCACCTGCCCGATGACGCCCCGCTGCCCTATCTGACGCTATCGGACATTCAGGATGAGTTATCTACACGCCAGGCAATCCATTTGGCTGGCACCGCCAACGATCTTAACGATCTTCATGGTGAGAATCCGGTGCTTGGCGATCTGTTTTCGCCTGGACCACGCTACGGGGGACAGATCAAGCTCGTTCTAGAGGGCCTCCATAATGTGCTGGACCAAGGGCATGGCGTAGTCGTTGTATCCCAGCAAGCCCAACGCCTTTCTCAGCTCTGGTCAGAACAGGTGAACCGTGTTTCTCCACAAAGCCATATTGCCGATTCACCTCGCCCTGGTGATATCGCTTTTGTTGAAGGCGCACTTGCCGAAGGTTGGACTCACAAAACATTTGAGCACGTGACGCACCTCTTCACGGATGCGGAAATCTTTGGCTGGCGACGCCCCGAACCGCGCCGAAGAAAACAACGTCGTGCCCTCCCCCCAGAAAGCCATTTTGCCGACCTGACCATGGGCGATTACGTCGTTCACCTGGAATATGGCATTGGCCGCTTTGTGGGGCTGCAGAAACGCACGCTTGACAATAGTGAAAGAGAATATCTGGTCATTGAGTATGCTGGAGGAGATACACTCTATGTGCCGATTCACCAGGCAGACCGGATTTCTCGCTACGTTGGTGCCGGTGATCCCGCTCCCCAACTGCATCGACTGGGAACAGCAGAGTGGGGTCGAGCAAAAGAGAATGCAAGGCGTGCCGTTGAGGAAGTCGCCAAGGAACTGCTTGAACTGTACGCAGCACGATCCCAGGTCTCCGGCCACGCATTCGGGCCAGATACTCCCTGGCAACGTGAGTTGGAAGCATCGTTCTCCTACATCGAGACCGAGGATCAGTTGCAGGCGCTCTCCGAAGTAAAAGCCGACATGGAACGGTCAGTCCCCATGGATCGCCTGATCTGTGGTGATGTGGGTTACGGGAAAACAGAAGTCGCGTTACGAGCGGCCTTCAAAGGCGTAATGGATGGCAAACAGGTAGCCGTCTTGGTGCCTACAACGATCCTGGCACAACAGCATTTCACAACCTTTTCACGGCGATTGCTCCCATTCCCGGTCAAAGTTGAAATGCTCTCTCGCTTCAGAAGCCCCGCCCAACAAACTACCATTCTGCACGCCCTGGCGACCGGGCAGATAGACATTCTCATTGGCACTCATCGCCTGTTGCAGCCAGACGTTCAGTTCAAAGACCTCGGCCTGCTAATCATAGACGAGGAACAACGCTTTGGGGTGACACACAAAGAGTATCTGAAGCGACTGCGCACAGAAGTCGACGTACTCACGCTCACTGCCACCCCCATCCCGCGTACGCTCTACATGAGTCTCACCGGCATCCGCGACATCAGCATGATACAAACGCCTCCGGAAGAGCGTTTGCCCGTGGCGACCCATGTTGGTCCATACAACCCGAAATTGATTCGACAGGCGATTTTGCGCGAGATTGACCGGGGCGGTCAAGTCTTTTTCGTACACAATCGCGTTCAGACCATCGCCACAGTAGCCAACAGGTTAAAAAAGCTCGTGCCGGAAGCAAAGATTGCTGTCGGTCACGGCCAAATGGACGAGCGACGATTAGAAGAGGTGATGTCTGCCTTTGTCGCCGGAGATTTTGATGTCCTGGTCTCTACCACAATTATCGAAAGCGGGTTAGACATTCCCAATGCGAACACGCTGGTTGTGGATCGAGCCGATTGGTTCGGTTTGGCGCAGCTTTACCAGCTCCGTGGCCGGGTGGGACGTGGGGCTAACCAGGCCTACGCGTATTTCTTCCACCCACACACAAACCGCTTAACCCATGAAGCGCGAGCGCGCCTCGAAACCATTCACGAGCAAACCGAGCTTGGGGCCGGCTTTTCAATCGCGATGCGCGATCTCGAAATTCGTGGTGCTGGCGATCTCCTCGGCACTCGACAAAGTGGACACATCGCCGCAGTGGGTTTCCATCTTTATACCCAGTTGTTAGCTCAGGCTGTAAAACACCTAAAAGGTGAGAGCGCACCACCCCAATTCTCGGCAGTTCCCCCAACAATCACCATCGATCTGCCCACACCCGCCTACATCCCAACGACCTATATCACGGATACTTCCCTCAGAATCCAGCTTTACCGTCGCCTCGCTGAACTACAGGATATGAACGCGATCGACGACATGGAAACGGAATTAGCCGACCGATTCGGGAACCTGCCGCCTGCCGTCCGGGGTCTCTTCTTTCAGTTACGAGTCAAGCTGTTAGCCCAGTTAGCCAATGCAACGGCGGTGAACAGCGAGAACGGGCAGATTGGCATCCGCTTGCCCTATCTGGCCACTATTGATCGCAATGCGCTGCAAGCACAGTTGGGCAACCATGTACGAGTCAGTCGCGTTGCCGTGTGGTTCCCATACGAACCCCTTATGGAAGAAGAATGGCAACGCAAACTACTCGACATTTTGGGGCAATTGAGCCTTGAAAAGACGGTTTCTCAGTGAGCAAAAACCACGCATCTCCTCCGGATAGCGAACTGACCGTGAACGGGAATGCGTGGGAAAAAGCAGCTACGGGGCAGGCATTGGAGGCTAAACAGCCGCCCATTTGCCATTTGCGCCGTTCACCCCGGCGATCCTAGGCGTCGGCAAACTCAAAGAGCAAACCAAGCGTCCCCGGACCAACGTGAACGCCCAACACGGCAGTTGCCAACGAAAGATAGGTTTCGCGCGGTTGAAACTCCTCAACAACACGGGCGAGAATCGCTTCGGCCTCATCCTTCACGTCCCCATGAATGGCAGCCACTCGATTTATCGGACGCCCCGCTGCGTACTGTGCCATGCTTTTCACCATGTGATCCGTCGCTCGCTTACGCGTGCGAACCTTATCAAGTGATTCTATGACCCCGTCCTTTAGCTCCAGTATCGGCTTGATATTCAACGCCGACCCCAACAACCGGCTGGCGTTGCCAATTCGCCCCCCTTTGTATAAATAATCGAGGCTTTCAATGGTGAACAACAAGCGGGATCGTCGCGCCGTATCTTCAATCACGCTTACAATTTCCTCAGTGCTCCGCCCCTGATCGCGTGCTTGGGCAGCCGCCAGCATAGAAAAACCCAACGCCCACGAGGTTTGCCGGGTATCAATCACACGCACGGGAAAATCAACCATCTCGCGCGCTTGAATAGCTGATGCATACGTTCCACTCAAGTCGCTTGACAACACGCCACACACGACTTCGCTGGCAGACTCGCTGTGACGTGCGTGCTCAAAAAGCTCGACAAAATCTTTCGGCGAAACCTGTGAGGTCTTGGGGATATCGTCAGAACCACGCAGGCGACGAAACAACTCTTCATCGGTGAGATCTACCCCGTCACGGTAACTTTTCTCTCCCCAAAGTACATAAAGAGGGGCCACGTAAATATGGTGCTTTGCGGCCATGTCGGGATGCAAATTGCAGGTGCTATCAGTAACCAATGCGATCGATGAGGCCATGAAACCTATCCCTCCAATCTATGCAAAATAATCTCATCACCCCTGTGCCCCGACCCAACCGAGTAGCGTAATTTCCCCCTTTAGCCGGCTGGTCAGGTTTCGCGCACCATAACCATTAGGACTTGCTATGAACAAGTCTAGTCGCCCATCTGCTGCCCCAGCCCGCGTCTGAATCCCGGCGAAGGCCAGCCACTTCCCGTCAGGAGAGTAACTGGGATCACAGGCACGCGGCGTCGTTGCGGCGGAGAAAATCTCCAGGTTACTCCGGGCCACGACAAGACCATACGGACATTGTCCATTGCGCCCGGCAAAAGTTACCCATTCACCGTCCGGAGACCAACTGGCAGAAAAACCAAAGCGTGAAAATAGAAATCGATCAGTGGTGCTTATGAGACCACCATTGACGTCCCGCACGACCACCTCAGGCGATTCGGTCACTGCATGGTAAATGAGGCGCTGTCCATCTGGCGACCAGGTTGCCCCAAGGTTCAGTGCCCCATCGGCCTCCGACAATTTTCGTGTTGTTCCTGCCTGTATATTAATAACCCAAATCTCGGATTTAGTTGCTAATGGATCGGATAACCCGTTCGTCACCGCAATTTGCAGGTTGTTCACCCAGACAAGGGGGCCATCGACCCATAGATCGGAGACCTGTCGAGTGGCCCCGGCCCTCACATCCATGACAAACAAGTTGCCTCCGGTTGGCGGCACGCCTCCAATCGAGGAACAAGAGCCAGGCTCGCCAGGAACCCATGTTTGGCATACATTTCGATCGGACACAAAGGCAAGGAGACGGCCATCAGGTGACCAGGAAGGCCATAAATCGTAGGCACCATGCGCGGTGGCATTGCGGAAAACAGAACCGTCTTCCGAAACCACAAAAATATCCACGTCATATGCAGTAGGTAGCGCCACCGCAAGCAAAGCGCCATCCGGCGACCACACAGGGCGGTGGCCCGGCAAGTCCCGCGGATTGAGCGAA
>CAZSXY010000002.1:75917-88654 GCA_964611395.1 uncultured Anaerolineaceae bacterium | reverse complement strand
ACTGCTTCACCTTCGGCGTGTGCCTGGGGGTTGGCGAGCGCCACCGGCACAAAAGCGGCCAGCAGGGACAACCCACGCCGGTCCAGTTCGGTGCGCAAGATAGCGGGGTCGGTGGGCATGAAGCCCCAATCGCCCAGTTCAGTACCGGCATACCCTGTCTCGGCGATTTCATCGAGGACTTGCGCGTATCCGGCGGCCTCGCCTTCCAGGTCAAATTCCAGCACCCCCCACGAACAGGGTGCATTGGCTATTCGAAATGTTTGGCTCATAGTGTGTTTGCGCTCCGTAACCAATAACCTGTTGCTATATCCGGCATGAAGCTCGCAAGCGGCAGGCCACCTGCGTCTTACAGGAAGTGCCGCTCGTCTTTCTTCTTGCGCTCGTATTCTTCGCGGCTGGCCTGCACGTCCAGGTTGGTCGAGACTTCGGCGACGGCGACATCCCACCAGCTTTCGTAGCCGCCCACTCGCTGGCGGCGATCGGTTTCGATCACAATGCAGACGGGGCCGCCCTCGTGTTGCTGCGCCTGCTGGATGGCCTCGGCCAGGTCGTCCCGGTTGGAGGCACGGATGACACGAGCACCCAGGCTGGCGGCGTTGGCGGCCAAATCAACGGGCAACACGTCGCCGTTCAAATGCCCGGAGCCGGTGCGATAGCGATATTTTGTGCCGAATCCGTCCGACCCAACGCTCTTTGACAGGCCGCCGATGCTGGCGAAGCCGTGATTGTCAAGAATTACGATGATGACCTTGAGGCCTTCTTGCACCATCGTGGCGATCTCGCTGTTCATCATCAGGTACGAGCCATCGCCGACCATGACGTAAACATCGCGCTCCGGCGCTGCCATCTTGACGCCTAAACCGCCTGCGATCTCATAGCCCATGCACGAGTAGCCGTATTCGAGGTGGTAACCCTTTGGGTCTCGCGTGCGCCACAACTTGTGCAGGTCACCGGGCAGGCTTCCTGCTGCGCACAACACGACGTCTTGCGGGCGGGAAAGGGCGTTGACCACGCCGATCACTTCGCCCTGGCTGATCAAGGGGCCGTGTTCCAGGTTGTAAATGCGCTCGACTTCCTGATCCCATTCTTTGTTATAGTGTTCGGCCAGCGCGCGGTATGCGGGTTCAACCTGCCAGCCCTCAAGCAGCGGCAGCAGTTCTTCGAGCGTGGCGCGCGCGTCTCCCACCAACGGGATCGCGCTATGCTTGTAGGCATCGAACTCGGCCACGTTGATGTTGATGAAGCGCACCGCCGGGTTTTGGAACTGTGTTTTCGAGGCGGTAGTGAAGTCGGTGTAGCGCGTGCCGATACCGATGATCAGGTCTGCATCGCACCCGATCAGGTTTGCCCCGCGCGTGCCGGTGACGCCAATCGCGCCCAGGTTCAGCGGGTGGTCATAGGGCAATGCGCCTTTGCCGGCCTGCGTCTCGCCAACCGGGATGCCGGTGCGTTCGACAAACGCGCGTAGCCCGGCGGTGGCTTCGCTGTAGTGCACGCCGCCGCCCGCGATGATCAATGGCTTCTTGCTGCGCTTGATCCATGCCGCCGCCCGCTGAAGTTGGGCGACATCGGGCCGGTTGCGCGGGATGTGCCACACGCGCTTTGCGAAGAATGAGGCCGGGTAGTCGTAGGCCATCGTCTGCACGTCTTGCGGCAGGGCGAGTGTTACCGCGCCGGTGTCGGCGGGCGAGGTCAGCACGCGCATGGCTTCCGGCAGAGCGGTGAGCAGTTGCTCCGGGCGGTAGATGCGATCCCAGTAGCGCGAGATGGGTTTGAAGCAGTCGTTGACGGAAACGTCCTGCGAGTGTTCCCATTCCAACTGCTGCAAGACGGGGGCCTGAAGCCGCTCGGCGAAGATGTCGCCGGGCAGCAGCAGTACGGGGATGCGGTTGATGGTCGCGCCCGCTGCCGCCGTGATCATGTTCGTTGCGCCGGGGCCAATGGAGGAGGTGCAGGCGAACGTTTGCAGGCGGTTCTTCATCTTGGCATACGCTACGGTGGTGTGCACCATCGCCTGCTCGTTGCGCGTCTGGAAATAGCGGAACGTGTCTGCGTACTGTTGGAGCGCCTGCCCGATTCCGGCTACGTTGCCATGCCCGAAGATGCCCCAGCACCCGGCGAAGAATGGCTGTTCTACGCCGTCACGTTCTACGTATTGGTTCTGCAAGAATTCAATCAGGGCCTGCGCCATTGTCAGGCGTTTGGTTGCCATTGTCACTTCCTTTCAAGAACACTATTTGCGACGCGGCTCCATGCCATGATCCACAATGGGGAGCCGGGGATCGAGGAATGTCCAGTTGTTTTTGATCCAGGCGTAGTCCGGGTCATCCGTATTGGCCAGCGATTGCGCCGAGCCTGCCAGGAAGTTAAGGTAATAGGTGGTGTAGCCGTGCGCGCTGACAACCGGATGGTAGCCTTCGGGAACCAGCACCGCGTCGTGGTGCTCGGCCATCATCACAGCGTCGATGCTGCGGTCGTCGTTGTAGACGCGCTGGTAGGCATAGCCGCCGGGTCGATCGAGTTTGTAAAAATAGATTTCTTCCAGGTCGGCTTCGAGCAGATTTCCCTGTTCGTCCTCGCGGTGCACGTCGTGTTTGTGGGGCGGGTAGCTCGACCAGTTGCCGCCCGGCGTGTATACCTCGACGCACACGATGCGGTGGCAGTCGAATCCGGGCGGGATGATGCCGTTGATCTGCCGCGAAGCGTTCGCTCCGCCGCGCAATTCGATTTCGCTGTCCGCCGGTGTGACCAACTGCGCCGGGTGATCCTCGCCGGTCGGAACCCAACACGTCGCCACTTCGAAACCATCGGTCAGCGCCTCGATCACGAACTCGGTGCGGCGAGATAGATACACTGCATACGGCATGCCGCTAAAGACGTTCGGACGGCGGCCAACGTTCAAGAAGTCTCCCGCGCCGGTGCGTATATGGCAGATGCCGCCCAGAATCACATGCACATACTCGTGTTCCCCGGTGGTGTGCGCCCACCGCTCGCCGCGATTCATGCGCCGCACCTGCATGTTGAGGAATTCCCATCCGGCCTGGGGGGCAAGCACCTCGGCGATAATGCCGGTTCCACCGGTATCGTTCGATTTGATCAGCATGGTTTCAGCCGTATACCGCATGTGTTGTCCTCCCAGACTTACAGGCCGCCATAGCTTTCGACAAAGGTCATTACTTCTTCCATGGTGGGCATGAAGTTGGCGCAACCATGCTTGGTGACGACGATCGCGCCACAGGCGTTGCCCAGCCGCGCTGCTCGCCGCCAGTCCCACCCCTTTACATACCCGTAGAGGAATCCCGCGCCGAAAGCGTCACCGGCTCCCAGGATGTTGTAAATTTCCACCGGGAAGCCCGGCGCGTCGATGCGCTCGCCACTCCGCAGGTGGATGCGCGCGCCGTGTTCTCCGCGTTTTTCGATGACGGCTTCGGGGCCTAGTTCCAGCAGCCGGGCAATGGCAGCCTCCAGGTCGCCGCTCACGCGGGTGTCGGAGATCTGCGAATCGGTGAGCGTCATCTGGGCGGGGTCGGTCAGCATGGCCGCGTTGATCTCGTCCTGCGTGCCGATCACGACGTTCACGTTGCGCAGCACGGACCGGATCGCCACGCCAAAGGCACGCGGATCATGCCACTGGTCCGGGCGGAAGTCGATGTCGAGCACCACCCTTGCGCCGGACTGTTGGGCCAGTTCTGCCGCGAACATCGTTGCGCTGCGGCTGGGGTCTTTTGAAAAGTTCGTTCCGGCGAACTGTACGACCTGCGCATCCTGCACCGGCGCGGCCAGCACATCGTCGATGGTGATCGCGATGTCGGCGCAGTTGTCGCGGTAATACACAAGCGGGAATTTGTCCGGCGGTTCGATGCCCAGCACAACAGCACTCGTCCGGCGGCCTGGCTTGCGCACGGTGAAGCGCGTTTCGACCCCTTCTTGCTCTAGAAAATGCAAGATGAAATCGCCGACCGGGTCTTTACCGAGGCCGGTGAGCAGGGCCGAGCGCAGCCCCAGGCGACGCGCGCCCACGCTGATGTTCGTGGGCGAGCCGCCGACATAAGCAGCAAAGCTCTGGATGTTGACGAAGGGGGTTCCAACATCGTTGGAGTAGAGGTCAATCGAGCTGCGCCCGATATTCAGCAGGTCATACGTCTTGTTCACGGGCGTCATCCTTTGCAGTAGGGGGTTAGGTTAAGTGCGCCGCCCAAAATAAAAGCAGAAATTGTGTGCCAGCCTGCTTTTTGGCATGGAGTGCCGTGTCGCCAATTGGGACGGCGCACATAACGCACTACAGTTTAGAACTGGCGACTCCATTCTCTCGGCCAGCGTTCGATCACGATCTTGGTCTGAGTGTAAAACTCGACGCCGTGATGGCCTTGACCGTGCAGGTCGCCAAAGAAGCTGTCATTCCAGCCGCTGAAGGGGAAAAACGCCATTGGCGCGGCAACGCCAATGTTGATCCCGACATTACCGGCGTTGACTTCGTAGCGGAAGCGGCGCGCGGCAGCGCCATCGGAGGTAAAGATGCAGGCCATGTTGCCATAGGCGCGGTTGTTTGCCAGGTGAATCGCTTCCTCAATGGTGTTGGCGTGCATCAGGCTCAGCACCGGGCCGAAAATCTCGGTGTGCGCGATCTCGCCATCGGGCGGCACATCGGCCAGCACGGCGGGGAAGATGAAGTAACCGTCCTCATAACCGGCAACACGTTTGCCGCGCCCATCGACCAGCACCTGCGCACCTTCTGCGGCCCCCGCTTCGATCAGGCGGGCGATGCGTTCTTTGCTCTCCTGGGTGATCACCGGCCCCATTTCGACGCCGTCATCCAGCCCGTAACCTACTTTGCGGGACGCCGCCGCGTCGGCGATCATCTCGGTAAACGTGTTCCGCGCTTCGCCAACCGTGATGGCCACAGAAGCCGCCAGGCATCGCTGCCCGGCACACCCAAAGGCCGAGTCGGCCATAATGCGCGTGGTTATTTCCATATCGGCATCGGGCATGATCACGACGGGGTTCTTGGCCCCTCCCTGGCACTGGGCGCGTTTGCCGTTTTCGGCAGCGCGCCGGTAAATGTATTTTGCGACAGGGGTCGAGCCGACAAAGCTCACGGCGCGGACAAGGGGGTGATCGAGCAGCGCATCGACCGTGTCCTTGCTGCCGTTGACCAACTGCAATACGCCCGCCGGGAACCCCGCTTCCTCGATCAGCTCGAACAGGCGCTCGCTGGCCATGGGCACGCGTTCGCTCGGCTTGAGGATGAAGCAGTTGCCGGTTGCGACGGCGTAGGGCAGGAACCATAGCGGGATCATCGCCGGGAAGTTGAAGGGGGTGATCGCGCAAACCACGCCGAGTGGCTGGCGGATCATGTGCTCGTCGATGCCGCGCGCGATATCTTCATTGTTGTAACCCTGCATCAACGTGGGGATGCCGCACGCCACTTCGATGTTTTCGATGCCGCGCCGAATTTCGCCGGCGCTCTCTTTATAGGTCTTGCCGCATTCGTTGGTTACAATACGCGCCAGTTCATCGAGATGTTCTTCAAGCAGGTTTTTGAGCTTGAACAAGGCCTGCACGCGTTCGGTCGCGGGCGTGCGCCGCCAGTCGGCAAAGGCAGCGTGTCCGGCCTGGACTGCCGCATCGACTTCAACTGCCGGTGATACTCCCACGCGGGCCATCACTTCGGCTGTCGCGGGGTTAATGACCGGCAATTCCTGGCTGGCCTGGGAAAGATGCCATTGACCGTTGATGAAATTGCGAATTTGATGCGTTGCTGTCATGGCTTGTTTAGATTTTCTCAATTGCAACTGGGGGATAGGTGCAGTAAACTGTCGTCCGCACACGGTATGTAAACGTTTCCTTGAGACTATAGCATTTCCCCAAAGCTGTCAAGAAAACGTGCCCGCCGGAAGTAACTTCTAACAACCGGTGGAGCACACGGGACTTTATGACGGAGACCGCGATGACTTCGCTCGGAAAATATCGCCACCTGACCCAGACCAGCACTCCCGGCGGGCATTTTGTGATTCTGGCCATCGATCACCGCGCCAACCTGCGGGCCACCCTCGACCGGTTCGCGCCCGCCCCGCTCACCGATGCCCAGTTCGCCGCTTTCAAGCAGCAGGTTATGCGCCACCTGTTGCCGCACGCCAGCGCCGTATTGGTTGATCCCGCGTATGGGTTCGGCCCTGGAATCGCCGACGGCACGATCAGCGGGTCGACCGGTGTGCTGTCGCCGCTTGAAGTGACGGACTATGACTTGCACCCCAGCCAGCGCGAGGTCGCACTGATCGAGGGGTGGTCGATTGGGCGCATCAAGCGTTTTGGCGGTGCGGGGGTCAAGTTGCTGCTGTTCTACCATCCCGACGCGCCCTCGGCTGCGGCGAAGCGCGAGACGGTCGCCCGCGTCGTTGAGGAGTGCGCCCGCCATGATGTGCCGTTTTTTCTTGAGCCGATAGCCTATGCGCTTGATCCGGAGCGACCGCTTTCGAGCGAGGAGAAACGGCAGGTTGTGATCGCCAATGCCCGTACCTTCAGCGCGATGGGGATTGATGTGCTCAAGATCGAATTCCCGGTCGATGTTGCGCAGCAACCCGACGAAAACGTCTGGCGTGAAGCCCTGGCCGATCTAGACGCGGCCTGCGCTGTTCCCTGGGCGCTGCTGAGCGCCGGCGTCGATTACGCCACGTTCAAGCGCCAGGCCGAGCTGGCGTGCGAAGCAGGAGCCAGCGGCGTCATCGTGGGGCGTGCGGTGTGGGCTGAGGCCACGCGGCTCCAGGGCCAGGAACGCGAGGCCTTCCTGCGGACAACCGCCGCGGAGCGCATGAGCGCTCTGGCGCAGATTTGCGCGCGGGCGGGGCGCGATTGGCGCGAGCGCGTGGCTCCCCCTGATACCGGGCGGCCAGACTGGTATTTGCGCTATGCGGACTTGAAACCCTAGCCGCCTGGTGGGGCTGTCGAACGGCGAATGATCAGCTCGGTTTCAAGCACTACTTGTTGGGGTGGCATGTCCGGTTCCTGAAGCTGCGCCAGCAAGACCTGCGCGGCTGTTTCGCCGATCTGGTAAATGGGTTGGGCGATTGTTGTCAGCGGGGGGATCATGAACGACACCAGGGGAATATCGTCAAACCCCATGATGGAAAGCTCCTCAGGGACACGCAACCCCAGCTTGTCAGCCGCGTGCAGCGCCCCCACGGCTATCGAATCGGTTAGCGCAAAGATCGCCGTGGGGCGGTCGGGTCCCTGGAGCATGCTGAGCGCGGCCCGGTGACCCGTTTCGAAGTCCGGCAACCCGCCCATGATGCGCACATCGGAGCATACCCCGCTTTCACTCAGCGCATGCTCCGCCCCGCGCAGCCGGTCGATGGGGATGGTTTCCAGGCTGGCGCTGATCACGCCGATGTGCTTATGTCCCAACTCGACCAGGTAGCGCGCGCCCTCGCAGGCCCCCTCGAAGTTCGACACCAATACCTGGCTCACGGGCAGGTCTGGCAGCGAGCGTTCGAGCAGGACGACCGGGACACCCTGATCGAGCAGGCGTTCGACGTTTGCGCGGCGGTTTTCGTGCGCGAGGAAGTAAATGACCGCGTCGACGCGCTGGCTGAGGAGCATGTTAGTGTAGTCATTTTCCTTGTCGAAGTTCTCTTCGGTGCTGCAAAACAGGGTGCGGTAGCCATGCGCGAACAAGGTCCTCTCGATAGCAAAAACCAGCGTACTAAAAAACGGCTCGTTGATGCGCGGAACCAGGACCCCGACCGAGTGCGTCGCCTGGCGGCGCAATCCCTGCGCGATGGCATTCGGCTGGTATCCCAACTGGCGCATGGCGTCCACCACGCGCGTGCGTAGTGTGTCGCTGACGTATCCCGTCCCATTGATGACCCGTGAAACGGTGGCAATCGACACATCGGCCTGGGATGCAACATCTTTGATCGTGGCCATAATCCGCCCTGGTTATTTCCTGCACTGTGTAAAGGTTTTCATCGTCCGCAACCATAGCACGCCCGTATCCCGGCTGTCAAGACAAGCCGGGCTGACCTCACGCGCTGTCTGCTGTTTTTCCAGGATGCCCCGAAGCAGTGGCTAACACCATGTAATCGAGAAGCTACCGTGCTCTGGATCACACGAATTTGACATATTGATAAATATTGATATGATTACATATAGACGAGCGTCGATTTGTTGTGAGAGTGATCGCGATGGACACAGTAGAGTTCGCTAAAGCATTGGCCGACGAAACGCGGCAAAAAATCATGGCGCTGTGCTGTTGCCAGCACATGAGCGTGGGGGACATCGTTGAGGCGCTTCACGTGGCGCAGCCAACCGTCTCACACCACTTGAAAGTGCTCAAAAATGCAGGCCTGGTCACCACGCAACGACGCGGCAAACACGTGTTTTATACGCTCAATCAGGAACGGCTCGCACAGGCATGCTGCATCGTGGCGGAGAATTTCGCCCCTGATGTGATCGTGACGATGGCCCCGCCAGCCGATTCCACAACATAACCACCGATGTTCATGGCATGGCTTCAGTGCTGGCTCAAGGGTATGGAAAGTGAATGGAGGTTCACATGACCGAACGAGCGGAACACAAACCCGCTGAGACAATACGCTCCACCGTGCGGGCAAGGTATGGCGAGATTGCGGCGCAATTCGACCCCCAGCAGGCGACAGGTTGTTGTGGTTCCCCTTCTGCTACGGAACGTGTTGTGACGCTGTACGATACACCTGATGTAGCGGGACTACCGGAGGAGGTGACGGGGTTGTCGTTGGGCTGTGGCGACCCTGTGACGCTGGCCGCCTTGCAACCGGGGCAGACGGTGCTCGATCTCGGTTCGGGTGGTGGGATCGATTGCTTTTTGGCGGCGAAACAGGTCGGCGAGACCGGCCAGGTCATCGGTGTTGACATGACTCCCGCCATGATCGACAAGGCACGCGCTAACGCGGCGCGTTTGGGCGTGCCGAATGTGGAGTTCCGCCTGGGTGAAATCGAGCATTTGCCCGTTGCCGACGAAACCGTCGATGTGATTATCTCCAACTGCGTGATCAATCTCAGCCCGGATAAGCCCCAGGTTTTCCGTGAGGCGTTCCGGGTGCTCAAGCCGGGTGGGTGGCTGGCCGTCAGCGACATGGTCACCGATGGCCCGCTGCCGGAGGCGGTCAAGCAAGACCTGGCGGCGTGGGCCGGTTGCATTTCCGGCGCGTGGGATATCCGGGACTATGTCGCGGCCATCGAAGACGCGGGGTTTGTTGATGTGGAGGTTACCCGCGCCTATCTCGACAAGTCGTTGATCGACGAAGCAGTCGATCAGCTTGACCTGGAGGGCGTTGCGGACAAGGCTGGCGAGTCGATCTATCGCAGTCTCTTCAGTGCCAGGGTCAGGGCATTCAAGCCGCCGTCGGATGCCGCGTAACCTGATTGCCGCGCATTTCGGACACACACAACGGGTATAAGCTGCGACTGTCAAAAAAAGCGGGATGCCTCCAGGCGGGGGCATCCCAAAACTATGTGTGACCAGCAGGCCATGCGCCTCAAAATGGCGGCCTTCTGGCGGGGCTAACCGCAACCCCCGCTGGTTGGACCGCTTGCCGCCTGGAGCGTGATTTTCTCTTCGAACTCCAGTGCGGTGTAGGCATCCTCATGAGGTTGGGCCGCCGGGTAGCGAGCGCCGAGCGCGACATCAAACGCGTAACCAAGCTCGTCGTCGCCAACATCGGCGCGAGCGTGTGCCTGTTTGAAGTCCTCTGCGGCGAAGGTGTCAATCCAGTTATTGATGCCACCGTCAAGAATGTAGACATTCGGGATGCTTTCGGCCACCAGCGTCTTCCAGGCTTCGGTGGCGGCTGTTTCCTCATTGCTCATGACGACGACGACGGTGTTTGGGGGTTCTAGCCTCAGATCGGGGACTTTGTCTTTTATGCTTTCCAGGGGTACGTGCCTGGCGTCCAGGATATGGAACAGGTTGTAGTCGGCTTCGCTGCGCACATCCAGCATGACCAGGTTGATTTTCGTATCATGGATGGTTTTCAACAGTTCGCCAGGGTGAATCTGTACCTTTTCCTCGGCGAGCAGCGCTTCTTTGTCAGCCGCGATGGTGTTCCAGCGATCGGCGGTTTCAGGTTGCCCCACAAACAACCCCGCGACGGCCAGCGCGATCAATGCGCCCGCTGCGCTATAGCGCCATTTGGGAGCCTGACGCGGGTCTTTTTGGCCGAAGATGCGTTCCAGCTTCTCAGACCCGAAGAACATGAACAGCGCCATCAGCACGATCAACAGCACGACGATGCCGGTGTCCAGTCCCAGGAATTCCGGAATGGTATAGCGCCCGTAATAGGATGAGTTCCAGAAGTCCTCGAAACCTTCGACGGTTTCACCAAAGAGGAAAATGCCGAAAAACACGCCCAGCACGAAGAAGACGCCGTCGATTTTGAACGTGGCAGCGGCTACCAGGGACGTGCCGGGGCAGAACCCACCGACGATAAAACCCACGCCCATCAGCAGACCGCCCACGATTCCGGGCCACAGGTAGGTGGGGTTGACCCAGACCAGGTTGTAGTCGAGTAGCCCCAGGCCGGAGGCCAGAAAGATCAGCGCCATGGCGACCACAATCGCCGCGAACATGACTTTGAGCACGGTCATGTCCTGGAAGTAGAACTGCGCGGCGAGTTTCTTGGAGTTGCCAAAGCCAGCGATTTCCAGCACGTACCCAAAGGCAAAGCCGATGACGAGAAAGACGCCGTATGCTCCCCAATGACCGAAGTAATCCGCAAGTGTGAGCGGGAACGGTGCCATGCTGATCCCCCTTAGTTCCACAGTTTCCGAACGAAGTAGGCCAGTGCGTATGCGCCGCCGAACACGGCGAACATGAAGGCCCAGCTACCAACCGAGAGCACCGCGCCGCCCGAAAGGGCCTGCCCGGACGTGCAACCGCGTGCAAAGCGCGCGCCATAGCCCATGAACGCACCGCCGATGAACGCCATGACCCAGCGCAGCCGGACCGGTAGGCGTGGCCCGGTGACGGTCTCGACCTTCAGCCGTCCATTGAGCCAGCCGGACGTAAAGCCGCCAAACACCACGCCGATGGTCACGAACACGACCCAGCTATCCAGCGGGTTTTTGTCCCCGCCGGCCATGTTGGCCAGGTAAGCGGTGCGGTCTACGTGATCGGGGACGAGTGCATCTTCCACGACGACCAGCAGACGGTTCAGGCCGCCTGACGCGCCAAGCCCGCTGCCGGTGATGAAGAAGGCCAGGAACAGCACGAGTCCCAACAGGATACCGGCCAGGTACGGGTTGACATAGGGGCGGGCTGCGCGCTGCGACAGTGCAAAGCGTCGTGACGAAGCCTTGCTGCTTGTTTCGACAGACGAAATCGTAGCCATAACGGTCTATTCCTCCTCAGACGAAGCGTCGTGAGTTTCCAACTCACTCCATCCCGTGAGCATCGACTTGATGCCGGTCAGTGGGGTGTGTTCGGTGGTTGTCAGGTACACATGAGCAACGATAAACGCCGCAAACGACCAGGCTACCAGCGTGTGCAACGGGGCCAGGAAGTCCAGCCCGCCGAGTCTTTCGGCTGCGTCCGGCCATGTCTGAGCGCCCCACATCAACGCGCCGGTGATCATCTGCAACGGCAGCAGGACGTTGAGGATCGCCAGGTAGGTGGCCTGTTGCAGCGGATTCATTTTGCGCTGGCGGGTCTTTTCAAAGGGGTGTGGCTCGCCTTTGAAGATGCCTTGCAGGTAGAACCTGGCCTGGGCAAACGCCTGTCCGAAGAACCCGCGCGGCTCCGGCAGGAACTGGCGGATTTCACCGCTGGCGAAGTGATAGAAAGCGGCCAACAGGGCATTGATGACCAGGATGGCCGCGATCAGGTTGTGAACCTGAACCACATAGCGGAAGCTGAAAATGCCGAAGGTGTCAGGTTTGTGGATGACCAGCCCGGTGAATAGCAGCAGCAGGATGGCGAGGGTTTGCAGCCAGTGCCATTGGCGCTCGTAGACCGAGTACATGTAGACCCGTTTCAGCTTGGGGTTGGGGTTGTGAGCGACCCGGCGGCGTGCTGCAAAATAGCGCAATCCGCTGTGAGCCGACACCCCGAAAACCGTGCCGAGGAAGATCAGCGCGCCGAACAGGTCGATCCAGTTGACGCTGTCATGCCCGAAGACGTACAGGTCGACCTCTGGAGCGTTGCTCTGGGGCTGGTAGTAGAGTTCGCCGTTGTCCCTGACGACCAGTTCACCGGCGAAGGCAACCGAGTCGTTGCTCACCAGTTCGGGGATCACACCGCCCGGCAGACGGTCGGCCAGTTGCAGTGGCTGGTTGATGCGGGAGTCGTCGCTGTGGCACACCTGGCAGTCCCTGATCGCCCCGTCGGTGGTTACCGTGTGGTTGATGCTATATGGGCGCACTTCCCCTGCAATACGGGGGTTTTCCAGGCCGCGCCCGGCGAGTTTGGAGGCTATCAGCGTTTCTTTGGCCTCGGTGTCGATCACCAGTTCGTTGTCGTCAAGCGCTCCATCCGCGTTGGCGTCGAAGGCTTCCATGATGTCGGCGGGGTAGCCGTCGCCAGCCAGCCAGACGGCTTCCAGGTCGCGCAGCGGAACCGGGCGCGCCGGGTTGCCGTAGACCCAGTACCACGAGGTGATCAAGTTGTGCGGGGCGAGCGCGATCGAACCATCGCCATTCTGTCGCGGCAGCAAAACCGGCTGGTAGCCCGAAAGCAACGGCGGGCCGGATGCTTCGATCGTGGTGTC
>CAZSXY010000002.1:70583-75817 GCA_964611395.1 uncultured Anaerolineaceae bacterium | reverse complement strand
TCCCCAATGTCGATACGACGCGGGTCGAAGAGCAAGTGCTCCGGGCGATCTTCCTCCAGTTCGCGGAAGTAGACCGGGTTGTTGAGCGAATAATGGCAGTCCGTACAGGCCAGCACACGCTCGGCGTGAATGTCCCACGAGCGGGCCAGTTCATCCTTGTTTGCCAGGTTCAACCCGGTGTCGTCCAGGCGTTGCGGGGAGTAGACCTGCCCGGTCGTAATGGTGCTCCACTGGTCAGGCTCGCATTCGTCCAGGGCCAACGGCGTGCGGTTGTCCATGTGAATCAGCCCGTGACATTGAGCGCAGTTCTCGTTGGACGGCTCTTGCACCATCACGTAGTCGGGCTGGAGCTGGCCGTCGGCGGAGAAGGCGTCGGTATTCCATTGCCACCGGCCGTTGACCTGCTCCACGAGGCCGGTTCCCAACAGGGTTGCCGTGTTTGCCCACCGGAATTCGCCTGCTTTGAGCGTGTCGATGCGTGCGTCGTTGTTCGGCGTGGGGATGTGGCACAGGAAGCAGTTCATTTCAACGATGCCCGATTCCTGCCAGTTCCAGGGCACGAATTCGCCGATCTCAGGGTCGACGATGTGGTTTTCGAGCGGGTTGGCATCATCGCCCAGTTCGGTCAGCTTTTGGCCGTCGCGCCCGTATTCCGCAGGGCCACCGCCCACGTGCCGTGCGCCCAGAATTTGTATCCATGCGGGCGTTGTCAGATCGACGTGGCCGGAATCGTCGGGCGACAGATAGCGATAGGTCAGCGGGTCCCAGCGCCCGAAGTAGCCGGGGCTGCTGTCCCAGGGGCGGCTCCCCGGAATTTCCCCACCAGTCGCCAGCGAACTCAACCCTATGTCAGCGTGAAAACTGTGCCCGGCGATGAATTCCGTATCGTGGCAAGCGCCGCAGGTTTGCATGGTCGAAACCGGCCTGCCGGTATCCAACACATTTTCACCGTTGTCATCCAGCAGCGGAAATGTGGGATGAAGCGGAGAACGCGTCTCCTCCCCCTCCTGAGCTTCGGCTCGCTGGTCGACTGCGGCCAGCAGGAACAACGGCAGCACCAGCAGCAAGCCGCCAATTGCCAGGATCAGGGGCCAGCGCGATTGGTTGCGAACAAATGCGTTCGTGATCATTTCTTGCCGTACTCTTTCGTGTGCGTGTGTTACTTCGAAAGCTTCGCCTGGGCTTCACGGCCCCCCCAGCGCATCGGATCACCGAAGTAGCCGAGCGCTTCCCAATCCATGCGCCCGTTGTCGCCGTGGCAATCGTAGCATTGCAAGGCGTCCTCGCCGGGCTGCACCATGTGCGACAGGTTCCAGTACATTTCGGTGGGCGCAAATCCATACTCGCCGCTGTACTCTAACCCGACCGCTTCGGAGCCAAGCCGGGCGGCCTGGTCCCAGTCGAACTCCGTCCAGTACCCGCCTTCGCCCACCGTCTTGGGCTGGATCAGGTAGTTGTACACCCGGTCGTAAATCTGGTCGGCGCGGTGAACCTTAAACGGCCAGATCTTCGCGTTCGGGTCGCTGATGTCGCCTCCGGGCGGGTTGAGGACGGTCGGAACATTGGGATCGATGGGGTCGCCCAGCAGGTAGCGGTAGTCAACGACGCCGTTGTACCAGGCATACTCTGGCATGAAGCTGGTTTCGTAGACGAAGCTCCCCTTGATCTTGAGGTATTCGTGCGGGTCTTCTTCGCGATCCTGCCCGGCGTCAGACCAGTACCACTCCATCTTGGTGGGCACGCGGGTCGCGCCCAGGGGGATGTGGCAGGTCTGGCAGGCGATCGCGTCCAGGTGGTCGTTGATACGCGCGTCGCTGTGGGTTGTTGCGGCGTCGTGGCAATCGGTGCAATAGACCTGGTTCACGTTGTCCACGCTGACCGACATGGCGCGGCCTTTGATCTGGTGATCGCTGGTCTGGTGGCAGTCGATGCACTCGAAGTCATATTTCCCCATGTGAACATCGACCTGATCGTCCGGGAAATAGAGGCTGGGATCGAGATCGCCATGCTTCACACCGGCGCCGCCCCCGCCGTTGAAGTGGCAGTTGCCGCAGTTCTCACGCGTGGGCGAGCCGACGCTTTTGGCCGCAGCGAGCAAGTCCACGCCTTCGACGGGAACGCCTGCGCTGCCCTTGACATACGTGCCAGACTGGTCATGGCAGGCCAGGCAATCCACATTCTCTTTCGCCGAAAAATCAAAATCCGGGCTGTCCCACCCATAACCAATGTGGCACCGGGTGCAACTGCTCCAGTTCGATTGAATGCCGATGCAGAAGTTGTTGAGCAGGTTGGCTTTGCCCGTCGAAACCGGCTCGTCCCGCCAGTCCACTTCGACCGGCGGCGCTTGCCATGTCCAGTGGTTGGTTTGCATCACCTCGTATGCCGCGTCTTCATGGCACGACAGGCAGGTCTTGGTGACTTCGCTGGCCGTTTCAAACGGCCCCTGAATGAGATGGGAATGATCGGTGTGCACGCGTGCGCTCGGCACATGCGCCCAGGGGTTGTCAGCGGCTTCTGATTGGGATGTCACCAGTAGCACGATCGGCACGGCCACAATCAGAAAGCTGATGATCAACCCCACAGCCCAGAGATACTTGATTTCTTTCATAATCCCTTCCGTTGCATGAATGGTAACTGTCAAGGCTTCCCTGAACCGACGTTCGGGTCTCAAGGCCCAAACCGGGTTATTCCAAAGCGTCCGTTTGCTTTTCGAGCGTTTCGCGCAGGAGCTGGCGCATCATGTCCAGGATTTCAATGACACGCGGGTTAGCCAGCTTGTAAACCACCGTAGCCCCCTGTCGCTTGGCAGTGACAAGCGAGCGCTGGCGGAGGAGCGCCAGGTGACGTGATACGGTTGATTGTGGAATTTCGAGGGCGTCGGCCAGCGCGGTCACGTGGAGTTCGGTATCACTCAAGGCGTAAAGGATGCGAATCCGGGTGGGATCGGCAACCGCCTGGCAGACGTTGGCGTGCAGCAGGTTCACTTCTTCGGCGGGAATAATTGGCATCGTTAACTCTTTGTCATATTCGGATATGCGAATACATTGAAAGTCTATGCCGGGTCTCAGGGATGGGGTAGGGAAATAAGGCATGCGCTGGTTGTGCATTTTGTCACATCTTGTTTGCGGAGACTTGATGCAATGAATCGGCAGGACGGTTGGCACAGGACACAGCGCATTAATCGCGATTTTGAGATTTAATGGTGAAAAAAGTCACGAAAATTGACTTTGTGCTATGAGGCCTCCTATAATGATCTCATAACCGCCGATATGTAATTGGTATATATTGCGTTGCGCCAAGACATTTGGGAAAGGATGGCGCGGTGATTAGCCCCACCCCTGCGATCTTTCTCGCTCGGTCCGGCGCTGGTGCAGATGCCAGCGGTGATACCAGGAGGATGCGTGCGGGGTGTCCTCTCTTTGCTCCGGATAGTGTGTGCCGTACTGTAACCTTTGTTGTGTGTTTTGAAGCGATCTGCCGGTGGGGTATCCGGGATTTCCAACCGCCCACGTGCGCGACAACCTCGCACGCGTGTGAGCGAGAACTTGCGGTGGCGGGCATCGCGTCCGACCGCGCTTTTTGTGCCGGATGTTCGGTCCCCATGCTGCGCGGCCAGCAAGGGTCGAACGTATTCATGTGAACGAGAGCCGGGCAACGAGTGATCAGCACATGCGTTGCCCGTTCAATCTTCAGCGCGTATGACATTCAGGCTCCAATGTTTGAGCCTTACAGACTGTTGACCAGGATAAGTGGGCGTGGCACACGCGAACCGCGTAGGCCCGCGCAACGTGACGTTCGCACACAGACGGAGAGATTTCATCGCACCATATTGCTGAGTGATAGCACGACAAGGGGGAACGATGGCTTACCCCGGCTCTTTTTCCACACATGATCCGGCCATGATCGGTGCGGTTGCCGACGCGCCGCCGGTTGGCGCTGTGCTGGTGGTCGGAGGCGGCATTGCCGGGATGCAGTCCGCATTAGACCTTGCCGAGCAGGGCTTCAAGGTCTATCTGGTCGAGGTGCAGTCGGCTATTGGCGGCAAGATGGCTCAACTCGACAAAACCTTTCCCACCAATGACTGCGCGATGTGCACGATCTCACCCAAACTGGTTGAAACCGGTCGCCATCCCAACATCACCATCATGACCGAGACCGAGGTACTCGACGTCTCCGGGCAGGCGGGGCATTTCATGGTACGGCTCCGGCACCAGCCGCGCTATATTGACCCTGACAAGTGTATTGGCTGTGGCGATTGCGCGGAGGTTTGCCCTGTTGCAGTGCCCGATATATTCAACGTGGGGCTTTCGAGCCGCCGTGCTGCCTACAAGCTGTATCCCCAAGCTGTGCCCAATGCCTACGCCATCGACAAGGCTGGCATTGCCCCGTGCCGGGATGCCTGCCCCGCCGGGCAGCGAGCGCAGGGGTACATCGCGCTGATTCGCGAGGGGCGTTGGGATGATGCGTTGCGCGTGATCAAGATGGATAATCCATTCCCCGGCATCTGCGGGCGCATCTGCAACCACCGCTGCGAGACGGCCTGCAATCGCGGGTTGGTCGACGAACCGGTCAACATTCGCGCGTTGAAGCGGTTTGTCACCGAAAAGGTGTATGCCGAGCCGCGCCAGCCGGTCGAGCCTGTCCCCCGTCGTTACCGGGAGCATGTGGCGATCATCGGGGCGGGGCCGTGCGGGATGACGGCGGCGCGGGACCTCGTCCTGGCGGGCTATGGCGTCACGGTGTTCGAGGCGATGCCTGTGGCCGGGGGGATGTTGCGGCTGGGCGTCCCTGAGTTCCGTTTGCCGACCCCCATCATTGAGCGGGAGATACAGGATATTGTCGATCTGGGCGTTGACCTGCGCCTGAATCACTGCGTGGAAGACCTGGATGATTTGTTCGAAGAAGGATTTGACGCGGTATTGATTGCAGTCGGGGCGCAGGAAGGCATCCGGCTGCCGATCCCTGGGGCCGACCTCGATGGCGTGCTGATCAACACGCACTTCCTGCGAGATGTGCGGCTGGGGAAGTATGGCGAGGGGCAAGCGACAGATGCTCCTGCGCTGGGGCAGCATGTATTGGTGCTGGGCGGGGGCAGTGTGGCGATGGACGTCGCCCGTACTGCTGTTCGTCTGGGGCGACAGGTATCGGTTGCCTGCCTGGAAAGCCGCGCTGAAATGCCGGCGCACGCCTGGGAAGTGGATGATGCGCTTGAGGAAGGGATCGCGCTCTACCCG
>CAZSXY010000002.1:0-70483 GCA_964611395.1 uncultured Anaerolineaceae bacterium | reverse complement strand
GGCGCACGCCTGGGAAGTGGATGATGCGCTTGAGGAAGGGATCGCGCTCTACCCGAGCCGGACATTTGAGCGCATTCTGGGCGACGAAACCGGTCACGTGACCGGTGTGGCGTGCCAGCTTGTCGAGTCATTTACGTTTGACGAGACGGGGCGCTTGAGCGTCGAAAAAGTCCCCGATTCGATGCATGTGATTCCCGCCGACACGGTGATTTTTGCGGTAGGGCAGCGGGTCGGTCTGGCGTTCATTCCAGATGACGCCGGCGTGGGGCTGACACCGCACAAGACGATCGCCGTCAATCCCAACACGTTTGCTGCCACGCGCGAGGGCGTGTTTGCGGCGGGGGACAGCGTGGCGGGCAAGGCATTCGTGATCGACGCGGTTGCCAGCGGTCACCGCGCGGCGCAGTCTATCATGCGGTACTTACGCGGCGAGCACCTGGAACCGCCGCGCAAGCCAGACTTGCCCGTCGTGCATCTTTCGCAAGAGGAGATCGACGCCCGCATCGCCAGGGGGGAAATCTATCCCCAACCCCGCGTGCCTATGCCGGAGTTGCCGGTTCACCAGCGCGTCACCAATTTTGACGAAGTGGAAGGAAGCTATGATGACGAGTCCGCCCAACGTGAGGCGGCCCGTTGTCTGGCGTGCGGCGTTTGCTCGGAGTGCATGAGTTGCGAGTTTGCCTGCGGGGTCGATGCCATCGACCATGACATGGTTGTCCGCGAGTCAACCGTTGAGGTGGGGGCGCTCATCCTTGCGCCGGGTTACCAGGTTTACCGCGCCGAATTGTCGGAAGAATACGGCCTGGGGCGCTATCCGAATGTGGTTACTGCGCTCCAGTTCGAGCGGCTGCTGTCGGCTTCGGGGCCGACGATGGGCCATGTCCAGCGCCCCTCGGATGGGCAGGAGCCGCGCCGGATCGCTTTCTTACAGTGCGTCGGATCGCGCGACCAGTCGCATGATTACTGCTCGGCGGTGTGCTGCATGTACGCCACCAAAGAAGCGATCATGACCAAAGAGCACATGCCAGAAGCGGACGTACACATTTTCATGATCGAAATGCGCGCCTTTTCGAAGGGCTACTGGCAGTATTTCGAGCGGGCACGCGATCACTACGGCGTTCATTATATCCGTTGCCGGATCAGCGAGGTCACGGAAGACCCGCGCACGCATAACCTGTCCCTGCGCTTCCGCGACGAGGACGGGCAATTGCGTCGCGAAGATTTTGATCTCGTGGTGCTGTCGGTCGGGATGGAAATTGCTGAATCTGTGCGTGGCCTGGGTCGCCGCCTGGGTGTCGAGCTGGACGAGTACGGCTTTTGCCATACCGTGCAATTCAATCCCCTGGCCACCAGCCGCCCCGGAATCTATGCCGTTGGCCCGTTCCGCGAGCCGAAAGACATTCCCGAATCGGTGATCGAAGCCAGCGGGGCCGCTGCGGCGGCTGCCGCGACGCTCGCTCCTTCACGCTTCACTCTCACAACCAGTCCGGAGTACCCACCGGAGCGCGATGTCGGCGGCGAGGAACCGCGCATCGGGGTGTTCGTCTGTCATTGTGGCTCGAATATCGCGGGATATCTTGATGTGGCGGCGGTCACCGAACATACCGCCGGACTGCCCGGCGTTGTGCATGCAGAGGCGAATCTATACACCTGCTCGCAGGACAGCATCCGGCACATCGCGGAGCAAATTCAAGAACAAGAGCTGAACCGCGTGGTGGTGGCAAGCTGTACGCCCCTTACGCATGCCCCACTATTTCAGGATTGCTTGCGGATGGCCGGGCTTAACCCCTATCTGTTTGAGATGGCGAACATCCGCAACCAGTGCTCGTGGGTGCATTCTCATGAGCGGCAGGTAGCAACAGATAAAGCGCAAGACCTGGTGCGCATGGCGGTGGCGCGGGCCGCACAACTTCAACCGCAACATCCGCTCGACGTGCCTGTCCAGAAGGCGGCCCTGGTGGTGGGCGGTGGTGTGGCCGGTATGACGGCGGCGCTGGCGCTAGCTGAGCAAGGCTTTCCGGTGCACCTGGTCGAGCGCGAGGCGGAGCTAGGCGGGCATTTGCGGGAGGTATTTGTCCCGCTGAACGGCAGGGACCCGCAACGCCTGCTGAGCCAGCTCACGGAGCGAATCCAGACTGCGCCGGAAATTACGGTGCATTTGCAGACCACCGTCACGCAAAGCAGCGGGTTCATGGGGAATTTCACCAGTGTACTCCGTTCACCGGACGGGCAGCAGGTGGACATCGAACACGGCGTCACGATTCTGACCACCGGCGCAGCGGAATACCAGGGGCCGGATTATGGCTATGGAAGCGACCCGCGCATCCTCACCCAATCGCAGTTTGAGCGCGTGCTGGCGCGGGACGAGGATGTGCCCGACTCGGTGGTCATGATCCTTTGTGTTGGCCCGGCGGAACGCTATTGCAGCCGGATATGCTGTACCGTTGCGCTGAAAAATGCGATCGCACTCAAGGAGCGCAAACCGGATGCCCAGGTGGTGATCCTGTACAAGGACATTCGCGCCTATGGGTTCAAGGAGCGGCTGTACACGTCCGCGCGCGAACGGGGCGTACTCTTTGTGCGCTATGACGACCAGCACCGTCCGACGGTAGACGCTAACGGGGCGCTGCACGTGCATTTCCGCGATCTGGTGCTGGACCGGCCCTTTGATCTGTCGCCGGACATGGTGGTGCTGAGCATGCCGGTTGTCCCGCAAGCCGACGCGCACGACGTGGCGGGCTTATTCAAGGCGAACCTGGACGGCGATGGATTCTTCCTGGAAGCGCACGTCAAGTTGCGCCCCGTTGACTTCGCATCCGACGGCGTTTTCATGGCCGGGATGGCGCACTATCCCAAGCTGGTTGACGAAACGATGATCCAGGCGCAGGCAGCGGCGGCGCGTGCGGCCCGCGTGCTCAGCCGCGAAACACTGACCGCCGGGGGGCGCGTGGCGGTGGTGGATGAGACGCGCTGTACCGGCTGCCTGACATGCGTGCGGATCTGCCCGTTTGGTGTGCCCCAGATGAAGACGGATGTGATCGGTGTGGGGGGTGTCCAGGGGGCGGCAGTGATCGAGGCGGCGGTTTGCCAGGGATGTGGATCGTGCGTGGCCGAATGTCCGGCCCAGGCGATTCAACTGATGCATTACACCGATACGCAGATTGCGGCGAAAGTTGATGCCCTGTTTGGCATGCCTGCCGGTTTCGTTCCGCTGGGAGAGATAGGAGGGTGATGTGACGGATTCCCGCATGCAGATTGTCGCCTTTTGCTGCGAACATTGCGCCTATGCCGCGGCAGACCTTGCGGGCGGCTTGCGGATGCAATACCCACCGGCAATCAAGATCGTGCAGTTGCCGTGTACGGGCCGGTTGGACGTGCTGACGGTGCTGCACACATTCGAAGCCGGTGCGGATGGCGTGATGGCGGCGGGTTGACTGCCCGGTGATTGTCATTACCTGGAAGGTAATGCGAATGCCAGACGCCGGATAGCGCGGATCAAGGTGTTGCTGGCCCAGATTGGGCTTGAGCCTGAGCGCGTCGAGATGTTCAACATGTCGGCAGCGATGGCGAGCGAGTTTGTCGCAGCCGCCGAAGCGATGACCGAACGAGTGACGGCTTTGGGGCCGAATCCGCTACGCGTGGCGCGGCAGTCCCTTTCTGACCCGGATCGGGGAGAGTGAACGATGATTGTTGCCGAACAAAAACCCCTGGACGAGATCAAAACGCTGGTTGGCGATGCCGGGCGCGTGCTGGTGGTCGGCTGCGGTACGTGCGTGACTGTCTGTTTTGCCGGTGGTGCGCGCGAAGCGGCGATTCTGGCAACCTCCTTGCGCATGGCGTCGAAGCTGGACGGGGGCGAAAAAACAGTTACGGATGTAACCGTACAGCGCCAGTGCGAGTGGGAATATCTCGATGAAATTGCTGGGCAGATTCCCGAAGCGGATGTTGTCGTATCGCTCGGCTGCGGCATTGGCGTCCAGGCGCTGGTCGAACACTTCCCCGAGGCGTGGGTTGTGCCGGGTCTGAACACGAGCTTCATGGGCCTGCCGACCGAGCACGGGGTTTGGGCCGAACGCTGCGCGGCATGTGGGGATTGCCTGCTCGGTTTGACGGGGGGTATCTGCCCCATCGCGCGGTGCTCAAAGTCGCTGCTCAACGGGCCGTGTGGGGGGTCTGAGGACGGGCACTGCGAGATCGATCCGGATGTGCCTTGCGCCTGGCAGTTGATCATTGAACGCCTGGAAAGCAAGGGCAAGCTCGACATGTTGGCGGCGATCCAACCCCCCAAGAACTGGAGTACGGCGCGTGATGGTGGCCCGCGCAGGATTGTGCGCGATGATCTGCGCCTGGCGGTGGAGGAGGAATGAGCATCATGGCAACAACGGGCGAAGCAGGTGGAAACGGCATGCTTGTGGGGTCGAACCTGGAACGCATTCTCCGCGCCGGGCATTTCGCCGTGACGGCTGAACTCGGCCCGCCCCAGAGCGCCGATGCCGACGTGATCCGCCGCAAGAGCGCGCTCCTGAAGGGGTGTTGCGACGCGGTCAACATCACCGATAACCAGACGGCTATCGTGCGGATGTCGAGTATTGCGGCGGGCGCGATCGTGGTGCAGGAGGGCCTGGAACCGGTCATCCAGATGACCTGTCGCGACCGCAACCGGCTGGCTATTCAGAGCGATTTGCTGGGGGCGTATGCGTTGGGAATGCGCAACCTGCTATGTCTTTCCGGCGATCACCAGCAGTTTGGCAATCACCCCACGGCGAAGAATGTGTTCGACCTGGACTCGATTCAACTGGTGCAGATGGTCGCGGCGATGCGCGATCAGGGCGTGTTCCAGTGCGGCGATGCGTTCGATGGCATGGAGCCGCGCTTCTTTGTCGGGGCCGCCGCCGCGCCCTTTGCCGATCCGGTCGATTACCGCCCCTATCGGCTGGCCAAGAAGGTGAAGGCCGGAGGCGATTTTATCCAGACGCAATTGATCTATGATGTCGACGCCTTCGGCGATTACATGGACAAGGTTCGACGCCTGGGGCTGCACGAGCAAACGTACATCCTGGCTGGCGTTGGCCCGCTCAAGAGTCCCGGCATGGCCCGCTACATGAAGAAGAACGTTCCCGGTTTGCGCGTGCCGGATGCGCTGATCGAACGGATGACGGAAGCCGGAGCGGAGTGGGCGGGGATTCCGAAAGAAGAACTGACGCGAGAAGACAAAAAGGCGCGTGCGGCGGCCTGGCGACAAGAAGGGATCGCGATCTGCGTGGAGTTGATCCACCAATTGCAGCAGATCGAAGGCGTGTCCGGCGTGCACATCATGGCGATTGAATGGGAAGAAGCGGTCCGCCCCATTATGGAAGGGGCCGGGCTGTTGCCGCGTCCCGCTGAGGTATCCGTCACGTAGGAGACCATCATGGTTGAACAGCTAAGCGATGGGCCATGGGCACTGCAATCAGACCTGGCCCGGCGCATCCAGGACGAACTGGGGCAGAACGTTTACCGTTGTTACCAGTGTGGCAAGTGTACAAGCGGCTGCCCGGTGGCGGAGTTCTTTGATTGGCCGCCCAATGCCATCATGCGGGCAGTGCAATTGGGGCAGGAAGATATTGCCCTCCGTGCGCAAACGCCCTGGCTGTGTTCATCGTGCCAGACGTGTACCACACGCTGCCCGCAAGAGCTGGACATTGCCGCAATTATGGACTTTTTGACCCGTGAGAGCCGCGCGCGCGGCATCAAACCGGCGGTGCAAACGGTCGATGTCTTTAACGAGGCATTCTTGCGAGAGGTGCGCTTATGGGGCCGCGCCTATGAATTGGGCCTCATGGCAGAAATGAAGCTGCGTACCGGCAATTGGACGGACGATCTCGATCTGGGGATCACGATGCTGCGCAAGCGCAAGCTCAATCTTCTGCCGCGACGCGGGCGACCCCCACGCCGGATTCGCTCCGAGGCTCCGGATGCCAACACGCTGGGCTATTATCCGGGATGTTCGCTGCACTCCTCCGCACGCGAGTTTGACGAGTCGGCGCGCGCGGTAGCCGGGGCGCTTGATATGGCACTGGTTGAATTGCCGGGGTGGGTGTGTTGCGGTAGCTCAGCCGCTCACCGCGCCGATCCGCAGACGGCGCGCCGTTTGCCCCTGCAAAACCTGTCGATTGCCGAACAGAGCGGTTTCAGCGAGGTGGTCATGCCCTGTGCGGCGTGTTTCAACCGGCACAAAGCGGCCCAATTTGAGATACGTCGCCACCCTGACCTGAAGGCTGCCACAGACGAACAACTTGGCTACACGTACCAGGATTCCATTCATGTCAGCACCTTGATCGACGCGATGGTCCGGCATGCGGGGGTTGATCGTGTGGCGGAGCGGGTTACACATCCATTGACCGGCTTGCGTGCCGTCTGTTATTACGGCTGCCTGCTCACGCGCCCGCCAGAGGTTACCGAAGCCTCTCATCCGGAAAATCCCGATAACATGGACAGGTTGGTCGCGGCGCTGGGGGTCGAGGTGCGTGACTGGTCTCATAAGACGGCCTGCTGCGGCGCGGCGCATTCCGTGACGCGGCCCGATATCGTGCTGTCGTTGAGCCGGGCGATCATTGAGCGCGCCACCGAAGCCGGTGCGGATATCATCGTCGTCGCTTGCCCGCTGTGCCACCTGAACCTGGATGCTCGCCAGTCCCAGATGAACCTGGAACATCCCGTGCCGGTGCTGTACTTTACGCAGTTGATGAGTCTGGCCTTCGGCCTACCGGAGAAGGCAGCGCTCGACAAAAACCTGGTAGATCCACGACCGATTTTGGAACGACAAGGGGCTTATCATCGATACCGGTGAAGCCCCCAGCCCGCATGAACGCGGTCTCGGGCTGGGGGACTCGCCAGCATCACGCGCAATCGCCTCCCCTTACAAACGAGTTCATTTTGGGAGGCCGCTTATGATCTCCGTCGATTTAGTGAACACCTTGCAGCAGACATGGCAGGCGCTCTGTGCAGACTATGACGTTACGGCTGATCTGCCCGAGTGGGAGGTTCTGTTCAGAGGCGTTGATCTGTCGGGGCCAACCCTGGCTGCACAGACCGTCGTGGCCAATATGCTGGCGGAAATAATCGAGTGTGTCGGGCGATTTTCTCCCTGGTACCGGCAAACCGCCGAAAGTTTTGGGTTGACGCTGACGCATGACCGGGGCGCGCAGCAGGTGTATTGGACTTTGACCCCTGAAGCGAAAGTGCGACGGCGCAGGGCGCTGGAAGCGCTCAACCATGCGATTGGCCGTAACCTGGGGGTGCTCCTGGCCACGCGAGTGGTCAGCGACATGAGCGAACCCGTTGCAGCCGACGATCCCTGTGTGCTTGCCAGTTGCCGGTGTGTGCCCCCGCGATCGATTCTGGTCAACCGTTCAGTTATTACAGGGGCGGAAATCGTCTGCGACACTTGCCATCAGCGTTTCCGGTGAGATAAGCCCGGCCCTCGCTGAGAGATGCGGGGGCAGACATTGAAACCGAACCATAACAATTCATTTCGCATGATTTTACAAACTTGTGTTACATCTACTATATGAATACAATTGGCATAGGGGGAGATTCCGAGTGTCTCCTGCACGCTCGTTCATAATCTTATCGCACGACCGGTGATGGGATTGGGGTTACTTCTGGAGAGAGGTTAATGTTTAAGGTTTATAATCCGACTTTTGCACGCGTTCTTCGTGCCGGCATTATCGGCGTCTTCCTGTTCAGTCTGGCGGTATTCCCGCTTGGTTCAAGTCCGGCTCATGCGGCGGTGAATACATTCATCAACAGTTCCACTATCACGCTTACGGAGTCAACGATCGGAGCAGAACCGGCTCTGCTCTACCCCTCAAACATCAATGTCTCAGGGTTGGCGGGTGTCATCACGGACGTCAATGTTTCGCTGTTTGGGATCGATGTTACGCGTGAAGATGATCTCGATATTCTGTTAGCAGGCCCACTTGGTCAAAGCGTGATCGTGATGTCCGACACGTGCGGTAACACAGGGGGGCCTTTCGATTTCACGTTTGACGACGAAGCTGCCGGGCCGTTACCGGATTCGGATGGCGGCGATCTGGTTCCCTGTGTCTCGGGAACCTACCAGCCGTCGAATTATGTCGGCACCGTTGAGCCCGATCAGTTCGATGCCCCAGCACCCGGCGGGGCGAGCGCCACGTTGTCGGTGTTCGATGGCACAGTTCCGAACGGCACGTGGAGCCTTTACGTGATGGATGACAATGATGGTTATGTCGGCGCAATCACAGGTGGCTGGAGCCTGACCATCACTACGACCGATGTTGTGATTGGTCCCGGCGCTGGGGTCATTACCGCAGCAGATGTGCTTCGCGCCCAGGCTCCGCTCTGCGCCGACCTCAGCGGAGACACCAACCCGGTTGTGCGGGCCGTTATTCCGGCGGGCACGGTGACGAATGGTGGGGTCTATTGCCGCGTGCTGGCCGAAAATGGCGAGTTTGTGTCCATGAACTACGGTTCGGCGGCGATTGGCAACCCGGATGTAGTTGCTCTGGGCGTGATCCAGGCCGTGGACGTGTTTGGCATGGCCGGTAGTACAGGCGTCTCGGCATTTAACAACAGCGTCGAAGTTTGCTTACTGGGCAGCGGGCGGTTCCTCTATCTGAACGCAACGCAATCACCGCGTCCCTTGAGCTTGCTACCATCGACCAGTGAGGGCGGCTACACGTGCGCCAGCATCCCCAGTGCGGGGACGGTCGTTTTGGTACCCTAAAGTTCCAACCCCATCGGCTGTTGAGCTGAAGAATGCGGCGGCAGGAGGTCGAGACTTCCTGCCGCTGTGTTGTTGTGGCATCCGCCGCCCCATCCAGTAGTGGCGGCCCGGCACGCGCTATTCTGCCGGTGGGGGCACGGTGGGCGGAGGTTTGGGAGTTTCGCCAGGGGCAAAGCCGTGGGTGAGCGTGCCGAAGCAGATGTCCTGGCTACAGATAGCGGGGCGGTTAAACTGGCTGGCCCAATACCCAACGCCGTCGAACTGGTGGTGCAGGTAGTAGTAACGATAGGCCACTTCAAGCGCCGAATCATGCCGCCATTCGGTGCCCGAATCGATAATAATCGCGTTAATGGCCCGTTCAATAGAGCCGCGTCCTGGATAGAGATGCGTCGTGCGCGTCGTGCCACCGGGATCGGTGAATGTGTAGTCCGAAATGTCGGTGCGATCGATGTTGTCGTAGCATGAGTTGTCGCCACGTCGCCACATCAATTCACACTGCTGGATGGTGTTGCCCAGGTATATCTGGGGGTAGTTCTGGTATTCCCCGTTGTAGGCCGGGATGTTGCAATACTCTGCGCGGCGGGCGTCTTCAGAGATGATGCCTCGTTCGGTGATCTGTGACTTCACCGGTGCCCACGCGTCGGATTGCTGCGGGCCGGACAGAAAATCACATGAATTGCTGCTGTGATACTCCACGCGGTAGCCGTTCATGCGATCCAGGGCGATCTGGTTGGCATAGGTATAGGCTTCTGCGGGGGTGAGCAACAGATCCCTCCCGCCGTTGATTTGCGGGGGCACGCGGTGCACGATCAGCACATCCGGGCGATCCCATAGATAGTCGGCGATGTACGCCAGAGTCGTCGTGGCCGCTGCCCCCCAGTTGCTCTGGCTATTTTCCGCCGCATAGGCCACGATATAGTACGGGTTTTTGACCAGCCAGTTCTGGAACAAGGCCTTGCAGTTTCCCGCGCCGAGGGTTGTATCATCGTAACGTGTGCTGAGCGGCCCCGTGCAGGTCATATCATGCCAGAAGTCCTCGATCAGATCGGCGGAAGCGACCAGTTCGGGTGTACCCCATGCAAAGTTAAGGCGGCACTGCTGTTTGTTCAACGAGATGGTGAGCACGGTGCGCATGATCCGTTCCAGGATCGTTTTGACCTCGGCGGCATACTGGGTGTCGCCGGTCAGGTGATAGGCCAGGGCTTTGGCATAAAGCACTGCAGTCCCGCGCTCGCTGTGTATCCAGGCGGGGTTGCGCGAGCTTTTGCAGGTTTCGTACTCGTCCAGCTTGTAGTCCCATGTGCGCTCCGCGTTTTTGATGACGTCGGCTGCTGCGCTCTGGTAGGGTTCCAAACCTTCGGCGGCTTTCTGGGCTATCACGCGCAGTTCTTCGGGCGTGGTAAGGTAACCACGCGAGGTGCTGCTGCCGGTCTGGCGCGGTGGGTCTGGCGCGTGTGGCTGGTAGGGTGTTGCGGCTATATGAACGGGGGTTGGAAGTCCCAGGATGGTGATGAGTGCGATGATGGTAAAGACCGTTTGTTTCAAATAGCGAATGGGCATAAATCTCATGGCATCAGGTCTGCGTGAATAATTGTCTGAGTGCTGGTGCGTCGTGTTGCTGGATGGTGTAACGAAGCAGGCGGAAGTAGTACCCGTCTGCCAATGTATGAGATTGTAGCAGAGTTGATTGCTTGAGCGCACGATGCATCCAGCAGGTGTAAAACAACGGGCCAATGAATTCGCCAGCCAGCCCGATCCGCGTGCAGTACTGGCGCGTGGCATCCACTATCATGTGGTTAAGCGACGAGCGGGTTAGAAAGTGTTTGGCAAACCCCTCCACCCGATCAGCCGTCCCGTTGGAACGCGCAACGTTCACGGCATATGATCGCAAGAAGTAAAACAGGTCCCACAACGGGATGCCCTTCGCCTCGGCAGATTCCCAATCCAACAAGGCAACCGTGTCGTCAGGCGTGACCAGCATATTCCAGGGGCCGGGATCGCCGTGCTGAAATACCAGCGGAAACGGCGTCCGGCTATTGCCCAAAGCGGCGATCTGTTCGCTGAGGAAGTCGCGCTCGGCAGGTGGTAACCGGTAAATGGCCTGGAAGCGCTCGAAAAGGGTGTTCAGAGCGCGGGCGACGTCCTGCGGCGCGACGTCGTCGGGCGAGGCGGTGGTTGCGCCCAAATCTGTCAGCCACTCGATCACGGCATGGGCGTAGGGACATGACGCCGTGAGGCGCGTTTTGCTCTTGAAGGGAACTCCCTGCACCGCCGTCTCGCCGACGATTGCCAGGTGGTGGTGATGGCCATGAAAGACAACCCTTGGCAGCGCGTGATCGTGCGCGAAGTTGCGTGCTTCCAGGTCTTTGAGGGCCGCGCATTCGTTCTCCAACCGGGTATTGAACGACGGGTCGCGAACCATTTTGACCAGGTAGCGCAGCGACGCCGATTCCCGATCGACGAGGAAGAATAGCAGCTTCCGCGAGCTGTATTGGCCTCCGGCCCACAATCCCCACCCGTATTGGTGCAGGTCAAGACCCGCCTGCTCCGCCATGTCGCACAGGTAGGCGGGTGGGTCGCCGGTAAGGGGAGCGCCCGCGCGACCTTCGAGGACGCCATACCGCCCGATCAGCGTGGTATGCCGGTGCAGTGTACCCTCGGCGCTGGCCAGCGCTTCGAACACGCGATCGCCAAGCAACCGCATCCTGTCACCCAGGCGTTGCGGGGCGCGGTCTTCTGGTGGCGAGGGTGGGGTGTCCGGCGACGCGACGGTCTGGCGTCGTCTGCGCATGCGGCGTATAGCGCGTTTCGCCGTGTGCACGGTGATCGACGGGCTGAACAACGCCTGCCGCAGGAAAAAGCGGCGTGTGACGGCATCGCTGGCCGGAACCGCGGTGTGCATCTCGCCACCGAGCGGCGTCAGCCAGAAGTGTTGCGCGCTTCCGGAACCCAGAAGGTTGTCGGCTGACGGCATCCGGCGCAGCGGGCTACGGGTTTCGTAGTACGCCAGCCCGCGCGGGCGCAGCACGCGGCGTATCTCGTTCTCCAGTTGCCGGTGATCGCGCACAAGATGCCGGTCTGTCACAAATACCAGATCGACGCTCAGGTCATCAAGGGGCAGCGTTCCGTTGCTGGCAATGGCCAGTAGCGTGACGTTCGGCCAGCCAGCGAGCGCTCTAGTATCGAGGCTGGCATGCGAGGGTGTGCACACGATAACGGACTGGGCCAGCGAAGCCAGCGTGTGCAAGGCTGCCGTCGAAGGCGCGCCTACACAGAGCATTGCTTCCAGGTTCAGGTCGGGTAGTAGATAGGTCCAGTTGGCTCCGGCCACATTGCCGCGCAGATTTGAGCCGGGAATAAAATCGGTGGCTAGTGTAAGCTCAAGCAACAGGCGTGACTCCTACTCGCCAAAGAACCAGCGCACGATGGGAATGCGCAGTAGTTCGGGGAACATCACTTCCAGGTTGAGCATCCGCCGGTTAAGGCGCAATACGAGCAGCGATACCAGCGCCGTAATGGCAAAACCGACGGCGAGTGGGAGCACGAAGAACGCCTGGATCGCCAGCAGCCCCACCGCGCCTACCACGATACTTAGATACACCCTGAGGTAATTGAGATCAAACACGCGAATGCCCGTGCCCAACATTAACCCGATTTGCTTGAGTATGTTGAACAGGATCAACGTGGTCATCGTGCCGATGGCGGCTCCCATCGCGCCATAGCGTGGGATCAGCGTGAGGTTGACCAGCAGGTTGATCACCGCCGCCAGGATATCGACGCCGACGATGTAGCGCAGCTTGCCCAGCACCTTGAGCGTCAGCCCGTTTTGGCCGGTTGCCGCATTGAAGTAGTACCCCAGCGACAACATGGCCATGATCAGCGCCGATTGCTCATAGCGCGAACCGTACAAGAGCACGGTCAGGGGTTCGGCCAGCGAAAAAGTGAGCGCAAACACCGGGAATGACACAATCGCGACCCACACGGCATTTTGCCAATACAGGCTGTTGATGCCTTCTTTGTCGTTGCGGGCAAACATTCGTGCGGCTGCGGGGGTGAAGAGCAGGGCAAAGCTCGACAGAACCATTTGATTCAAGCGGGCTGTAGGCTGGACGGCGCGGAACGCGGCCACATCGACAGTTCCTTTGTAGCGTTCCAACAGAATGGCATCGACCGTGTTCATCACCACGAATACCATGTCAGATGCCAGCAGCGGCACGGTGAACGCCAGCACTTCGCGGGCCGGAAACTGAATCGTCTTCAGGCTGAACTGCGCCCAGAAGTCTTGGGCGCGTAACATGCGCCATAGAATGACCGAGAAGATTGAAATCCCCACCAATCCTGCGCCCAGGTAGCCCGCCGCGAGGAATTCCACCCCACTGTTGCCCAGAATCAGCAACGCGACAACGGTAATTTTTAGGGCCGGGCCTAAGACGTACTTGCGGAAGAAAATCGCGCTGGGTTTCGAGAACACCGCGAATGACCCGTTCAACACATTGTCGATGGCCTGCACCGGCGATAACGCGACCAGGATCACCAGCAACTCGACCGCTTTTTGGTCGCTGATCAGGTGTGTGGCAATGAAATCTTGCAACAGCACGACGGCCAGAACGAGCGCGATTCCCAGCGAAAGAATCGTGCCGAAGACCATCACGAGTGTGCCGAACATCTTGGGGTACTCGTCGCGTTCCTGGTAAATCGGCACGAAGCGTGTGACGGCCCTGTCCAGCCCCAGGGTGACAATAGTTTCGCCCAGTGACACGATGGAGAGCGCATAGGCAAACGCGCCGTAGTTGGCCTTGGTCAGGTAGCGAACCGTCAAGACCTGAACGACGAAGTTGACGACCATCGAGATCATACGTCCGACCAGCAACAGGCTTGACCCGCGAATCTGGCGGCGCGTTGACCCGGCGGCACTTATGTCTTTGGGTCGTTTCTTTTTCCTTACTATCGCACGCGGTATTTCGGCAACCGGGGCAACCGGATGGCCGTTGCCGCCGCCGGCTGGTTCAACGTGCGATGGCTTCAGTAAAGGGGTAATGGACACGTTTGGCGTTTCTTCTGTGGGTATGTCTGGCAATGGCGTGAGCATGGCGAAGGGTTCACCGACGGCGGGTGACCATGCGCGTCCATCTGGCAGGATGGTGGATTCGTCGAAGTATGCCTGATCCAGCGAGGCTGCGAACAGGTCTGTGCCCGTCAGATTCGCGCCGCGCAGGTCAACCCCGGTGAGATCGGCATTCTGCAGGTTCGCGTCGCTCAGATTGCACTCCCGCAAGCACGCATCGCTCAGGTCTGCGCCGCGCAGGTCAGCGGATGTCAGGCGCGCGCCGGTCAGGTTGGCATGGCGGAGGTCGGCTTTCAGCAGGGTCGCGCCGGTCAGGATAGCCCCGGCCAGGTTGGCGGATCGCAAGATGGCCTGCCGCAGATTGGCTTCTCCCAGGTAAGCCTGGCGCATGTCGGCCTTTTCCATGCTTGTGTCTTCCAGGTCGGCTCCGCGCAGCCACGTTTGTTTGAGGGTGGCGTTTGACAGGTCAGCCCCCACCAGTTCTGCCTGCCCCAAGCGCGCTTTGCTGAGGTTCGCGCTCCTGAGGTTCGCGCCGTGCAAGCGAGCTTCTCCCAGTTCTGCGGAGTTGAGCAGCGCTGAGCGCAGGTCTGCTCCTTGCAGGCGCGCCTTTAACAGTTGGGCGTGGCGCAAATCGACGCCCACCAGCCTGGCGTGTTTGAGCGATGTCACTGACAGGTTGGCTTCCTGCAGGTTGGCTTCCGTCAGGTCGGCATTGTCTAGCTGTGACCATTCGAGGCGTGCGCTATGCAGGTCTGCGCCGCCCAGTTGCAACCCTTGCAGGTTCGCGCCCAGGAAGTTGCCCCCGCGCAGCGTGCCATCACTCAAACACCCCAGTTCGCGCAGCGCGTCGACTGCCGCGTGCGTTTCGTCGTTATCCCGGCTGTTGAGTTTTCCGATCAGGTTACTGATCAGTTGGTCGTGTTTCACTCATTACACCTGTTTCAATTGCGCGGGGGCTGTAAGGGAATTCACCATAACCCCAAGCCCTCGTTAAATGGTGGTTATACGCGTGCCTTGGATGTGCCCTGCTTTAAGATGTGAGCTGCAGCACCGGCAATGGCGAGCAAAAACCAGTAATAACGCGCATATGCCAGGTGCAGAAAGATCGCTGTTGTGAGATAGGCGATGAGGCTCAACAGGAAGCCGGAAGCCAGGTAAAACGTGTCCGGGTCGCCTGCGCGCGCCCGGCGGCGGATGGTGTCCAGCGTGAACGTCGTGACCAACACAATGGCGATGAACGCGCTGAAGCCAAGAATGCCCGTGTCGGCCAGTTCTTCCAGGTACATGTTGTGCGCCCGGCGATTGGGATCAAGCAGCCGGAAGCCTATGCCGCGCCCGTAATCACGCATGAGGCGTGGTGCCTGGCCCGGCCCGACGCCGACAACAGGATGGTCAAGGAACATGAGCAACGTGGCCAGGTTTTCGGTTGCGCGCCCCTGCACCGATGAGCCCGCTTCGGTTGGGTCTCCGCTGACCAGATCGGCGACGTCGCCCAGCGTCGAGAGACGATAGAAATAGCCGGGGGCAAGCGCGAACACGGCAATGACGATCAACGTGCCCACGATCATAAAATGGCGTGCTTTCGCCAGGCGCATGGGCAATAAAGCCAGAAGGATCACGCCGATGGCCACCCCCGCGCCGCGCGAGAAGGTGAATTGAATGCCGCCGAGAATTAGCATCATTGCCACGAAAGCGGCAAAGCGCAATGACTTGCGACGCTCGGCTAACATGCGCGTGATCGCCAATGGGATCAGGACGACCAATACCTGGGCGTAGCGATTCTTTTCACCGATAGGGCCTGCCAGCCGCTTGACAACGATTGTGTTACCCACAAAGTCTTCTTCGCTCACTGGGACCTCGGCATCGGTGGCCTGGGCTAATCCGCCGAAATCGTTGTCATAACTCTGTGTCACGCCCTGGAAAATGGTCAATGCGCCCATCAGGCTCCCGGCAAGCAACAATACCCAGATCGTTAGCCGTAATATCGCCCGGTTTCTTACCGCGTTGATCACCAGAAAGTACAGGATCAGCCCTTCGAGCACGAAGTTCTGGATGCGCTCAAATGTCAGGGTCGGTTGGTCAGAAAAAGCGGCGGACAAAAGCAACGTGGCAAGGTAGATCACCATCAACACGAACGGCGCGGTGATGATGATTCGCTCGCGATGACCAATCAGGTAGTGGAACAGCGGATAACCGAGTGCCAGCAAGATACCCCCGGCGATTTGAGGGGGCACGCCTTGCCGGATGGCGATAACCGTCAGGTTGGAATAAAGCGCGAAGATCACGATCAGCGTCACCCATTCCGGCCTGGACAGAAGTACGAACGCCATACCTGCCAACACCAGCACACCCAATGCCAGGAGAGGGCTGCTATTTGCCAGGGCCAGCCCCACCACCGCACTCGCGGCGGCGACCAGTCCGGCCAGCACCTGAGTTTGTGATAAGGGGCGTTTGGGGTTGCGCTTTGCCGTGATCATTCGGGTATCCGTGTGCTCAACACTAAGCCTCTGTCCAGAATTTAGCACGTGTGGCCGGTCAGTGTGCTACCTGCCTTTGCGGCGTCCAGCTTGTGATGCGTCGTCCGCGAATCACATTCCACGTTGCGATCAAGGCCGCGCAATAGACCACGCAGAAATAGAATGGAATCGCGATGACCTTCACCCGTCCGATTTTGTGCCCGCGCAGGAACAGCCCCAGCAAGGCGCACCCGTAGAAAAGGAGTTGCGCGAGCATGGCCAGCTTGTAAAACAACCCATCGCCCCACAAGAAAAGATTGGCCGCGAACACAGCCATGAGCGGGACGAACATCAGCCGCCGCAGTACCTTGTGTGAGAATAGCTGCACCGCATAGAAGCCGAAGCGAAAGGGGTTGAGCAATTCGCGCATGACGATCACGCCCCGCAACCCGCGCGTCATCACGCGCACCTTGCGTCCGAACTCGACTTCGCTGGATTGGGCGACCGGCTCGAAGGCGACGGCTTCCGGGTCGAACACAAGCCGGTACCCCTGGGCAATGACACGGGTGGATGTTACAAAGTCGTCGGTCACCCCTTCAGGAACCGGCTGGAACAGCGAGCGCCGGATCGCGTAGATTGCGCCGGTGGCCGAGATCGTGTTCCCGGCCCGGCTCTGGATCCGCTTGAGCAGACGATCAAGTCCCCAATAGCTGCGCTCTCCGGCTCCGGTTGCGCCGGAGTCAGAGTCTTGTTCCGACAGGTAACGCTGGTTCCCGGCAACGCCGCCGACACGGGGGTCGGCAAAGTGCCGGACCAACCGGCGAATGGCATCGGGAGCGTACATGCTGTTGGCATCCGAAAAGACCAGAATGTCTCCGGTGGCGGCATTGACGGCGTCGTTTAACGCGCCCGCTTTTCCCTGGCGTGGCAGGGCCAGCAGCTTGATGCGTTCATCCGTATAACTGGCGACAACAGCGACCGTGCCATCATCCGATCCATCGGAGGCGATCACGACTTCAAGCCGGTCTTCGGGGTAATCCAGCGAGAGCAGGTTGTCAATCTTGGCCCCGATGCTGTCCGCTTCGTTATAGGCGGCGATGATCATGCTGACGCGTGGCTCAATGTCTGCGGCGTTGACCGGGCGTTGCCTCAGCAGGCCGCGCACCACCAGCATGATGGGGAACAACACATAAGTATAAGCCAACAACGCCACTGCTACCCAGAAAGTCACTGTGCTCATGCCTGCTCCCTGCTTTGTATGTGCTTCACCAGCAGTGAAGCATTGGTGTCAAGGTCGAACTCACGCTGCACTTTGTCGCGCCCGCCCTGGCCGAGTCGCCGCCGAAGCGCCGGATCGCGGGCCAGGCGTTCGATCGCGCTGGCAATCGCTGCCGGGTCACCGGGCGAGACCAGCAGGCCGCTTACCTCGTGCTCGACCAGTTCCGGGATGCCCGATAGGTCGCTGGCGATGACCGGCACGCCACTGCTCATGGCTTCCATCAGCACCACCGGGATGCCTTCGCGCCGGTTGTCACGCGACGGCACGCTGGGCGCAACGACGACATCAGCCCGCCGCAGCATGGCAATCACATCCTGGCGTGTCAACCGCCCTTCAAAATGGATGTGATCGGACAGACCAGCACTGGCTACCTGGATGGTAAGTGCCGCGTGATCGGGTCCATCGCCCACAAAGTGACACGAAAAATCGATGTTACGTTCGCGGAGCAGGCGACAGGCTTCGATGAGGTGGGTATGCCCTTTGACCTCGTGCAATGTGCCGATGCAAAGGATGGTGAACGGTTGGCCTGGGGGGCGGTCGGCGTCTAACGGTTGAAAGGCCTCGGTATCGACGCCGCTATGGAGCACGTGGACTTTGTCACGCACCCAGTCGCCGCACGCCTGAACAAAGATGTCGCGATTGAAGTTTGAGATCGTCACCACAAAAGCGGCTTCAGCCGTTTTTTGGCATAGCATGTGGCGATCGCGATGCAAATCAGAACCGTGTGCCGTGAAGCTGTAGGGAATCCCGGTCAGGCGATGAATCACAAATGCTGCTGCCGCCGGGTGGCTTGCAAAGTGCGCGTGAATATGCTCAATACCCGCCGCTTCCATCATGTGCGCAAAGCGTACCGTCTTGGGGAAGAATGCCAGTGCGCCAAAGAAATAGCGCTTGCTGCCCCAGGTCGCTCGCAGGTGATCCCACAATGCCTTAACGTAGGCGCGGGGCCTGGTGCGCAAGTAGTGGAGATGCGACCGGATGATCGGCCAGGCGATCAACGGCAGGAAATGAGCAGCTTCTACCAGCGGCCTGGCTTCGGGATGCATGACGGATGTGCGTTCACGCTGGAGCGGGTAGAGTTCGACGGGCACGCCCTGTTTCTGCACGGCGAGGATTTCGTACAGGATAAACGTCTCGGTAATTTTAGGGAAGCGCGACATTATATATGCCACTTTAGGCATTGGTTTCTGGGCTGTAGTTTCTTGCTCTGCGGTAGGGGTGAATGTCGCCGTCATGTGACCTTGCCCTTGCTGTTTCTTCGTCTGAAAACGGTCTCCCAGATAGCCGTATTGGCCTGGCGGCGGACGTGCTCGGCTTCGCGGGTCGCGTCGAGGATCGTGACGTTGGACAGCCGGGTTTGTAACGACCGGTAGGCCTGCCGTTGCGATTCCAACTTACCCACCGTATGTTCGCCTTTGCGCGCATACAGCACTTCGGCGGGCGCGTCCAGCACCAGCACCAGGTGAGGCGGCGGGCAAGCATGGGCCAGCAGCCACCGGCGCAGGCGCTTGAGCGGATTGCGGCGCTGCGGTTGCGGCAATAGCGCGTCATAAGCGTAGCGGTCGAAGACTACCAGGTGGCCGCGTGCCTGCGCCGAGCGTGCCTGGAGGTATCGTCGCCACTGGACGGTCAATAATTTCATGAAACCCAGGCCTGGCACTCGTCTGGCGGGCTTTTTCCGCGCGGAATTGGGGTACAGGCCCATGTACACCGACCGAACCGGCATGCAGAAGCGCTCGCTCAGGCTCTCGGCCAGGGTCGATTTCCCTGCGCCGTCCGGCCCCAGCAGGGCCACCGACGGCATGACCGGGTGTGCCAGCCCCCCGATCCGGTGCAGGATACGCCCGGACTTCCGTCGCAGAATGGCGACGACCTGGGCGACAGGCTTCCGGCGCTTGAGGTGCGCGGTGACGCGTTCGCGGGCAGCCAGCAAGCCGTCCCAGTCCCCCGCGTCGATGTGCCCGGTGATCTGATCGAATGTCGCATCGGGCAGCCAATACGTGGCAAGCAATGTTGAGACGTACTCGGGCTGCGTGACCGCATGGCGCAGCGCCTCCAACCTTGTGCGCCGGTGGGGGGCGAAACGCCCTTTGTCCAGCAGGCAATGGAGCAACAGGGTCACAAACTCGTCTTCGGGGGAAGGCGCATAGGTTGGCCCCACACGCTGGCGGTTGCGCAAACAGGCTGCAGCCAGGTCCGTGTGGAGGAACTTCACGCTCTTGCCGTATACGATCTTGGTGACCACGTCGAGCTTGTACCAGCCGTCGGATTCCCGTTCGTACCGGACAAAGAAATGGTGCGGTTCATAACCCATCGACGGCAGCGGCACATAACCGAGTTGCCATAGGAGTTGTTTCAGGGCTTTGAGCTGGTTTGCCTGAACCAGCATGTCGATTTCGCCGCCTTGCGCAAGATGGTCAAGCCGGGTTGCGTCTCGCAAAAGGCAATAAACGATGCCAGCCGCCTCTAGTTCGTCGAAGGTGTGTTCTATCATCGTGTGCATGTGGCGCTCATGATTCCATTGATTTTTCCAGGGGCTGGCGCTGGGACTGAGTTGACGACGATTGGCTGCGTGTGTTCTTTGCCGCTGGACGCGCGCGCCGCCTACGGAACCCGCTGGCGAATTCCCGCATCTGGACGGCTAAAATGGTGCCGATCACGTGCGCACCCACTTCCTGCAAGCTGGCGAGAGCCTCGCCAAGTTGCTGGCGGTTGTTACGCCCGCTTCTGACGACGATCAGAGTCCCATCGGCACGCGCAGCTAGTACCAGACCGGCGGCAGACGCGTGCAGAGGAGGAGACGCAATGATGACACGATCCGCAATGCCCGTGAGCCGCTCGATGATTTCGGTAAAACGTTCGGAGGTCACCATTTCAAAGAAGTCACGCGTTCCCTGCCCGCTTGGCAGGATGGCCAACCCATTTGACTGGTCGGTTGGCACGAGGATGTCGTCGAGAGCGATTTCGTCAGCGAATAAATCGGTCAGGCCAGGGGAGTCTGCGAGGTCGAAAATGCGCGTCACAATCCCCTTGCGCAGATCACCATCAACCAGCACGATATTATCCCCAAGCTGCGCCATGACGACGGAGAGGTTCGCGGCCACTTCACCGCCGCTGCCATCGCCTTGAATGTCGCCAATCACAACCATCTGCAGGGCCTGGTTGTTATCGGCAAAGCGCAGGCGCATAGCAAGCCGGCGATAGCGCTCGGCGGCGTCCGATTCGATATCGGTCAAGACAAGGGGCCGGGACCGGATTGCAGCACGCCGCGATCGGCGGATGGTGAGGGAGCCAAGCGCCGGGGCAGCCTCGATTCTTTCAAGATCGCCGGGCAGCCGGATGGTCTCGTTGAAATATTCGGAAGCCAATACAATCGCCCCGCCGAACACCAGCCCGCCCAGCACGCCTAAAATTGTTTTGAGGGGCACAGCCCGATCGATTGGTGTGCCGCGCTCAGCCGGTTCAATGACGTCGATCTGGTTGTTTGGCGTGTCCTGCAACGCAGTATAGAGCGAGATCAGCAGCCGCTCGGCTTCTGAGATGTACGAGCGTTCGTCTGAAATCTGCGTGGAGATTTGGGCGCGTTGCGCTTCGGTGTCTGCGGTTTCCAGGGATGCTTCAAGGGTCTCAGTGCGGGCCTCACTTTTGGCAATGATGGCTTCGACGCGCTCGATTTGATCCCGGAGGCGGTCCCATGCATTGGGCGTCGTCGCACCGGAAGGGCTGCGGGTAACAAGCTTGTCAGCGATCGCGTTGGCGATCAGCGTCGCCTGATCCCGATCGTTGTTGGTCACTTCGATGCTCAAGATTTGTGTTGTTGTGTCCGTTGTGATCGTGAGGTCATTTTTGAGTGCAAGAGGGTTGACGTCCAGGTTGAGATCCTCGATCACCGTTTCCAGGAAGGGGCGCATGGTAGGGAGCACAGCGTATACTTCGAGTAACTGCGCCGCCGTTCGCAGATCATCCAGTTCTAGATTCAGGCTTTCGGCAGCCGGCCCCACGAGTAATTTGGCTTTAGCGGAGTATCGCACCGGTGCACGGCTGCTAACCACGTAGCTGACCAAACCAGCGATCACGGTGGTGAGCGCCAATAACCAGAACCACCGTCGAAGAATACCTGTATAGCTTCGAATCATCTTTACGTCCCTTTGCCTGTGCAAGGCCGCAGGTGGGCCTTTCACAATATCTTCGGGCATGTCTGCAACCGGCGGACATGCCCTTTGTGCTGTTGAGGCAAGACTCTGATAGACGAGTCTTTCATGTTTAAGGCCTGGTGTGTTTAGCGTGCACCATTGGTGAACTTGAGCACCGTGCGCAGCAGGATTTCAATGTCCAATGACAGGCTCATTTTCTCGATATACTTGATGTCCCAGATCAGGCGCTTGTCAAAGTCGGTGTCACCACGATCATAGATTTGCCACAGCCCGGTGATGCCCGGCTTGACGCTCAAGCGCTGCGTCTGGAGCAAGGAGTAGCTATCCACACCGAACGACGTGGGGCGCGGCCCTACCAGACTCATCTGTCCGAGCAATACGTTCCAGAGTTGGGGCAGCTCATCCAGGCTGGTCTTACGCAGGATTCTGCCCATGCGCGTGATGCGCGGGTCGTTTTCTAGCTTGTCACCGTTTTCGTTGATCGTCTCGCCGCGTTCATTGACACGAACACCCAGTTCCGTCAGCCGTCGATCCGCGTTGGGAATCATGGAGCGGAACTTGTACATCTTGAACTGCCGCCCCCCCAGCCCGATCCGTTGCTGGACATAGATCGGTGCCGCGCGGTCTTCCAACCAGATGAGAAACGCCAGCGTCAGCCCCAACAGGAGCGTGAGCGGCATGGTGAGAATGACTGCCGTCAAGTCCATCAGGCGCTTGATCTTCAGATAGACACGGCGCGTCTGGGCACTCTGGTAGGGCAGGCGGTTGACCCAAAAACCCGGATCATAGTAGGGCGTCTCTTTTTTAATGGACGTATCGGCGTGCGACAGAAACGGTTGGACCAGTTCGTCCCAGGTAGACAATGCCCCTAAGCCCAGCGCCATCAGGAAGCGCGATCCAGCCTCATGTTTGAGGCTCAATGCACCATTATTGCCCATACTCACGTTGGAAAAGTCGAGCGCCAGTTTTCCCGATGTCGCGCCTTCATCCATGTTTGCAGGGGACGCCTGGCTGGCCGATTGCTTTTCGGCGACCTTCTTCTGCACTTTTGCCTCCATAAACTGGCACAGGTTTTTTGACGCGGCCTCGACTAGATCGCTGTAGATCAACCCATTTTCAGGGAACGTGGAAATACCGATGGGTATCCGAATATTGAGCATCATCCGGACCAGGTCGTAGATCTGCTGGGCGAGTTTCTCTGCTTCTGGTTTGGTTGTTTCGGGCAGGCAGAGCACCAGGTTGTCATCGAACCAGGCGAGCGGGTCGGTGCGATACAACACGGATTCGACAAGTTGCCCGACGCGCGAACGCAAATAGCTGCGCTGGAGTACGGCATGGATGTCAAACCGATCGGTGGGCGCATTGCGCAGTTCGGGGACATCCCCCAGCTTCAGGAGCGCAAACGCCACAGGCCGGTCGAATCGCCTGGCGCGAAACAACTCGCTATTGATGGTTTCCTCACCATCGGCGGGAGACAGAATGCGTGTGCTGTTGGCGTCAACCACCAGGCTCTCCAGCACGTGTTCCAGCTTTGCGACAATGAGCGATGTGGTGCGTGCCAGGAACACCGTGATCAACAGCACGATCAGCTCGATTGACACAACCGGCCAGTCAGAAAGCGCGTGGTTGAGGCCTCCGAAAAGGCCCGCGCCAAGATAGATCGCCACGGTCGGCGCGGTAATTACCGCCCAATGCCAGACACCCAGGTCGGGCAGGAAAAAGACAGCCAGCACAATGCCCAGGGTAAGGACATAGACGGCTGGGGATAACTCTACACCGATGAGGTCTGGGCGGGCTAAACCGAATAAGAAGATCACCCAAAGAACAGCGGCCACTATGAGAATACGAAGTTGATACATGGTTCCCACCCTTACAACACTAAATTCCGTCTTCTCTGTTCCGATCTAGGAAATGAGTACTACCACCACTACTTCAAGAATTATATGGGTTGGGCGACCCAAAAACATTGCTGAGCGCCGATATTTAGTAGTTTTTTATAAGAACCAGACAAAATTTATTGTTCTGCTAACCTAGAATGAGAAAGGCATTGGGGAAGTTTTGATGCAGGTGTTTGACGACACCACTAAAGCAATTCTTTGATGATACTGAAACGTTCGTTTCAATACAGATAAGGCCGCGCTATCCTTCGACTTTCTTGGCTCATCCAGTTGCAGCCAGCCTGCGGAGAAGACGTGTTAGCTACTATGTGCTGAGTTGATGTGGCCCAACGTGGTGACGCGTCACTATCCAGCCGTGAATGACCAACCGCCGTTGAAATTTTGAAGACTTCGATCTACTTAAACATATTTGCTATTATAATCATATAGGGGTCTTGGCTAATGGTCAATGGTCAAAGTTATAATTAAAGTCATAGAATAGTGAAGTTACAATTGGTTGAAAGACTCGTTTTTGCCTTACACCGTGGCTACCGGGAATCTCACCAGGATTGGGGATGGGATATTGAGTGAAGAACAGCATGCAGTCGTAGATTTCAACCTGCACGACCTGGTTGGAATCCGTTTGCTTGATCCATTGCCCGGCGATGTGGCAGCGGTTGAGCGCCAACTTGGGCCTATTCAACGGCCCTGGCCCGGCGAACCCGATATCACCATCCGTTTTGTCGAGCGCATGTCCCTGACGTCACCGCTCCGCTACCTTGGCGCTCATGAAGCCGGATTCACCGACGATGAGTTTTTCGTATTGCGCAGCAAACACAAGGCCCAGGCGCGGGTGCGGCTGGCGCTTGACCAGATAGGCGGCCCGTGCGTGGTTGAGTGCGAGTCGGGCCTGTCTGCCGTTCCGCTGCTGATCCCGATCATCAACCTGACAATGCTGGCAAAAGGCATCGTCCCGCTCCATGCATCGGCATTTACGTTCGACGGCGTTGGCGTGTTGACGACCGGCTGGTCAAAGGGCGGGAAAACCGAGGCGCTGCTGGCCTTTATGGAAAAGGGCGCGGCATATGTCGGCGATGAATGGGTCTACCTCACGCCAGATGGAAAGATGTTCGGCATTCCGGAACCGATCCGGATTTGGCATTGGTATCTTGACCAGCTTCCGCGTGTCAATGGCTTGATCCAGATGGGCGACCGCGCGCGCTTAAAAGCGCTGGACGTGATCCGGCGTGGTAGCCGCCTCGGTCCTCAAAGTGTCTCCCGAAAAGCCGGGCGCGTGGTTCGCTTTCTGGAACGCCAGATGTTCGTAGATATGCATCCGCGCAAGCTGTTCCCAGAGTCGGCGTTTACGTTGTCGGGGTCTTTGGACAAGGTCTTTTGGGTGCTCAGCCATGAATCCGACGAGGTGTATGCCAGACCGATTGACCCCGCTGAAATTGCTCGCCGGATGGTGTTTTCGTTGCAATACGAACTGTTTCCATTCATGAGCACCTACATGATGTATCGTTTTGCGTTTCCAGAAGCCCGTAACAAACTGATCGAATCGGCGGAGACCCGCCAGTTTGAGCTACTGACATCAGCGCTGGCGGGTAAAGATGCTTACATCATCGGCCATCCCTACCCCGCTGTGCTTTCCGATATGTTTGACGTGATGAAGCCGTGTATTTGCCAGTAAACGATGGTGGTGAGGGTAGTGATGACGCTTGATAGCCTGGTTGCGCTAGATCAGCAGCCCAACACTGCAGCAGGGGAAGACGCCGGTCACGCGCAATTGATCGCGGTGCGTCGCCTGGATTGGCGTTTCTTGCTGCCGGACCCCACGCTGGGCCGGGTGGCCTATATCGGCCCGGAACAGGGCGCGTTGCTTGAAGCGTTGCGCACCTTTAGCGACGAATTGATAGTGTTGGATGCGTCGTCGTTGGGAGCCACCGATACTCCCTATGATCGCGTGGTGTGTAAAGGGGTTTCGCCTGCTTTGTTGGCGTCTGTTGTGGTGTTGCTGCGACCCGGTGGGGCCGTGTATGCGGAAGTGTCAGGCCGGTGGGTGCATCCCGGTGCCTATCGCCGGGCGGCGCTGCGTGCTGGTTTGATCGGAGTGCAGGCACACTGGCATTGGCCGAATTTCGCGTCCTGCACACGCATGGTTCCTTTAGACGACGCAGGCGCGGTGTCGAGCGCGTGGCTGAAGGGCGCATCCGGCGTGAAAGGAATGCTCGCCCATCTGACCGCGCTTGGCCTGTTTTACAGCCGGTTGTTGGGGTGGGGCATCCGGCATTTCAGCCTGACCGGCCAGCGGGTGTGATGATGAACATGGCGCTTTCATACCTGGAAGAACACCGCGTAAGCCTTGACCTGGAACGTCTGGGTGTGCCGCGCCGGTTGACCAGCGTTGTGCTCACGCCACGGTTTCAGGCGTCGCGCCATGCGGTGTTCCTGATTTTGCCGGTGGGCCGGGTGCGCCCGGTGCTGGTGGCCAAAGTGCCGCGCCTGCCTGATGCCGGGGAATTTCTGGAGCGCGAAGTGCGCATATTGCGGGCTGTGCAGGCGCTGCGTCCTGGCGGTTTCGCGTCAGTGCCGGAAGTAGTCGCTTACGATACCTATTGCGGCTACCCCATCCTGCTTGAGACGGCTATTGTCGGCACTCCGATGAGCAAGGCTGTGGCGCGCCGTGACATGGCCCGTTGTTGCCGGTTGGGCGTTGAGTGGCTGGTTGAGGTGCAACAGCCGCAGCCCGATCGTGGTGGCGCGGACTGGTTCGACCGTCTCGTGTTGGAACCGCTGGCGGCCATCGAAAACGCGTCGGCGCTCACGCCGGACGAAGAGCGCGCCCTGGCGGTAACCCGCCAGCTTGCGGCCCGGCTCCAGGAGGCGAATTTGCCCCCAGTGCTGGAGCACGGCGACCTGAGCCATCCCAATTTGATTGTGATGCCTCACGGGGGGCTGGGTGTAGTGGATTGGGAGTTGGCCCGGCTCGATGGGCTGGTTGCTTGCGATTTGTTTTTCTTCCTCACGTACATTGCCTTCGCGCGCAACCGCGCCCGGTCATTGCCGGAGTATCTGCAGGCGTTTCATGAGGCGTTCTTTGGGACCGAGGCCTGGGCGCGGCCCTATATAAGCCACTACGCGCGGGCGCTGGAGTTGCCCACTGAGGCGCTTGCCCCGTTGTTTGTGCTGACTTGGGCGCGCTACACCGGCCAACTGGTGGCGCGTGTTCGTGAGGCCGGAGGTCTTGACGACCGGCTTAGCGGCGAAACCGCCGATTGGCTGCGGTCGAATCGGTACCATGCCCTGTGGCTTTATGCCGCGAGTCATGTTGGGGATTTGAGTTTCTAACGACAGGTGGTGGATATACGCGATGCGTATCTTGTATTTGACAAACGGTTTCCCATTTCCGCTCACCAGCGGGTATTTGCGTCACTATTTTCTGATGAGGGAGCTGGCGAAACATCACGCGATTACGTTGCTGGCGGTGGTCGGGCCGTCGTTTGAGCCAGAACATGCGGCAGCCATGGAACCGTTTACAGAGCGGGTGATCACATTCCGGTCGCACGGAAGGGGACGGTCACCGGCAGGAAAGATGATCCATTGGGCGCAGGGCCGACTCTTGAAGAACAGCGCCGTTCACGGCATGCGCCGGACGATTGAGCGCTTGCTGTCGGAAGAATCGTTCGATGTGGTGTTGTTTAGTGGGAAGGAAACGTATCCGGCTATCGAGGGATTGAACACACCGCCGGTCATCGCCGATTTCACCGATGCGTCGTCCATGCGTATCAGGGGGCAGATGCAGGTCGCTCTCCGGTCGAAGCTGCCCGTTTTGTGGGTGAAGTACCGGAAGATGCGACGATATGAACGGCTGCTTCTGGCGCGGGCGGCGCACGGCTTGTTTGCGTCGGTGCGTGACCGGGATGTCCTGGTCGGCGGCCCTAAGCCCAACATGACCGTGATTCCCAATGGCGTGGATTTTGAGTTTTGGACGCGCAACTCTGAACAGCTAGGCCTGAACACTCTGATCTTCACCGGGGCGATGAACTATGCGCCCAACGCGGACGCCGCCATGCACCTGATCCGCGACATCTTGCCGCTCGTTGAAGCAGTGATCCCTGAGGTGCAGGTGTTGATCGTCGGGCATAGCCCCAAGCCCGCACTCGTTGCTGAAGGCAAGCGGCCCAATGTGACGGTGACAGGGTATGTGGACGACGTGCGCCCCTACCTGGAGCAGGCGACGCTTTTCGTCGCCCCCTTGCGGTTTGGGGCGGGCATTCAGAACAAGCTGCTCGACGCCATGGCGATGCAGGTTCCTGTGGTGGCGACGAGCCTGGCGGCGGCTGGCTTGCGCACCGAAAACGGCCAGATGCCGCCTCTCCGGATCGCTGATGCTCCGGACGCGATGGCGGAGATCATCTGCGAGGAATTGCAGGCGCGGGCGGCGGATCGCCAGCCTGACGCTGGCGCACGCGCCTATGTGAAGGCGCATTTTGACTGGGGCGTTAGCGGGTCCAGGGTTCACCAGATCATTGAAGCTATAGCGTCCAAGGCATGAGGCATGAGACAATGAAGATGTTCTCAGTTGCGTTAGTGGGCCCGGATGGTTGTGGAAAGACCACCATCTGCCACCGTTTGCAGGAGTCGTTCTCGTTACCCACACGTTATGTTTACATGGGAGTGAGTACCGACTCCAGCAACGTGATGCTACCCACAACGCGCCTGTTGCGAGCGATTAAGCGGCTGCGCGGAGTTCCTGCCGACACGCACGGCCCGCGCGATCCCAGCACGATTGCCGCCGATCCGGCAGGGCGTGCCCGTCGGTTCGTGCGTGGCATCAAGTCGTTGCTGTCCTTGATGAACCGGATGGCCGAAGAATGGTTCCGCCAGGTGATCACGTGGGTCTATGAATGGCGCGGCTATGTGGTGTTGTTTGACCGGCATTTCTTCCCGGACTATTACAGCTATGATGTGGCCGAGACGCCATACAAAAAAACGCTTGCGCGGCGGATTCACGGCCTGATGCTCAAACACATCTACCCCAAACCGGGGTTGATGATCTATCTCGATGCTCCGGCGGGGGTCTTGCTCGCCCGCAAAGGGGAGGGCACAGCGGAGCTGCTGGAAGAGCGGCGCAAAGCGTACCAGGAAATGGGCCGGCTCGTGCCGAACTTCGTCGTTATCGATGCGACTCAACCGGAAGACAAAGTGCTGGATGACGTGAAAGCGTCAATCCTGGCGTTCCACGAACGCCGCATGCGCAAATAGGGTGCGACATATGTCCCGTCAAACAGGCGCTCCACCGGCCATTCTGGTCACCGACGCCAATCGCGGCAGCGCGATTGCCATTATCCGCTCGCTTGGCCGGCGGGGCTGGCGCGTTATCGCGGCGGATTCGAGGCCCGACAGCCTCGGATTTCACTCGCGGTTTGTTGCCGGACGCGTTGTGTACCCTGATCCCCAGGTGGATCCGCCGGGGATGGTGGCGGCCTTGCTCGATGCTGTGCGCGACCATCAGGTTGACCTGCTTGTGCCGGTTACCGATGATGTGATCCTGCCCCTGTCCGGCGCGAGGGAACAGTTCGCCGGCGCGTGCACCATTGCCATGCCCGAACGCGACCAGCTTGAGGTCGTGACGAACAAGCTCAAGACGATTGAGCTGGCGCAACGGCTTGGCGTGCCCGTTCCGGCGACGTTCATGGTGCAGACGGTGGATGACGTGCGCGGCCTCAAGACGTCGCTAAACTGGCCGGTGGTGGTCAAGCCGCAGGTGTCGCGCCTTTACCGCGATCAGGTGGCGGTCGATGTGCTGGAAGTGACCTACGCCAGAGATCTCGAACATCTGCTGGCCATCGTGCGCGGGTTCGAAGGGACGTGCCCGGTGTTGCTGCAAGAATATTGTCATGGTGTGGGCTATGGCGTGGAGTTGCTGGCCTATCAGGGGCGGACTCTGGCAGCTTTCCAACACCGGCGGTTGCGCGAAGTGCCGGTCACCGGCGGGGCAAGCTCGTTCCGCGAGAGCGTCGCGCTCGACCCCGTGTTGTACGACTATTCGCAGCAATTGCTCCAGGCGCTCAACTGGACGGGGCTGGCGATGGTTGAGTTCAAAGTTGGGCCGCACGCGGGGCCGCGCTTGATGGAGATCAATGGCCGGGTGTGGGGATCGCTGCCGCTGGCCGTACACAGTGGCATGGATTTTCCGGCGCGGATGACGGAACTGTATCTGTCCGGGCCGCCGGGTGATGCGCGTGAACCGGACACCGATTACCGGCTTGGCGTGCGCTCGCGTGATCTCGAAAAAGACCTGGTCTGGATTGTGAAGGTGCTGGCCGGGCGGCAGAGTTATCCGTTCTTGCCCATGCCCCCTCGCTGGCGGGCGCTCACGGCGTTACTGGGGTTGTTCAACCCCCGCCACAGGCTGGATGTTCAATCGCTTTCTGATCCGGTGCCGGGGCTGGTTGAGGTTCCGAAGATTGTTCGCAAATTGGTGAGCAAACGACAAGAAGTCCGGCAGTTGCAGGAGGCCACACAGTGATCAGGCGAACGCTCATCGCGGCGATGCACAGCGTGCCATTCGCGTACCTTGTGGCGATGCTCGAACGGCTCGACCGGAACCGGGGCGGGGTGTTGGCCGTTTTGACCTACCACCGCGTCGATGAGCCAGACCACCGCCCGCATCTCAGTCCCGCCTTGTTGAGCGCGACTCCGGCGGTATTCGCCGAACACATGCAGTTCCTGGCAAAGCACGCGCATGTTGTATCGGCGCAAGAGGTGCTCGATGCCGTTGTGGCGCAGGTTCCACTGCCGCCGCGTGCCGTCATGATTACGTTTGACGACGCGTACTGTGATTTCGCCGACCATGCATGGCCGGTTCTCAAGCGGCTTGGTTTGCCGGTGACGTTGTTTGTGGCGACGGCATACCCCGACCATCCGGAGCGAGGGTTTTGGTGGGATCGCCTGTTTCAGGTGCTAAGTGATCCCACACGGGCGCATCTTGATACACCGTCGGGGCGCTATGCGCTGGGGACGCCAATGCAGCGGCGCAAGTTGTTCAAACAGCTTAGAATGTATGTTAAGACCCTGGATCATGATGAGGCGATGGCCTGGATTGATACGACGTGCGGTGAGGGGAACTCGCATCAGGAACCGGTGGTCTTGGGCTGGGATGATTTGCGTTGGCTGGCGCGAGAGGGCGTGACCCTGGGCGCTCACACGCAGACACACCCGCTGGTGAATCGGGTCTCGCTGGAACGCGCGGTAGCCGAGGCGGTGGGTTCGCTGCGCGATCTTGAGCGTGAAATTGGCGATGTCTTGCCGCTATTCGCCTATCCAAGCGGTGGCGTGGATGGGCGCGTGGCCCAGGCGTTTGGCGAGGACGGGTTTGCGCTCGCGTTCACCACCGAACGCGGCGTGAACGACATGCGCACGGCCAATCCGCTGCTGTTGCGCCGGATCAATGTCGGGAGTCAAACGCCTCTGGCGGCGCTGCGTGCTCAGATGATGCCGGTGATGGCTCGCTTCACCGGTCAGCGCGCGCGGTGAGCCGGGGATGGTTCATTCGTTTGGGGGAAGTTAGGCAAAAAAAAGGAAAACTCATGAGACGCATAACAGGCTTACATTTCGGACAGATCGTCGTGGTTGTCATCTTGATGGCTATCATCGCATTTTCTGCATCGTCTAGTTGGGCGGGTGCTTTGCGCCAGGAGGTTCCCCGGCTGGACGGATACCAGATATATTTCACCGAGGATAACAAGGAAGCCAGTCCCTTCGACCGGTCTGTTGATGGCGTGTCCCGCCTGGCGGGGTTGTTGCAGAGCCTTGGCGCGGAGATTCACACATTGGACTGGCGGCGTGATGTTCCGGCGGAAGCCGATCTTGTCATCATCGTTGGTCCGACGAAAGCCCTGGGCGACGACCAGAGCGCCCGCCTGTGGGCATACCTCAGAAGTGGCGGATCGTTGTTGCTACTGACTGACCCACTGACGCATTCCACAAGCGACGAGGGCAACATCATCGTCGAGGCTAACAAGGCGTTCAAGTCCGGCAAGGGCCTGTTTGTTCTGACGTGGGCCGATTATGGCGTGCGCGCTCGTGATGATGTTGTCGTCAGGAACGTGAGAGATGAGAACTTGATCATCGATTTTATGGCAGGGCGCATTGACGCAACACATCCCATTACGACCGGGCTGGAGGGGGACATTGCATTTTTTGGTGCACGTTCGATCGAATACGATGCCTCGGTGCAGAACTTTGAGACGACGCCTCTGCTCTTTTCTGACGATGCATTTTACGGCGAGATGGCCTATATCGATTTTTTGCAGGTCGGAGAAGTTCAATTCGATGCCGGGATTGACACGCCTTATGAGTTCCTGGCGCTGGCTGTTGCAGCAGAAGACCCGGTGGCGGGTACTCGTCTGGTGATCATTGGCGACCGTGAATTCGCCACAAACGGCGGCGGCCTGCAGACATCACCGCCCAATTCTGCCGGTTTCCTGTATCGCGGCAACGTGCAATTCTTGTTGCAAAGCGTGGCGTGGTTGGTCGGCGCGGACCCATCATCGACCGCTCAGCTAACTTTCCCGACACCGGGGCCAACGGCAACCCCGCTGCCGCTTTCAACGCCGGTTCCGATTACCAGCACGCCTGTCGTAGAAGAATAAGCGCCGATCAATGAACAGGTTTCGCTTGTTAGCTTTTGGGTTGGTGGTTCTGGTGCTGCTGGGTACAGGGCTACCTTTCAGCCGGGCGCAAACCGGTGGACAGCCCCTGGTCGTGATCATCGAGGGGAGTCGCCCGTTTGATTCGGCGGCGATGACCAATATCGGCCCGTCGGGGATCAGCCAACTCGCCGGAATATTCCGCGCGCAAGGCGCACGCGTTCAGTTTGACCGGTTGGAGTCGCCCTTGCCCTCTGATGCGGATGTGGTCGTTCTGGTGCGCCCGATGCGCAGTCTCAAGTTGCCCCAGGTGGGGTACTTGTGGGCGCATCTGGCTCGCGGCAATAACCTGTTGCTGGCCATTGATCCGGAAAACTTCTTTCTTGGCACGAAGAATGTCAAACCGCGCTATAACCGGAGTGGGCTGGCCAAGCTGATCGAGGCCGACTTTGGCCTCAAGGTATTTGACACGTTCCTCGCAGAACCCTGGTCTTCAATCGAGACGATCCAGAGTCTCGATACGACTTACGGGCTGGCGTTTGCTGACGTTGTTTCCGAGCCAATTGCTGCCCCATTGCGGCGCTTCGATCTCCCTGTGTGGGTCTGGGGAGCGCGACATATGACCGTTGAGCCATTGGGGTTGGGCAGCGAGGCCGCCCCGTTGCTGTATACCGATACGGCGTATGGCGAGACGGGCGAGGATCTCTTCCGGACGCGCAGTGACGAGGCGATAGGCCACCTGGAATTTGAAGCACACCTGGATGCCCGCGGGCGGCTGAACATCGGTGCGCAGGCGATCAGCACCAACACCGGCGCGCGGATCGTGCTCCTGGGCGATTCGGAGTTGTTGCAGAATGGCTACGGGCTGGCGCGCGATGGGCTGTCACCCCGCTACCCTGGCAATCGAATCCTGGCTGAGCGAATCGCGGCCTGGCTGCTGGGGTCTCCGCCCGAAGCGTGGCCGGCGTTGCCCAGGGGGTTCACCTGGCTGGCGGTCGATGGCAAGGGCGATGATTGGGCCGCCCGTAGTGTGACCGCCGTCTTTGATGCCGTCGATGCAGAAGTCGCCAGCCCGGACTTGCAGGTAGCATCCGCGTTTGCGGATGACCTGTATGTCTACCTGCTGGTGCGCACGCGGATGCGTCCTGATTCCGCCGTTGAGATCAAGCTCGCTCTGGATACTAACCGGGATGGCCGGGCAGACCGGCAGATTAAGGTGACCACACGCGAGACGATCAGCGTCAGTGAAACGGGCGAAGCATTCTTCGTCCCCGATGCGCGAATGGCAGTTGGTGACGTGATCGAGCTTCGTTTGCCTCGCCGGGTGTTTGGCGTTGATCTGGCATTTAGCGAGGTATGCATTGAATTGCCCGGTGCACCGGGATCGGAGGACTGTCTGGGGCAGGTGTTGCGTGCTTTGCTGGCGCTCACAAATGCGCCGTTTGATTACATGCTTGACGATCAACTACTGGTCACCGTGTATACTAGCGGTGGCATCTATATGCGCAGCGGCCCCAGCAGAAATTTTGCGGTCATTGCAACGCTGGGGAACGGCGATAGTCTGGCGGCGATTGGGCGTTCAGCGGATGGCGAGTGGATACAGGTGCAGAATGCCCGCTATACCGGCTGGATAGCGGCGTTTCTGCTGGCTCCTAACGGCGATTTGTCATTGTTACCGGTTGTATCTTCACAATAAGAATTGGGGCGTGCTGGACATTGTAGAGGGATAGAAGGACAAAAGGAGTAGGGCCATGCAACGGAAATGGTTTGTTACAGGGATCGTGGCGGTTTTGTTGGTTGTGGGAGGTCTTGTAATCGGTTTGCTGGTCGCACCCAATTCTGATTCAACACCAGTAGCGGCGTCAACCGGCCCGCCGTTGTTGCCGACAGCCGTGCCTACGCAGGCAGTTGGCACCGCCAGCGCGGAGGAACTGTCGGTCTACAAAGAGGTCATACAGCGTGTGATCGACGACGCGTTCAATGCCGGTGACCAGGACATGTTAGCCGGGGTTTACGCGGCTGATTTTGTCGGGCATTTGCCGGATAGCGTGGTTGATCGCGAGGATTTAACGCTGACGGACTATGCGGAAGTAATTTTGCTGTTGCGCAGGGCCGTTCCCGACCTGGTTGTTACGCCGGAGATCGTGATCGCCGAGGGGCAGTTTGTGGCCGTACGCGCCCGCCTGCGCGGCACGTTTGCCAGTGAGTTTTACGATTTTCCGCCGACAGGGGAAGTGCTTGACCTGGTTTTTACGGTCATTCATCGTTTCGGTGAGGATGGAAAGATCGCCGAAGCCTGGATTGCCTATGACACCAGGGGCGTCGCGCAACAATTTGGGGAGACAAACGACACCGGAGGATAAAGCTCTATTAGCCTGCCTGCGACATAGGCCAGGTTAAACGAAGGTTGAATGTACCGTATATCCAATGTGAAGGAATTTTTACAGTTTTTTATCCCTGTGATGTGGTATAGTATGGTCACGTCGTGTCAATGATAATGTGATCGCAACTCTAACAAGCGGGCTAGTAATATAAGCCGGGGCGGTTCGGTGACCTTTTTGGCGTAACTGTAACTGCTTGTATGGTTTCTGGGAGCTGAAGTGGTTTTTCCGAATCGACGTCGAATTCTTGGCCATAGAAGTGTGCGTCTGTGGCTAATTGTCATATTGGCTACCGTTGCGGTAGCCGGTAGCACATCGCTATGGTCACAAACACCGACATTGGCCCAAGAAGGCGATGTCGGTTATGTTGATTTCAGCTACGGTAGTTCAGTAAACTCAACGCCAACGGGTGAAAAACCGGAAAGCAAGCTGTGGTGGAATGATGGGTTCTGGTGGGGCGATCTGTTCAACGAGGCCGCTGACGAGTACCGCATTTATCGTCTGGACCCGTTTACGCAAACCTGGATTGACACCGGCACGGCGCTGGACGACCGGGGTGGAACCAAGGGGGATGTGCTGTGGGACGCTGCGAGCCAGAAGCTGTATCTCGTTTCGCATGTCTTCACCACAAGTGCAGCGCCAACTTCTTCCGCCTCGAACTGGGGCCGCCTTTACCGGTACAGTTATAACAGTTCAACTCAGCAATATAGCCTCGACCCCGGTTTCCCGGTTACGATAACTCAGGGCAAGTCGGAAACGCTGACCATTGCCAAAGATTCATCCGGTACGTTGTGGATCGCCTATGTTGAAAGCCGCAAGGTGATGGTGAACCACAGCCTATCTGACGATGCGACGTGGGGCACGTCGTATGTTTTGCCGGTTCCGACCGGGGCTGATAACGTGTCGAGCGACGACATAGCCGCCGTTATTGCGTTCCAGGGAAACAAGATCGGCGTTGTGTGGAGTAACCAGAATGACTCGGCGTCGTACCTGGCGATCCACCAGGATGGAGACCCAGACACGACCTGGCAGCAGGAAGTGATCGTTCAGGGGAGCGGGGAGACCGACGATCACCTTAATCTCAAAGCTGATAGCTCCGGGCGATTGTTTGTCGCCGGCAAGACAGGACATACGGGCAGCGACCCGCTTGTGGTTTTGCACGTGCGCGGGGCGCTGGGCGGGTGGTCAACCTATACATTTGGCACGGGGGATGATAGCCATACGCGCCCCATTGTGTTGCTCGATGAGGCAAACGGCATGATCCACATGTTTGCGACATCGGGGCAAAGTGGCGGCGCGATTTATCACAAGTCATCAGACATCAATACTATTGCGTTCCCTCCGGGCAAAGGCGATGTTTTCATCAGCAGCTCCTCGACGGTCAAGACCAATAATCCGGCGTCCACCAAACAGAATGTTGACGGCACGACAGGCATCGTCGTAGTCGCGTCGAATAGTTCGACGGAGTTTTATTACCATAATTACCTGACGTTGTCGGGAGGGCCGCCGACACCGACGCCTACGTTCACCTATACGCCGACGGTGACGGACACGCCCACTGAAACGCTCACGCCATCGATCACGCCAACGCCAACGGACACGTTGACCCCATCCATCACGCCGACACCATCGGACACGCCCACGCCCTCGGACACGCCAACACCATCCGATACCCCAACGCCGTCGGATACGCCAACGCCGACGGCAACGTTTACTAATACGCCATTACCGCCGGCCATTGTGACCATATCACCCAGCGATGACGCGCGTGTTTACATAGCAAATCCCGATTCAAACTATGGTGATGCGACGTACCTGAGGCTGCGCTTGACCGATACCGGGGCATATCGGAGTTTCCTCAAGTTCGTTGTGAGCGGGCTGGGCGGGCCGGTGACGAAGGCCACGTTGCGCATGTATGCGTATGATGGCAGCCCGGACGGCGGCACAATTTACCTGGTCTCCAATGATTACGCGACCGGTGGCGCATGGTCTGAACTGGGGATCACCTGGAACAACGCGCCCGCGATCGGCGGATCGGCGCTGGATGCGGCGGGCGAAGCCGTGATTGACACCTGGGTTGAGTTCGATGTGTCCGCAGCGATCAGCGGTGATGGCACCTACAGCTTTGGGCTGAATAGCACATCGACGAACAGCGTATTCTACTACAGCAAAGAGTCTGCTGTGAACCCGCCGGAACTGGTTCTTGAGGTGGAAGTTGGCCCGACGCCGACCAATACACCGCTTCCGACCGATACTTTTACGCCGACGTTTACGCCGACAGATACACCAACGGACACGCCGACGGTGACAGATACGCCCACCGAAACGCTGACTCCGACGGTGACGGATACGCCGACCGAAACGCCTACGTCTACGGACACGCCGACGGTGACGGATACGCCCACCGAGACGCAGACTCCGACGGAGACACTTACGCCGACCGACACGCCGACGCCCACTGACACGCCGACGTTTACGGCGACCTTCACACCGACGGACACGCCAATAGTGACGGATACGCCCACCGAAACGCCCACGCCGACCTTCACCTTCACGCCAACGGCAACATTTACACCGCTGCCACCGGCGGAGATGATCTTTGCGCCCAGCGATGACGCGCGAGTGTATTCGTCCAGCCCGGATTCGAATTACGGCGACTCGACATATCTGCGGCTGCGGCTGACTTCCACGCGCGAATACCGCACGTTCCTGAAATTTGCGGTGAGCGGCGTAGGCGGAACGGTGACGAAGGCCACGTTACGCATGTACGCATATGACGGCAGCAAAGACGGCGGCACGATTTACCTGGTCTCGAACGATTACGCGACCGGTGGCGCATGGTCTGAAATGGGGATCACGTGGAACAACGCGCCTGCGATCGGCGGGACAGCGCTGGATTCCGTAGGCGCGGTCGGTGCCGATGTCTGGGTAGAGTTCGATGTGACCGGCGCGATCAGCGGTGACGGCATCTACAGCTTTGGGTTGAATAGCACGTCGACGAACAGCGTGCTCTACTACAGCAAAGAATCGGCTGTGAACCCGCCGGAGCTGGTTCTTGAGGTGGATGCTGGTCCGCCACCTACCAATACACCGCTTCCGACGGATACCTTTACGCCAACGGTGACAGACACACCGACCGAGACGCAGACTCCGACGGCGACCTTCACGCCGACCGAGACGTTTACACCAACGGAGACGTTCACGCCAACCGACACGCCGACCGAGACGTTTACACCAACGGTGACGGACACACCCACCGAGACGCCGTCTCCGACCGAGACGCCAACGCCCTCGGACACACCGGTAGTGACGGATACGCCGACGCTGACGGCAACGTTTACCAGCACACCAACACCAACGCCGACCTTCACGCCGCCGCCACCGGCGGAGATGATCTTTGCGCCCAGTGATGACGCGCGGGTGTCTTCGTCCAGCCCGACCTCGAACTATGGCGACTCGACGTATTTGCGGCTGCGGCTGACAGACACACGCGAGTATCGTACCTTCTTGAAATTCAATATCACGGGGCTGGGTGGAACGGTGACGAAGGCCACGTTGCGCATGTATGCGTATGACGGCAGCCCGGATGGTGGGTCGATTTACCTGGTCTCGAACGATTACGCGACCGGCGGCGCTTGGTCTGAAATGGGGATCACGTGGAATAACGCGCCTGTGATCGGCGGATCAGCGCTGGATGCGGTGGGCGAGGCCGTCATTGACACCTGGGTCGAGTTTGATGTGACCGGCGCGATCAGTGGTGATGGCATTTACAGCTTTGGGCTGAATAGCGCGTCGACGAACAGCGTGTTCTACTACAGCAAAGAGTCAACAGTGAACCCGCCGGAGCTTGTCATTGAGCTTGATTCCGCTGCGGAGACAACATCCTCAAGCGCTGAAACGCTATCGATGCCACTTGCGACCACAACCCCTGTGCCTGCCAGCGATCTATCGGGGGACGAATCGAGTTGGCTGGCGAGCGGAGACTGGACTTATGATGCGGCGACAACGTCCTGGGTGTTGGCGCCAAACGGTCAGGTGGCGGTGAGTACGCTAGAATACAACGGATTCCTCGCACTCGATGCCAGCGTGTTGCAGCAACTCAGCTTCATGCAGAAGGGCGACTTGTTGCCCGGTGATACGATCGCGATCGATGTCAGTGTGGACGGTGGTGCTTCCTGGGTGACGATTGATCAGCAGGTGGGGTTGGTCACTGTTTGGGCGCAGCGCACTGTCAGCTTGAACGCCTATCAGGGGCAGGTGATCCGGTTGCGCTTCCGGGTGGTGCTCAGCGACCCGGCGGCGAGTGTGGGTGGTTCCTACTGGCTCAACGGAGTGCAGATCGAAGACGCATAGCCTGCAAGTGCACCGGTATCGGCCTTGATGGCGATTTTAATGGAAAACAAGAACTGGCTTACGGGCCGGTTTTTTGTATGCGGAGTTATCATTCCGGGGCAGGATTTGGGTCGCGCTGGGGCTCCTGGGTTGTGATGAGGTGGGTGATTTTCTTCGCGTTGCGTTCATAGCCGTCGGCAAGCCCGTACATGTAACCGGTCTCAAGGTCGTTGCGTGCGCGCCGGTCGGCACGCGCGCGTAACTCCACCGCGATTTCCTGCCAGTCATTCACTAACTCTTGCAATGCTTCCAGCAACGAGTCCAGTCGCCCGCGATTACGTTGGGCCATGGTTCCCCCACAAATTACTTTGCCAATAGACGTGCATGACCAACGACAGTTGTGCCAGCATCGATAAACCTCTCTATCTCTATTATAAGGTTATTAAAGGTCTAACAGCATAAATATGCTGTCAATTCTTGTTTCGAAGTTAGAAAAAAAGAATCCCGCGCCTCATATAAAGAAGGGTTGTGAGGCCGCGGGATTCTTCGGGGCGGGCACCGTGTTGCCGACGGGAGGGATTAAGGCTCTCCGGCACCCGGTGTTGGTTGATCGGGAGGTTGCGTAGGTGTGGTGAGTGTGACCTCCGGCGGGCTGGTGGGCGTCCAGGATGGCGTTGCGCTTGGCAGCAGCGTGGCCGTTCCGGTCGGCGTAAGCGTTGGTGGTGGCGTGGCCGTCCACGATGGTGTGAGTGTCGGCAGTGGTGTTGCCGTCGGAGTTGGTGGCATCGTTGGCGTAGCCGTTTCTGTTGGAGCCATCGTTACTGTCGGCAGCGGGGTTGCTGATGCGGGCTGGGTTGGTGTAGGCGGGGTGGTGACAGTGTCTTGCACAACCACGTCATCAATCCAGTAGCCGGTGCTGACGGTCGCAAAGCTGGCAGCGCCCGTCACCAGCCGGAAGCGGAGCATCACCGGTGCGCCACGATAGGCCGCCAGGTCGAGCGTGAGTTGTGCCCAGTCCCAGTTGGCCCCGGCCTGCTCGGTGAGTGTCTGCCAGGTGATCCCACCATCGCGGCTTGCGTCCACTGCGATCCGGTCGCTTTGATCAAGCATGGCCTTGTGCCAGAAGGAGAGTTGCGGGCGTACTGCTGTGCCCAGATCGACCGGCATGAGCAGGGTCAGAGTGCTTGTCTGCTGGCGAATCTGGCTGTCGGCCAGCCATTCCCCACCCCGGTTGTTGCGTTCGGGTTCGTACTTCCACGAGCCTTCTGCCTGCCAGTTCGTCGCGGTGTCGAAGTGATCGACGTATGGCAGGGGCCATGTTGGGGGGCGCACTACAGGCGTGCTGGTTGCTGTGGCAGTCGGCGAAGGTGGCGCATCCGTTGGCTCCTGGGTGGCAATGGTCTGCGTTGGTAACACGACCGGCGTCGCCGTTGGCTCAGGCGAGAGCGGTGGTTGCGCCGGCGTTTCGACGACGAAGGCATCGATGGCCACCGTGCCTGTCACCGGCACGATGCGCAGCGTGTGCTGCGTGGGGCTGAGGCTCAGCACCACCCGCTCACCGAATATGCTGTCGCTCGCGGTGCTGTCGACGGTTTGGATGACCGCGCCGTCTACTTCCACCGCAAATGATCCAAGCGCGGGATGGCGCACAAAGATCACTTCGGCATAGCCGCCACTGAAGCTCAGGCTGAGCGTGTCGGCGGTGCTGCCGCTGCTGAACAGGTATTGCCCGCCGCTGGCCAAGGACGTTTCATGCGCCGTCCATTGGCCGGTTCTGGTCACTTGCGCACTATCGGATTCGATGACTGTGAGCGAGCGCCCTGGATCGGGTGTTGGTGTGGCGGTGGGCATGACCAGCGTGGCTGTGGCAGTAGGCAGTAGGGTGGCCGTGGCGGAGGGCGTGACCAGCGTGGCTGTCGCAGTAGGCGGCAAAGTCGGTGTGGTGGTGGGCATGACCAGCGTGGCCGTCACGGTAGGTGGCAAGGTGGGCATGACCAGTGTCGTCGTTGCCACCGGCGTCATCGTTGGCGGCAACGGCGCGGTGGCTGTCGGGGCAGGAGTTGACGATGGCGGTGAGCCGGATTCGATCTCAAGAACCAACTCCGGATGATTCTGGGTGGCCTCTTTGCTGTAGTAAAAGACGCTATTCGAAGACGCGCTGGTCAACCCGAAGCTGTAGGTTCCGCCCCCGCTGATCGCGGTAGTGACGTCGAACTCAACCCACTGACCATCAGCAACCGGGCCGGCTGAACCCAGCACCTGCCTGCCCAGACCGGGCGCATTGTTCCAGACCAGGCCGGTTTCTGTCCACGCGCCCCCGGTCGCATACTCGTTTGAGGCAGCGTAGAGCGTACCACCGTCCGGGCTGCCGTCGTAGGCATACAGACGCACCGTCGCCTTCGTGACGGGTCCGGCCAGGGTAGGCACTGAGAACTTGAGGTAACTGTCATAATCGGCGGTGGATGTCATCCGGACGCGCAGGTAGGTGCGAATGTTGTAGTTGTAGTCAGGCCGGCTGGACTTCACCAGCACGTCATCGCTCGGCGGCAGCACGATACGGGTGCTGCTGACCGGTGGATCGGTCTTTAGCGACGGTGATGCCGGTGTTGCCGTCGGCGGCAGTGATGTTGGTGTCACGGATGGGATGGTCGTGGCAGTGCTGGTTGGCGTCAGCACCGACGTCGATGTTGCTGCGGGCGCGTCGGTTGGCATCATTGTCGATGTTGCCGTAGGTGTATCGGTCGGCACTATCGTTTGAGTGGCCGTCGCGGTCGGAAGTTGCGTCTCGGTAGGGAGTGGTGGGTTGGGCGGTTCGGTGGCCTCTGGACTGCCGTCGCTCACTTCGATGATCAATTGCGGTTGGTTGGCCTCCGCTTCCTTCGCGTAGTAGTACACGCTATTCGATGACCGGTTCAACAACCCCAGGGAGATGATCCCATTGCCCGTAACGGCGGCGGTTACATCGAACTCGACCCACTGGCCATCAGCGACCGGGCCAACAGTGCTCAGCGGCGTGCCATCCATCGGTGGGGCATTGTTCCAGGTCAGTTCGGTCTCTAACCAGGGCGCGGCGCTGTCTCTGTAAGTATCCATGACGCTGTAGACGGATCCGCCGTCCTTGCTGCCGTTATAAGCGAACAGGCGCAGCGTGGCGCGTTGCACCGGCCCGGACAGCCCGGCAACGTAGAATTTGAGATAGCCGTGATAATCGTCATCGTTGTCGCGCAGACGCAGATAGCTGACAGTGCCATAGTTCCGGTCGGGACGCGCTGATTTGACCAGCGCATCTTCGACGGGCAGGAAGATTTGAACGTCGCCCGGCAGGGCCGTTGGCGTGTATGTCATCTCCGGTGTGGGAGTGCTGGTCATGCCGGTCGTGGGGGTTGCTGTTGGCGCTTCTGTTGGCATCTGCGTTTGCGTCGGGGCGGTTGTCTGCGTCGGCACAGGTGTTGGTAGCGCCTTTGCGCTGCCGTCCGATGGTGGCGGAACAGTAGGCGGCAACCCCACTTTTTCGCCAGGCGCGAATCCGTGCGTCAGGACGCCAAAGCAGACATCCTGGGCACAGTCATTGATCGCGGTGATTTGAGATGCCCAATCCTGAACCCCACCAAACCGGCTATAGCTGGCGTAGTACCGGTACGCGACGGCCAGGCCCGCATCGTGTCGCCATTCGGTCTTGGAGTCCCGGATCACGGCATTGATTGCCCGTTCGATGGATCCGCGTCCCGGATACAACGTGGTCGTGCGCACGGATCCACGCGCATCGATATAGGTGAAATCGGTGATTTTGGTGGTGTCGATATTGTCATAGCACGAACGGTCGCCGCGCCGGAGCATCAATTCGCACTGCTGGATGTTGTTGCCCAGGTGCACTTGCGGGTAGTTCTGGTAGCTGCCGTTGTAGGTTGGGACGTTGCAATACTCTTCGCGGCGCGCATCATCGGGCACGATGCCCCGTTCGGTGATCTGCGATTTAACCGGAGTCCACCGGCTGCTTTGCTGCGACCCGCTCAGAAAATCGCAACTGCTGCTGCCATGGTAGTCGACCCGGTAACCGTTCATCCGGTCGATGGCGAGCTGGTTGGCGTGCGCGTAAGCCTGCGCCGGTGTGAAGGTCACACTCTTCCCGCCGTTAACCTGGGACGGGTAGCGGTGTACCAGTGGCATATCGGGGCGATCCCATAGATAGTCTGCAATATAGGCGACGGCGGTCGTCGCTGCTGCGCCCCAGTTGTTCAGGCTCTTTTCGGCGGTATAGGAAACGATGTAGTACGGGTTTTTCACCAGCCAGTTCTGGAACAGTTGCTTGCAGTTGCCCGTTCCGATTTTGGAGTCGCCGTATGTTGTGTTGAGCGGGCCGGTGCAGGTCATGGTGCGCCAGTAGTCTTCGATCAAGTCGGCGGACGCGACAAGCTCCGGTGTACCCCAGCCGAAGTTCAGCCCGCACTGGGCATCCTTTGTGGTGATGGTGATCACCCGAGTCATGATCGCCTCAAGGATGGTGCGAACTTCTTCCGCGTAGCGCGCATCGCCCGTGAGGTGAAAGGCCAGGGCCTTGGCGTAGAGTGTGCGGATGCCTTCGTTGTGCACGATCCAGGCGGGATCGGAGGACCCGCCGCACGTTTCATTGGCATCGAGGGAGTAATTCCAAGTGCGATTCGCGTCCGAAAGGACTCCTCTCACCGTGCTTTTATAGGGTTCGACGCCCTGCGCGGCTTTCTGGGCAATGATCTTCAATTCGGCGGGCGTAGTGAGATAGCCACGCGACGAATAGCTGGAGGACGTCTGCCCGGCCAGGCGATTTGTTGCCGGGATGGCTTCGCCACTGTCTTCTGCGCGTAAGGCGCTCGCGGAGACCCAGAGGGTTATTAGCATACTCAACACGACGACATACCTGATTAGTGAAACTTTATTCCAATACATACACGTCACCTATCGACACTTATACCTGACGCGCAGGCATAGCATTCTGCGAATTGAGAAGGGTGATTTGGTTTTCAGCCTAGTTGGAAGGGAAGCGCTTGACTCGCCTTACTTGCGCCGCGCCGGTTCCCCAACCGCAGGCTGTTTCGGAGAAGGCCGTGGGGGTATAGGATGGTTGATGTGTCAAATCCGCTCTCCACTATCTACTCGCGGTCTGCCATGGTGCGGGTGCGGCGAGTACGCAGGATGGGCTGGATGCTTCATGCTGATGGGGTGTTCCTTGGCCCACCGGTTCCCACTAAACGTGGTGAAACCATTAAGGAACAACGCTAATTTCAGCATGATATCACTATACAGGATGCCCGGTGCCAGGGGCAATAGTACGACACTCCCACGCCCCGACTGAGCATGACTTTCCACGCGGACAACGTGGCGCTCAGAAGGGCTTTGGCCCAAACGCGTTCACTCAGACGTTTCTATTATATGAAAGCAGTAATAAAATGGTTGTAAATCAGTTGGTGCACGCGATTCGTGCCGGGCAAAGGTGCATCTGTGGCCTGGGATGGCCCTGCACGCGATCTGGCTCACGGGGAAATGTGCTATGATGGGCACCTGGTTCAGTTAAATTGAGGAGTGACGATGGGAGTCAATAACTATCGTGCCCCCGCGCGTCGTTCCCGGTCTCGAATTCGGCGCGCCTGGTTTGCCCTCAAGGCAGGTATGGGCCGGGTGGCCACATGGGGCGAGCGTATCGAGCAACCAACGTATTGTGCGGACGTAACAGGCGACATCCGCCAGTGGGATGAGCGGGATATCGTCTTCTCTCGCAACGATCTCTTTCGCTACTTTGGCGTCGATTCACCTCACTACCAGGCTTACTATGCGGCGCATCCGGAACACCTGGACTACGACACGAAAATCAGCAAGATGCCCGGCCTGGGACGAACAGGTGGCATTGATGAGCCGATGTTTGCGGCCCAGTTCGACGCCCTCGACCAGATCAGCCCTGATGCGTTTGTGGATGGCCCGCCTGCCCCGGTGAAAACGATCATCCCACCCGAACGCGCTGCGCTCAAGGTTAAGGCGCTGGCGCGTGTGCTCGGCGCTGACTTGGTCGGGATCGGGCCGCTGCGCCAGGAATGGGTGTATAGTCACAGCGCGCGTTCCTTTGGCGATCAGGATGGGTTTCAACCCTGGGGGACGCCCAACGATCTCAGCCAGCACACGACTGCTGTGACGCTGGGCTTTGCCATGAATTACGACTTGATCCAGCACGCCCCGGATTTTCCGGTGTTGCTGGCGACGGCGGAGGGGTATGCCACAGGGGCCTGGGTGTCGGTTCAACTGGCGAAGTACATTCGTATGCTGGGCTATTCGGCGCGGGCGCATCATTTCCATAACTACCAGGTGCTGTGTGTGCCGGTAGCCGTTGACTGCGGGCTGGGCGAGCTATCGCGGGCCGGATACCTGCTCAACAAAGATTACGGGTTAGGTTTGCGGCTGGCCATTGTTACGACGGACATGCCCCTCCAGCATGATGAGCCGGTGGATATTGGCGTGCAGTCGTTTTGTGACACGTGCAAGGTGTGCGCTGACAGTTGTCCCATTGGCGCTATTCCAGCGGGCGACAAGGTCGAGTACAACGGAATCAGGAAGTGGAAACTCGACGAGGAGAAATGTTATCGCTACTGGCACGCGGTGGGGACCGATTGTGGTATTTGCATGGCCGCGTGTCCCTGGACCAAGCGGTTGAACTGGTTGCACAAGACCGTTTCAACCGTTGCCCGGATCAAGGGGCCGCACCAGTCCCTGCTGCCCAAACTCGACAGACTGATTTACGGCCCGCACAAGACCCGCCCCCGGCCAGATTTCATTGACGAGGCGGCGGAATAATTCGATTATCTTGCTCGTAGCAGGAGGGCGCGTACACACACTCGTGGCTGGGGCACCGCGAGTGTGTTCGTGCATGGCCCAGCCGCGTAGATACAAGACGGTGTTTTTGCGGTAATATGGGCTGGTTTGATGGCTGCTGATAGGGGAAACATGGCCGAATCTTCGGGAAACTCTGCACACTCTGCCGCGTTTGCATCCAACTTAGGTGCGGCTGTTGGCTTGTTTTATGGCCTGTTTGAAACCGTCTTCGGGACCGGTGCGCTGTTCTTATCCGGCGTGATCGTCAGCCGGGCTGTCGGCATCGAAGACTTTGGCGTCTGGTCGACGGCCATCCTGCTCGTGAATGCCGTGGTGATTTTGACCAGTCTGCGCAGTGAGATCACGCTTTCGCCGATCATCGGGCGGGCACGCGGGGCCGGGCAGGCATTGAATTTACCCGCGCTGGTAGTGCCCGCGCTTTCGCTGGTGATTCTGCTCAGCCTGGTTGTCGCGTTGATCCTGGCGGGCATCGGCCTGGCTGCCGGTGGGGAATCTGACACAACCCGGTTGGCGCGGGTCATGGGGATCATTGGCCTGGCGCTGATCCCCATGAGCGTCATCCAGGTGTTAAGCGGCACGCTGCGGGGCCTGGAAAAGATGCGCCAGGCGGCATTCGTGCGCACGCTGCCATACCTGGTGTGGCTGGTCGCTGCCCTCCTGTTGGCGCTTGCCGGGGGAAATCTGGCGACCTATGCCGGTGTGTTTGCGCTGGTTTTTGGGGTGGTGGCGGGATACGGTGTGTTTCGATACCGCTTCCTGATCATGCCATTGCGGGGCGCGTTCATGACATCGGCCCAAAGCCGCAGGAATCTAAGATTGCTGGTCGTTGCCGGTATGCCGCTCGCGTTGGCGCTGGTGCTGGAGCGCCTGCGTAACCAACTATCCAACTACCTGGTGGCGCTGTGGCTGGGTAATATCGATGCGGGGGCTTATAATGCCAGCTTTAACTTATCCAACATTCTCTCAACCGGGTTGCTGGCCATCATTGGCATCTTTGTGCCGCTGGTGGCACGGCTGGTTGCCGAAGGCAACATCCCCATGGCGGAACGGCTCTACCAGCGTGTCACGCGGTGGCTGTTTTTGCCTACGTTGGCGATGGTCGTTCCCGGTGTCATTTACGCTCCGGCGGTGCTATCGCTGTATGGCAACGGCTACGGCATGGCTGCAACCGCGTTTCGACTGTTGTTGGTGGCGTTCGCGGTAAGCGTGGTTGTTGGTCCCAACCGGGTCTTCCTGATCGCGATTGGCAAGAATCGCCTGATCCTGCTCATCAATGTGATCATGGCCCTGTTCAGTGTTGTCGCCAATGTCATCTTGATTCCGGCAGCGGGCCTGGATGGCGCGGCGCTTGCCGCGGCGCTGACGATTATGCTCAGCAATGGGTTAACGTCCGGGTATTTGTGGTTGCGCCTGGGTATCCAGCCCTTTACCCGCATGTATCTTGTGCTGATCGTGTTCGGCTTGCTGGCCGGTGGCCTGTTGGGATGGATCAGCGTGCTGCTTGGCGGGACATCGCTGGCGGTGGGTGTGCTGTTTGGCCTTTTCTATAGCGGGGTCTTAGTGTTGTGGGTGTGGAAAGGGGGCTTCCTGGATGACGAGGATCGCGAATTGGGCGCTCATTTGCTGAACGTGCTCCAGGCGCGCCGAAACGGAACGCCGAGTCGTTTGAGTGATTTGACGTGAATGTGGGGGAAAGCAAACTCCTATGAAAATCTGCCTGCTGACGACCACCTTTCCGCGATTCCGTGATGATTTCATGGGACAATGGTTGATCGGTCTATCGCGTGCCCTGGTTGAGGCCGGGGCACAGGTGACGGTTGTTGCTCCCCACCATCAAGATACAAAGGGTTATGAGGTCTGGGACAGCGTGGAGATTCGGCGGTTTCATTACTGGTGGCCCAGGCGCATGCACGGTTTGTGTTACGGGGCGGGGATTCCTACCAATGTGCGCCGTCACCGCTGGCTCGCCCTGCAACTCCCGCCATTGGAGGCCGGGTTTCTGTTGGCGGCGTTGCGCTATGGTCGCGATGCCGACGTGTTGAATGCGCACTGGTCGTTTGCCGGTGTGCCGGCGGTCATGGCATCGAAACTTCTAGGCAAGCCGCTGGTGACGACGGCGTATAGTGCGGAGTACGTTCCTGCCGCGTTGCGCCCCATCAATCGCTTTATCGTGCGCAACAGTCAGGCGGTGTTCTCGATCAGCCGTTACACGTATGACCAGGTTGAACAGGTGGCGCAGACACCCCGCCACCAGGTGATTGCTTTCGGTGTGAATGACGAAAAAATTGCGCCGGACGATTTCGATGGCGCACGCTTCCGAGCGGAACAGGGCGTCGCGCCGCATGAAACGCTGGTGTTTGCCGTGGGCCGCCTGGTCGAGCGCAAGGGGTATGCGGTGCTGATCGACGCGGTTGCTCGTCTCGTCGAGAGAGGCCGGCCTGTCAAACTGTTGCTGGCAGGGAAAGGCCCGCAGGCCGGTGAGCTTCAGGAACGTATCGATGCGCAGGGCCTGACTGGACATGCGCGGTTGCTGGGTTTCATTCCGGATGCCCAGTTGCGGTATTATCTGCGGGCGGCTGACGTGCTGGCGATGCCGTCTATTGCCGACAAAACCGGCGACACGGAAGGGTTGGGGATTCCCTCCCTGGAGGGGATGGCCAATGGCACGCCGGTTGTCGCCTCTCATATTGGCGGCATCGTCGATATTGTGACGCATGAGGAAACCGGCCTGCTCGTTGAACCGGGGCGGGCTGATGCGCTGGCTGATGCCATTGAGCGGTTGATGGATGATCCGGCCCTGCGTGATCGCCTGATTGCCAATGGCTATGCGCTGGTGGGTGGGCCGTTTTCGTGGCGGGCCATTGCCCAGCAGGCCCTTGATCTGTTTGCAGCGGTTGTGGCAGATGCTTAGGCACGCCTACGTGAGCTGATGAGTGGGGCTTCGAATGAGGGATTGAGACGATGACGGTCAAGCAACCAAACTTTTTCATTGTGGGAGCGCCGCGCTGCGGGACGACAGCGATGTACGAATACCTTCGTGAGCACCCCCAAATTTTTATGCCTGTTTATGATAAAGAGCCTCACTTTTTCGGTTCGGATTTGAACGGTCGACGTTTTGAGCGCTACCGGGGTGATCTGCAAGGTTATTTGAGACTCTTTGCGCCATCTCATAGCGAAAAGCGCATCGGGGAAGCATCGATCTTTTACCTGTATTCTCGTCGCGCAGCACAAGAAATACATGAGTTCGATCCTGATGCCAGAATCATCATCATGTTGCGCTCGCCGGTTGATATGCTGTATTCCCTCTACCATCATTATCGTTATGCGACCGGATATGAGGATATACCCTCTTTTGAGGAAGCCTTAGCTGCAGAGGCCGATCGCAAAGCAGGAAAGCGGATACCGGAATCTCTGTATGTTATGGTCGAGGCATTATATTACCGTGACATTGTAAAGTATTCTGAACAAGTCGAACGCTACTTTTCCACATTCGGGAAAGAGCAGGTGCATGTCATCATCTTTGATGACTTCAAAACAGATACGGCAGGGGTCTATCGCCGGACTTTGGAATTTCTAGAGGTGGAGCCTGATTTTCAAGCCAACTTCCGGGTTATCCATTCATCGCAGCAAGTGCGCAGTACGTTCATCCGTTCCTTTTTGAGGAACCCACTGCTCATAAAGTGGGGGTCTCGATTCCCGGCAATTGCGCTCCCCATCAACGCGATGATCCGGCGGTTCAATGCCACATCGCTTCCTCGTTCGCCGATTGACCCCGACCTACGCAGGCGTCTCCAGGCGGAGTTCTTGCCAGAAGTGCAGAGACTTAGCGAGCTAGTGGGGCGCGACCTCACTCACTGGTGCCGCGAGTGATGGCGGGTTTCCCAGGGCATGGGATTCAGTTCTGGGTTCCCCAGAGCACGTAAGATGGGTTTTCATAGCGGTTGGTGTAGAAATCCGCTACGAGCAGATCGACGAAAGCCGCTTCGTTGGGGGTCAGAATATAGTCAAAGTAGAAGTCGGTCACCAGAATGTCGAGCGTTTCCGCAGTGGGATTCTCGTAGAAGTCTCGAATCACGGTCAGGGTCAGTGTCTCCTCGATGCCGAGTTTTTCGTCAATGGCGAGACGTTTTTCTTTTGGCGAGTAGAGAATGTCAGCATCAGGCCAGGTGACAGGTGTGCGGGCGGCGAATGTGTAGGGTACGATGACACGGCTGCTGTCCACGATGGCCGTATCCACATGAGCGGCCCAGAAATCGTCTTTCAGGGCGTTTGTTGTGCGATTGTGGCTGTGGGGCCAGATGATCCAGGCCACGATGAACAAGGCTGCGGCACTCATCGCGATGGGCCAGAGGATATGCTGCCTGCTCTCAGACTTGCCGGTGTACAACCAAAGCCACCGCCCGATGGCATAGCCACCCCACACAACGACAAACCCCAGTAAAAAGTAGTAAGTGAGGCGTGGCAGCAGGTTGAAGGTAACCAGTTTGCCCATTACGGCTGTACCTGGCCATGTGTACAGGAAGAATCCCAACACCAGTGCGGAAATCACAAGATACAACCCCCGGCGGGCGCGTCTCCAGACATCGACTAGGACTACTGGCAGCAGAACCAGTGCCAACTGCGTTTGCCATTTGAGTAACATGACGCGTTGTTCAGTTGGATCGCGCCAGTCAGATGCCCTGGCAATTGTCGAAACATGACGCAACCTTGTTTCTATCGAATCAGAAGAGCTGGTGAGAGCGATCCGCATTAGTGCAGTGTAGATGATAGGCACGGTGATGACAGTACCAAAGAGAAGCAACCAGCGGCGTTCAGTCTGATCGCTGGTGAGCAACCACCTCAATCCGACGTATGGCAGGAAAACAACAAGGATGACCGGAAGCTGCAACGGATGCATCATGGCGGTAGCCAACGAAAACAGGGCGGCCAGGCCCAGTAGGCGGTGGTTGCGTGTTTCCATGGTGACGACCAGCAGGCTGATCGCGACCGGATAAAGCACGAATGCAGCGGCGTATTTGTCCTCGCTTAGGCGGAGCAAAGATTGTGATGGCCACAGGCTAGACCAAAATGCAGCCTGTGCGCCAGTGGCCAGTAGCGCAACCGGCCCTTTCGGCAGACCCAGGGTCACAGCAAGGCTGTAGAGACTCACCAGTGAGAGCAGAAGCAGAATCTCGGCGTAATACTTGATGAAAAAGTGTGTTAGTTCAACTCCGGTGAATTGCACCAGCATCGATTCGAGGTAAAGCCACCCATTAGCGAACAAGCGTGCGTTGACGCTCATAATAGGTGGACTATCCAGCAATTTGAACGGTTCGGGGTCGTTGTAATAGTCTTGGATGACGGTCATGTAGTGCCAACTGTCGGCGTTGACTCCGGATAGCGGTTCGGGCTGGCGGGCGATGGTTCGTACACCGTCGATCATGATGACTAGCACCAACATTAACACGATCACACTCAGGAGTGACAGACGAGCGCCCGTCAGAACTGGGAAGCTTGATGCACTTAGCAACCCGTGCTGCCAGTGGCGGAGGCTGAGGGCAGCGCAGAACGCGACCAACGCCACGATCGTGATCCAGGGGGGGACGCCCAATATTGCGGCGAGGGTGCCGACAACGATTGTTGTGGCAAATCCGGTGCCAATCACGATGGCGAATCGGGGCCATCCGTCAAAGTGCTTTTGGATATTCCCAAACCATCCCACAACCACACCCGGCCAGCCAACCAGCACGGCCAAACCAAAGAGGACTTTTAGAATTGCGATCGGTTCCATAGAATTTGCGCCAGGGGACACCCTGCTTAGCGGGATGGGGAATGGCGCTTGCCTCCTTTCTGGCATACTCACGCTCAATACGGTCATGGCCCTGGTATCAGGAGGAGCATAGCCTCAGCACCCTGCCAGACGCGACTCTTTAACACCTTCAGGTCGGGGGTTGTCGTGGGAAGACCGCGGCATAAAACCGGAACCGCGCCAAAGAGAGAAAGAGCTTCCAGGCCCGGACGGGGCCTTCAGGGCGTAACGTGGGCCGGTGGCCGAGCGTGCCCTGAAAAGCTCCTTGCTTTAGCGGGGAGAATCGTCACGTTGGTTCCTCTGAACCCAACCGTAAGGGGACACCAGGTGAAAAGTATACCAGGTGACCCGTAGCTGCTCCAGAAGTGTTGTCTTGAACTGGATTAGAGAACTTGCCCGCCTCCCAGCAAGACCGCAAATACAAGCGTGAGCATGGATAGCTGTTTGAGCAACCGGATTTGCTCCTGGAAGGTCTGGGCGTGCCACACGCGCATGACGTGGTGCAGGAATAACGGAACACAGACCAGGAAAAGCCATGCGGTCGCGCCGGTGTTTCGCTGGGCGACGTAAGCAATAGTCAGAAGGAGCGCCATACCAATCAGAATGCTGTGGTACAATTGTGCGCCGGTACGCCCGATGCGCACCGGAATCGTGAGCTTGCCCGCGCGGCGATCCGAGTCTATATCACGCAGGTTGTTCAGATTCAGAACGCCGACAGCCAGCAAGCCTACGCTGGTGGCTGGCAGGACGAGCGCCCCATCGAGACGTTGGGCTTGCAGATAATACGTCCCCAGCATCCCCGTCCATCCGAAGAAGACAAGCACGGCCACATCGCCCAGGCCGAGATAGCCGTATGGCCGTTTGCCCAGGGTGTAGGCCAGCGCCGCGCCAATGGCGAGCGCTCCCCAACCGGCGAACAGGATGAGCGATGCCGGGTTGTTGCGCGTGGCAATCACCACGAGCGCCACCCCGCCGATCACGGTTAGCGCGACGGTAACCGCCAGCCCGGCACGCATCGCCTGAGGGGAAATATCACCGCTGGCAACCGCCCGCCGCGGCCCCTTACGACCGGTCTGGTCGGCACCGTGAAGGGCGTCGCCGTAATCATTGGCAAGGTTCGACAATATCTGCAGCAAACTGGCGGTAATCACACACAATGCGGCGACGGGGCCGTTGGCAACGCCGTCAGCATAAGCCAGCAAGGTTCCTAAAATGACGCTGGCAAGCGCCAACGGCAGGGTACGGGGACGCGCGGCGGCGATCCAGGCTGCGATGGTGGATGGTGGACGTTGTTCAGGCATGGTGCATCAGATCGGGTAGGTGGGTATCCGGCTCAAAACGCCACGAGCATAGCAAATCACCGCCTGCCTGCCAATAAGTCGGAGGCCGGTTCCACTTAGCACGATCGGGCGCAGACGCTCATGCCTTTCGAGCAGCCGCACCCGATCTGCGATGTGAAAAATTCAAGCAGGTTACGGGCTGGATCAAAGGCCAGCCCGGCCCGGTTTACGCTACGAATGCCGGGGTGCGATCTTACCCCTTGTGATAGTACACATTCCAGCCAAGATACTTGGTGAACGCCTCATAAATGATGTCGGCAACGCGGGAGAGATTGGCGGCCACGTGGTGCTCGAAGCCATTCTCACAAATGTATTGCAGCAATCCCTGGAAGTTTGGCACTTCGACAACCCCATAACCGCCGAAGGTTTCGATGGGATCGGTGGTGAACTGCCCCTCGCCGACATAGGACACGATTTCCCCGTTCATGTCGTCGGTGCTGATGCGCAGGTAGGTGAAGGGGTCGGGTTTGATACGCCCGTAGATCGCGCCCCATGTGTTATCTTTGCCAACGCTGCCCGCGATGATTTCCTGATATTCCAGCACCGGAATATCATCGGCGAACACGTCCTTGGGCAGGTTTGAGCAGTGGAACACCACCCCTTTGTTCGGATCATCACCGTAGTTGTTGTTCCAGTCGAGCAAGGCGCTGGGCCTGCCTGACGCCAGCGTCATGGCGTACATGGCGGCGGTTCCGGCGATGTCCGTTTCGCACGCCGATGGCGCCAATTTGTTGCTCAACATGCTCATGATGGTGCAGGGCACGACGCCGAAGAATTCTTGCATGCTGGTCCAGCACTGGATGGCGGTCGCGTCGTATTCGTTATGGTGTACCCATTCGTCGATCACGACGCCCAGCTTGGCGATGCGCAGCATGGATTTGGCAGGAACTTTGGCGGCGTTGACATAGGCTTTGATTGCGTTGAGTTTTTCCACCACGCGCGTGTCGTCATCCGCCAGCCGCCCGATCCGGCCAAAGGCTTCGGACAGGTCTAGCGTTTCGACAGTGATACCGGTGCGTTCGAACAGTTTTTCACTGAAGCGCACGGTGTTGAACGCGACCGGACGCGCGCCTAGCATGCCGAAGCGGGCGCGGCGCATGCCCCGCACGACGCGGCAGACCCCCGCGAACTTGCGCAGGTCGGCGCGGAAGCTTTCGCTTTCGGGATCGACGGTGTGTTGCGTCGTCAGGCTGTAGCGGATGTCGTACTGGTGCAGGTTGTTGCACACCGACATCTTGCCACAGAAACTATCGCGTCGCCATGCGAGGTCCATTTTGGCCGAGTCGTCGGGGAAAGCCTGGATGAGCACCGGCACGTCCAGCCCGGCAAAGCGCAGTGTGTTGGCCACGCCACGTTCGTCCCCAAAATTGGGCAGCGTGACCAGAATCCCGTCGATTTCGTCGCGGTGCGCGCGGAATAACTCGGCGCACTTGTGTGCGTCGCTCAGGCTCTCCACGCTGCCATACTCGGTATCGTTTAGGCCGAGTGTAATGACCTTGATGCCCTCCTCTTCGAGTACCTTGAGCATGGTTTCGCGCCCGGACTCGCACAGGTGACTGGGGAAAAAGCCCCGGTTGCCAACGATAAGACCCAGCGTAACATCTTTTTTCATCGCGGTCGCTCCTTAAATCTTTGGAAAAATGCCTCGATCACCTTTGCCCGTACACGGTGGTATAACGTTTGTGCAGTTTCGCGATATTCTCCGGCGTGATCGGGATGGGTTCGCCAAGCTGGTGGGCCAGAAAGACGGTACGGGCAACATCTTCGCACATCACCGCCGCTTTCACAGCGGCTTGTGGTGTGGGGCCGATGGTGAATACCCCATGGTTCTGCATGATCACTGCCGGTGAGTTGGGGTTTGGGCCTTCGCGGAGAATGCGCACGACCTCACGCCCGATTTCTTCACCGCCAATGAGGGCGAAGCCCCCACACGGAATGACACCGCCGAATTCATCGGCCATCGCGGTCAGGATGCATGGAATGTCTCGCCCGACGGCTGCCCAGGCGGTGGCGTAGGGGCTGTGCGTGTGAACGATGCCGCCGACTTCCGGCATCTCGCGGTAGATGGCACAGTGAGTGGCTGTGTCCGACGACGGTTTGTAATCGCCTTCAATCACGTTGGCGTTGGCATCGACCACGACCATGTTTTCGGGGCCGAGTTGCTCAAACCGCAGGCCGCTCGGCTTGATCACAATGTGGCCGGTTGCGGGGTCGCGTCCGCTGATGTTGCCGGATGTCCAGGTGACCAAGCCGTTCTTGGGCAGCTCGGCATGAAGATCGGCAACGACTTTGCGCAGTGCTTCCAGCATCAATCAATCCCCCGTGCCTTGTTGCGGATGGCCCGCAGGCGCTTCATGACATCGTTTTCGCCGCGACCGAAGTAGTCGTGGAGGATGACATACTCGGCATACAGCTTGTCGTAGACGGCCTGGTGTTCGGGAATGGGCCTGTAAACTTCGTCCTTCAATTTGCCCATTACTTTGGCCGCTGCCTGAATATCAGGGTAAGCGCCAGCGGCCACCGCGGCGTGCATGGCGCTCCCCAGGGCCGGGCCTTGCCCGCTGCCGATGATGCGGAACTCGCGCCCCGTGACGTCGGCATAAATTTGCATCAGCAGCTTATTCTTTTCAGGGAGGCCACCGGCCACTACCAGCTCGGTGATCGGCACGCCGCTGGTTTCGAACGATTCGATGATCACACGCGTTCCGAATGCGGTGGCCTCGATCAACGCGCGGTAAATGTCGGGGGCACGGGTGGCGAGGGTCGCCCCGATGAGCAGGCCGCTCAAGTCCACATCGACCAGCACCGAGCGGTTGCCGTTCCACCAATCCAGGGCCAGCAAGCCGTGTTCGCCGGGCTTTTGTTTGGCGGCTTCGGCTTCCAGGTAGCGGTGCAAATCCATACCGGCGTTCCTGGCCGCTTCATGGTATTCCGGCGGGACGGCATGGTTCACGAACCAGGCGAAGATGTCGCCAACGCCGCTCTGCCCGGCTTCATAGCCATACAGACCGGGGATGATGCCCCCTTCAACCACGCCGCACATGCCCGGCACTTCATGCAGCGAGTCGCTCAAAACCATGTGGCAGGTGCTGGTGCCCATGATCATGACCATGCGTCCCGGTTCGACGACCTGTGCCGCCGGAACGGTCACATGAGCATCCACGTTGGCGACTGCGACCGCGATGCCCGGCTTCAGCCCCGTCCACTGGGCGGCTTCTTCTGTCAGGTCGCCCGCGCGGCCACCAAGCGGCGCGAGTTCTGCCTTCATCTTTTTCTCGATCACGTCCACCAGTTCGGGGTGCAGCGCGGCGAGGTAGTCTTTGTCTGGGAATTGACCATCCTGGTAAATGGCTTTGTAACCCGCCGTGCACGTGTTGCGAGTTTCGACTCCGCAAAGCCGCCAGATGACCCAGTCGGCGGCTTCGATCAGCCGGTCGGCGGCGTGGTAGACTGCGGGCGCTTCATCGAGGATTTGCAATACCTTGCTGAAGAACCATTCGGATGAAATCTTGCCGCCGTAACGGTCTAGCCAGGGTTCGCCCAACTTCTGGGCTGTTTCGTTGATCTTGTCGGCTTCTGGTTGTGCTGCATGGTGCTTCCAGAGCTTGACCCAGGCGTGCGGATTGCCGCGCCATTCGGGTAAACGACACAGCGGCGTGCCATCGGCGAGGGTGGGGAGCATGGTGCACGCGGTGAAGTCGACCCCGATGCCGATCACATCCTCCGGGTCTATGCCACTGGCTTTTAGAGCCTGCGGGACGGCATGCTTGAATACGCCGATGTAATCGTCGGGGTTCTGTAGTGCCCATTCAGGCGGTAGTTTCTCGCCTGTGCCTGGCAACCGGTCGTCGATCACGCCATCGGGATAGTGGTATACCGCGCTCCCCAACTCGGATCCGTCACTGACGCGCACAACGACGGCCCGCCCCGATTCGGTTCCGAAGTCAACCCCTATGGTGTATTTTTCGCCTGTCATCGGTACTAAACTCCTTACCAAACATTTGATGCTGCCCAAAACCCGTTCTCCGGGGCTTGCCGGAGTGACGGTTTGAAAACTGGTACGGTGACGGGCAGGCCGTCCACCGCCACTAAAACGTTCATGCTACTCCAATTGGCGCGTACTCTGGCGTTCGATGAACTGCGGGTACAGCACGCGCTGGTGTAACGGTGTGTCCGGGTTGCTGATCAGGGTGGTGAGATAGTCCACGCTTTGTTTGCCCAGGGCGGCGAAGTCTTGCCGCACCGTGGTAAGCGGTGGCTCGTAATAGGCTGCTTCGGGCACGTCGTCAAAACCGACGACTGAAATGTCATCGGGCACGTGTAAGTTTTGTTCGCGCAAGGCGCGGATCGCTCCCAGGGCCATCTGGTCATTGCCAACAACCAGGGCCGTGAACGCGTACCTTTCTTGTAAGAGCTTGCGGGCGGCTTCATAGCCACTCTGTGCGGTCCAATCACCTTCGACGGATACGCCCGGTGACAACCCGGCGGCATGGAGTGTTTCAAGCCAGCTTTGGTGGCGTGCCTGCGCGCCGTACCAGTTGAGCGGCCCGCTGATCTCGCAGATTGCCTTGTGGCCGAGATCAATCAGGTGTTGTGTGGCGAGGTGCGAACCGTAGTGTTGATCGATGACAACGGACGGAACCTGAGCGGACAGTTCTGTGTCAATCTGGACAAAAGGGATACCGCTGCATAGATCGGTGAGGTCGTTGTGACAGATGCCGGTCACCGGCGTGATGAACACAATGCCATCAACGGAACGTTCACCGAGGGCCGCCATCGCGCGATGCAACTCGTCGGGCGTCAGCGTGTCAACCGTTGAGAAGCTAACCCCATAGCCCTTGGTCTTGGCGGTTTGCTCGATGTTATTCATCATCTGGGCCGGGCCATAGTGGTGTATGCCAAAACTGATGATACCCAGCATACACGTTCGCCGCGTCGCCAGGCTGCGAGCGGCCCGGTTGGGGCGGTAATCGAGTTCGCGGATGGCCTCTTGAACGCGCTGGCGTGTCGCTTCGGAGACATAGGGGTGATTGTTGACCACACGTGACACAGTTTGGGATGAAACCCCGACCAGACGGGCTACATCGCTGAGCGTGACGCGGTGTGCAGGGGATTTTGTCATTCGCAAGTTCAAGTCCCAATGCGCATCTGATAGCGCTAACATCATATCACATTTTTGCTCTCAAAATCAAGCGGGGCGAACGGGGTGAGAAAGTCTCTTTTGAGGATGAATGATGTGTTGTCTTCGAACGAAGTTTGCGTAGCTCGTCAACTTTCGGATGACTTGACTCTGCAATCAGGGCTGTAATATACTGAGGGTGTGTTTGCGCTAACATAACGAGTCGTTGGATCTTCCCGGCTTGCGATGAGTGTTGGCTTTCTTTTGCTAACAATGATCCGCTTATCCTCGCATTGCTCACCGCACTGACTACTGTAGATCGGAAAGGGGGTGTATGGTCGCCAATTGCCCAAACCAACTATCAACGATCGGAAATCGACCTGATTCTTAATTAGGGAGGAAAAGAAAAATGCTAAAGAAATCGTGGGTTGTTGTTGCTTTCTTGCTGATTGTGGCCTGGGTATTGGCTCCGGCTGCAGCCGTTGATGTCGCTTCTGCTCAGGATGGCGAGAAGTGGTGCAGCGGAGTGGATATCGTGTTCTTCCCCGGTGGCCCGCCAGGCGGCGTGTTCGCTTCTGTGGTGTACAATGGCGCGGTGCAGGCCGAGAAGGATCTCGGGCCGAACGTCGAGTACGTGTGGTCCGACTGGGACCCGGAGAAGATGGTACGCCAGTTTGTTGAGGCTGCCGCGACCAAGCCGGATGGCATCGCCGTCATGGGGCACCCCGGTGAGGATGCCTTCGAGCCGGTCATCGAAGACGCTATCGCGCAAGGCATCATCGTAACCAGCCAGAACACCACCCTGCCGCGCATCGAGGCCAACCACTTCGGTGAGGGCTTCGGTTACGTGGGGCAAGAGCTATATGATGCTGGTTATTCGCTGGGGAAGGAAGCGGTTAAGCGTGCAGGCATTCAAGAAGGCGACCGTGCGATGGTCTGGGGACTGCTGTCCCAGCCGACTCGTGGCCTGCGTACCCAGGGCGTGATCGACGCGCTGGAGGAAGCTGGCGTAGTTGTCGACTACCTTGAGATCGACTCGACGACCAACGCTGATGCTGCGGCTGGTACCCCAACCTTTGCCGGTTATGTGTCCTCGCACCCGGATGTCAAGCTGGTTGTGACCGATCATGGCGCACTGACCGCCACCCTGGAAACCTATCTGACCGCTGCAGGCAAGGGGCCGGATGACATCTATGCTGCCGGTTTTGATCTGTCGGTTGCGACCGTCGAGGCGATTCGTGGTGGCTGGACCGACCTGGTGATCGACCAGCAGCAGTGGCTACAGGGTTACTTGCCCATTCTCCAGATCTGCCTGACCAAGCAATATGGGTTCTCCGGTCTACATATCAATACTGGTTCAGGCTTCGCTCACAAGGATAATGTCGAGTTCCTGGCCAGCCTGGTTGAGCAGGGTATTCGCTAAATCGTGGTCTATCTGGTCGGAAACATCGGCCAGATAGCCTGCTGTGACTTCAAGGAGCAAACGACCGACCGGCATCGTCACTTTCGCCGGAATGTGCCGCCCTCAGAGGTAGCGCCAAGAGGCCGTTTGCTCCTTCGTAACTGTGGAGGCTTCAATGGACTACAGATTAGAGTTGAAAAACATCTCCAAGTCATTTGGTGAAGTGCAGTCACTGGTCGATGTAAATTTTCGCGTAGAGCACAACGAAGTGGTGGGTTTGCTGGGCGACAACGGCGCGGGCAAATCGACCCTGATCAAAATTATCACCGGGTATCATCAACCGGATAGCGGTGAGATCTATTTCAACGGTCAAAAAGTGACTAACCTCACCGTCTCCAAAGCGCGCGCGCTTGGGGTAGAAACCGTGTACCAGGAGCGTGCCCTGGCGGATCTGCAGACGCTTTGGCGCAATATCTTCTTAGGGCGCGAGATTTCAAACCGATTCGGCTTCCTGGATATCCGCAAGATGAGGGCTGAGACCAACCGCCTGATGCTGGAGTCGATGGGGTTCACATCTTCGGCAGTGAGTCCGAACTCGGTTGTCAAGACATTTTCCGGCGGTGAAAAGCAGGGTGTGGCCATCGTGCGAGCCTTGTATTTCCAGGCCGATCTGATCATTCTAGACGAGCCGACGATGGGCCTGTCGTTGCAAGAAACGCGCAAACTGTTGGATTTTGTGCGCAACATTAAGAAGGCTGGCAAGTCGGCTATTTTCATCGATCACAATGTGTTCCATGTGTATTCGGTGGCTGACCGGGTGGTGGTATTGGATCGCGGAAAGGTGGCCGGCGAGTTCAAGACCCAAGATATTACACTGGACGATTTGATGGAGAAGATGTACCGCGTTGCCGAAACGGGCAGCCTGGATTAATTGCGCAAGAGCAAGGATTTCAGAAAGGTTTCTTACCAATGGCGTCGCATGTAGAAGAACAGAACACTGAATCAGCTTTGCAGATGGCGGACTGGCCGCGCGAAAGCACGACCGTGCTCATACGGCGAAATGCGATGCAGCTCGGTATTGTGGGCGTGCTGGCTGCGCTATGGGCCCTCTTTATATTTGCTGCACCAGAGACCTTCCAAAGCAAAGAGATTTATGGCGCTTTGATGTCCACGATCCCGTTCTTTGGCGTGATTGCGCTTCCCCTGACGATGGTGGTGATTGCCGGTGAAATGGACCTGTCGTTCCCGTCGATTATGGCCATTGGAACGGTGGCGTTTCTGGAAGTGTTTCACGCGACAGACAACATTGCCCTGGCTTTCGTTTCGGCGCTGGCTGTGGGTTTTGCGGTCGGTTTATTCAACGGGATCATCGTGGTGAAATTGGGCATTCCGTCGCTGATTGCCACGATCGGCACCATGTTTTTCTGGCGTGGTGTGGTGCTGGTGATCCGCGAAGGGCGTGGGGATACCCTGGTGACTGTGCGAGAGACCCTGTTGCGCGAGGCGCTGGTGGGACGCTTCAACGGCTTTTGGCCGCGCCAGATGTTATGGATGTTGTTGGTTGGGGTTGCCGTGTGGATTTTGCTGAACCGGCACAAATTCGGCGCACACGTGTATCTCATTGGTGACAACGAAGATAGCGCCCGGCTCATGGGCATCAATGTGGACCGCACGCGCATGCTGGTGTTCGCCCTGGTCGGCTTGGCTGCCGCGTTTGGCGGGGTTCTCTCTAGCCTGGAGGTGTCTTATTTCTGGCCGACGTTAGGCGAGGGCTACCTGATGCGCACGTTGTCGGCAGTGTTTCTGGGGGGCACGTCCGTGTTTGGCGGAACCGGCACCATTTTGGGCACATTTGCCGGTTGCCTGATTATCGGCGCGATTGAACCGGGGATTGTAGCTATTGGTCTCACGGGGTTTTATACCCAGTTGATCTACGGCCTGATCATCACCGTGTCGGTGGCGATGCACGGGGCATTGCGGCGACGTATTAGCTAAACCGACGAAGGGCGGGTTGCCGGCCCAAACCAATAGTGTGGGACACATCATGACGCAACCGGTTACAACCGACTGGTGGACGGTCGAACTTGAGGGGATGCCCCAGTTCGAGATGGCCATGAAGCGGGTCTATGCCTGGTATGAACGGGCGATTATTGACCGCCCACCGGTGCGTTTCGTGGCGCATAATGCGTTTGTCGAGGAAGCTAACACGGCTTACCCGTCGGATAACCTGAAGGATCGCTGGTTCGACGAGGAATTCCAGGTTGATACGTACCTGAAGTCTATTGCAGGCAAGACATTTCTGGGGGAGACGTTCCCCGTATTCTGGCCCAACCTTGGGCCAGAAGTTTATGCCGCGTTCTATGGCGCAGAGCTTGAATATGGCGAGGTGACGGCCTGGTCCAAACCATGTGTGAAATCGTGGGGCGATATGGACCGGTTGCGGCTGGATATGCAGAATGACTATTTTACGAAGCTCGAAGCGCTGACACGGTGCGCACTGGAACGCTGCCAGGGCAAGTCCCTGGTGGGCTATACGGATTTGCACCCCGGTGTTGACTGTGCGGCGGCCTGGCGCGATCCGCAACAGCTTTGCCTGGATATGATCGAGAATCCTGACAAGGCCAAGCAATTGATTGCCCTGGCCATACAGGATTTTGAGACCATCTACGATCATTTTGACGCGATGCTCAAGGCCGGGAAACAGTTGTCCGTGAGCTGGATGGGTATCCCATCTTTTGGGCGGATGCACATCCCCAGTTGCGATTTTTCCGCGTTGATCTCCCCTACCATGTTCGAGGAGTTTTGTTTACCGGTTTTGCGGCGCGAAGTCCAGACGATGACGCACAATATCTTTCATGTTGATGGCCGGGGGGTGGCCCGGCATATTGACATGATTCTGGATGTGCCGGAAGTACACGCCATTCAATGGGTGCAAGGCGTGGGCGACGATTACCCGATCATGCAATGGGTGCCGTTCATCAAACGCGTTCAAGCGCGTGCGCCCATCATCGTTGACCTGGACAAGCGGGACCTGGACGATTTTATGGACGCGGTGGAGCCAGAGGGGATTTTCTTGTGGGTCGCCACCGAAAGCGAAGCGGAGGAACGGGATATCCTGCGTAAAGTCACCAGGTGGGCGGGGCGCAAACGCTTTTGAGCGCAGCCGCAAGTGATGCCGCGCACGCATAGGCCTATGATCAAGAGTACGCGTGAGGATGCCAGCGCCCCTGGTTTCTTCACAGGGTGACCCGCGACGGTTAGCTTATTTTTACAGGACGAGCTTATGAAACACCGCGAACGAGTGTGGCTGGCGCTTAACCACGAAACACCGGATCGCTGCCCGATGCAGATCAGCTTCACCCCCGAATTCGCCGACCGGCTGCGTGACGAACTGGCGCTCCGAGGGCAGCAGGTTCACAACCCGCATGGCGGGGGCAACACATACGAACTGGAACGCGCTTTGGGCGAAGATATGCTGCTGACGTCGGTAGGCTGGGCCAATTCGTATTACCAGCAGGCGGGTCCGTATACCGACGAATGGGGTATTGGATGGGATTCGCAGCCCTATGAAACGCCCTTCGGAAGCGGTTATTACACGGAGATCGTGCATCACCCCCTGGCGGACGAAGAGGCGATCACTCGCTACCAGCCACCCGACCCGACACGCCCCGAACTTTACGTGGAGGCCGGGCGAGTACTCCGCGACTACAAAGATGAGTATTGGATCGTCGGCGTGACGGTCACCACGATCTTTGAAACCGCGTGGGCGCTGCGGGGCCTCGAGCCAATGCTCATGGATTTTGTGATGGATCCCGACCTGGCCGACCACATCCTGGAGATACCATACCGCTATCATCTAACAGCGGCCAAGAAGCTCGTTGAGATGGGCGTAGATATGATCTGGACGGGGGACGATGTCGGCACTCAACACACGATGTTGATTTCCCCCAGACACTGGCGGCGGTTTCTCAAGCCGCGCATGGCGAATTTCGTCGCCGAACTCAAGGCGATCAATCCCGATCTCAAGGTGGCTTACCATTCTGATGGGAACATCCTGCCGATCATCCCGGAGTTGATTGAGATCGGGATTGATGTGCTGAATCCCATCCAACCGGCCAGCATGGACCCCGCCGAAGTTAAGCGGCAATTTGGTGACCGGTTGTGCTTCTGGGGCACGATTGACGAGCAACACACGTTGCCTTACGGGTCGCCGGAAGATGTCCGGGCGGAGGTCACGGAGCGGCTGCGGACGGTGGGCCGTGACGGCGGGTTGATTCTCGGCCCGACGCATCACGTGCAACTTGATACGCCCCTGGAGAATTTCTGGGCGATGGTGAACACCATTGTCGAAACGCCATACAGCGCCCTGGCGTGACGCGGCCTTCGCCTGCTGGAAATGCCGGTTTGCAGGCTTTGACGGTGTGGAACTGGAAAGTCCCGCACCGTTTTTGTATGGGGCAGAGGTCTGCAGTTCATCCAGGGCGATGAGGTGAGATCAGGTGCGTAACCGGTCAGGTTTTGGGTGATGCCTCCGGGGTGTTCTCATGGGTGTTGGGCGGGGTTATGGCCAGCGCGTGTTCAAGAGCCGAGAACAAAATGTCGTTGGCGTAGAAGATGTTCTCTGGGCCAAATTCATCCACAACGCCGGATCGCTCAAGCTGTTCGTGTAATGCCGGGCTGATACCGGTCAGAATCAGCTTGCCGCCATGCGCTCTGAGTTGTTCATTGTAGCGGAGCAAAAACCGGATTCCGGTGCTGCCCAGATATTGGTTGTCCCGCAAGCGGAGGATCACGACAGTGCCGGTCGAGGTACGCGGCGACGGGAGTGTGTCCTCCAACTGTTTGACGGCGGCGAAGTAAAGGTTGCCGGAAACCGAAAAAATGACCGTGCTGTTATCCGGCAGGGTCGAGCCCACCGCTTCTTCGCGGAACTGGTGGTTGCCGTTGGGAACCAGCCGGACTATCTTGATGTTGCTGGACGATGTATACACGTACAACAGCAATGAAATCACCACGCCGGCGTAGATGCTGAATTCCAACGGCAGCAGCAGGGTCGCGCAGAAAGTGACCAGCATCACCACGCGGGCTGTCCAGTTGACCCGCCACACGAGCCGGATATCCTTCGGATTGATGAGGCTGATCGCGGCGATGATGAGTTGCCCGGCCAGGGCCGCCAGCGTGACGCGCTCAATGGACTTTCCCAACGAAAGCAGAATGGCGATCACGATGAGCCCGGCAAAGATGTTTGACAGGCGCGAACGAGCGCCCGCCGCGACATTGATCGCTGTCCGCGACAGTGATCCTCCGGCGGGCATGCACTGAAACCAGCTTCCTACCATGTTTGCCAGCCCCTGGCCGACAAAGTCTCTGGAGATGTTGGAGGTGGTGCCATCCGGCTGAGGGATGATATTGGCAAGGGCAGCGCTTTGCACCGACGCCAGCACAGCCATTGCCAGCGCAGCGGTAGCCAGTTCCGAAACGTGATTCAGTGGCGGCGGTTGGGGCGCAGGCAGGCCAGATGGTACGGGCGACATGTCCCGAACGAGGGTGACGTCGTCCCAGTGCAGATAAGCAACGAGTATTGAGGTTATCACGATGGCCATCAGGGTGGCCAGACTCTTGAATCGGGTGCGTTTGAGAACCACGATAATGATGATGGCCAGCAAGCCGGTGGCCAGGATATGAACGTTTAGGTCCGACAAATGGTTGAGCCAATGCCACAGACGCGGCAGTGCCCTTCGTGCTGCGCCGCCAGAGACCCCCGTGAGATTTTTCAGTTGCCCGATGATGATGAGCAGGCTCGCCCCGCTAACAAAGCCGGTCATGACCGCGTTGGACACAAACCGCGAGAGCGTCCCCAGTCGCAGCAGGCCAAAGAGGAACTGAAAGACGCCCACCAACAGCGTAAGCGTGAACACGATTTCCAGGTGGTTGGCACTGTCATACTCGGTGAGCTTGCTGCCGACGACAAGCGCAAGAGCATTTGTGGAGCCAACGGTCATGAACGTGGAGCTGATCGAAAGCGATCCCACGATTGGGCTGATGGCCGCCGTGTACAAACCATAAATTGGACTGACGCCCGCGATGATGGCAAACCCCATGGCCAGGGGCGCGCCCGCAACAGCGCCTGCCACACCAGCCAGCAGGTCTTGCCAGATTGATGGTGAAAGGTTTGTTCGCACCGAACGTAACATGGTATGAGCGCTCATGACTGTAATCCGCCGGTATTGCGACGGTGAAAGACGCTTCGCATCCTCTGATCCAGAGACGATAGGCCCGCCTGGTGAGGGTATCCTGAAGCGTTCAGCATATGGTTACTTGTGTGACGGGTTAATGACCCCTGCGCCCGCTTCCGCTTGAACCGGATAGACTTCAGGCTCGATGCCGGTTTGGGCCGTGTAGGCATCACAGACGTGCGTCACGAATTCTGACGTGGAGGTGCGGTCGATGAAAGCGACCATGCACCCCCCAAAGCCGGCTCCTGCCTGCCTGGCTCCCATTATACCGGGGCCGCTTAGCATCGCATCCATCATGGCGAGCATCTCCGGCGACGTAATCTCGTACAGATCGCGTGCCCCCGCAAACGATGCAGCCGTTAGCCTTTGGATCGCCTGGTAGTCGTTTGCCGGGAGGGCGTTCGCCAGGTCGCGCACGCGTTGGTTTTCTTCGATGATGAACCGGCAGCGCCGGTAGACGGCCTCTGAAAGCAGGTCTTTGTGGGCCTCAAGCTGATCGATCGAGACATCGCGCAAGGTCTTGACGGATGGGTCGATGGCGGCCAGGCGGGCCGCGCCGCTTTCGCATTGGGCGCGGCGCTCGGCGTATGCTGAACCGGACAGCGCTCGCGCGGCGCGCGTGTCGCAAATGACGATCTGAATATCCGGGTGAATCGCTGCCGCGCGGCTGGTCAGGTCACGACAATCTAACAGCAGCGCGTGATCGGCCCGGCCAACCGCCGATGTGTACTGATCCAGGATGCCACAGTTGACCCCCACAAACTCATTTTCGGCTCGTTGTGTGAGCAATGCAACCCGGATCGGATCGAGGTCAAGGTCGACCAGCACGTTGAATAGCGTAGCGGTCGCGACTTCCAGCGCCGCGGAGGAACTCAATCCACTGCCGAACGGCACGGTGCTGTGAATCAGCCCGTTGAACCCGCGCAGCGTGTACCCTTCCTGTTGCAGGATGTGGGCTACGCCTCTCACATAGTTCGTCCAGGGCACTTGTGCGTCGTGCTGGATATCATCGAGGGCGAATTCGGCGCTTCCAGCCACATTCAGCGAGTGAATGGCGACGATCCGGTCGTCGCGTGGCGTGGCAGCGATCCAGGTGTTGCGGTTAATGGGCATGGTCAGCACGTAGCCTTCATTATAGTCGGTGTGACTGCCCATCAAGTCCACTCGTCCAGGGGCTTGAACCCAGAGCGATGGTTCTGCCCCATCAAAGAGGCGGCGAAAGGTTGTTTCGATGGTCGAGCGGCGTTCGCTGTCCAAAGACATGTTGCATCACCCCTGTGCGCTAAAAGCTGCAAGCAATGCTTCAATGTTATCTAAAGGAATGTCGGTCATCATGCGATGCGATGGCGCGAGCATCACGCCGGTGTTGTCTGGGGCCAGCGCGTGAACGGTTGCATCGACCGCTTGCCGGACCTCATCCGGCGTGCCGTAGGGCAGCACAGTTTGTGTCGATATGCCGCCATAGTAAGATAGTCGCTGCCCGAACGTCTCGCGCAGCCAGTGGTGGTCGATAACTTCTGGTTGCACCGGATTGAGCGTCGTCAGCCCAATTTCGACCATGTCGGGAAGGATGGGCGCGATGTCGCCGTCTGAGTGCATCAGAATGGGCAGATCACGCTCCCGGAACGGGGCAAATAACTGTTCCAGCCGGGGCTTGATGAGCGCTCGCCACATGCGCGGCGAAATCAGCGTGTTTTTCTGTGCGCCGTAGTCATCGCCGAAATATGCGCCGTCCACCCCCAGCGCGATGAAGCGTTCGATCAGCACCAATTGGATGGCAACGATACGGTCAAGGAGCGCTTCGACAAAATCGGGGTCCAGTACCAGGTCCATCAAGAACGTGTCGAAGCCGCGCAGCGCCCACGCCCGCTCAAACAGGGCGAACCCGAAGTTCGGGGTAATGAAATACTCGTTCCCGTCGCGTTCGATCTGGCTGGCAGCCTGTTCCAGCAAGTGCGGATCATGCGGGTCGGGCCAGGGGATACTCTCCAGGTCTTTTGTGCTGGCTAACGGCGGATCGCTGACGAAGTAACCTTCTTCGCGCGTGTCAAAGCCGACTCCCCACCAATCGTACGCGATCGATCCGTCGCCACTGGTGCGTTGAGGATAGCTCAGGTCGACGCGAACCATGTGATTATCGAGGAACTGGGGCAACGCATGGGCCGGGATGCCGAAGTGACGGGCCATAGCCTGGCCCGCCGCTGCTGTGTAATTGATCTGCGTCGGTAGCCGGTCGACCGGCTCATAACGTAAGGCTCGGAGAACGCGTTCTTTGTGTGTCAGTGACATGCTCAAAAGCTCGGTAGTGGTATACCTTTGGCTGATGGTTTTTCAATGCGTTACCTGAAAACGCTTTTTTGCGTTTTCCGCAAAGAGCGGGGTCATGATTATGTCGCCCAATTTGCATCTTTCGACATAGCCATACTAATATTTCCCAATACAAAAACCCTTGAACGTCTTTCCACTTTGAAAATTTACTGCACCAACCCTTGAAGGGTATACACTCTCGCAATTGAATTCTCCTCGCTCCAGTCAACATATTGCGACCAGAGGTTCGGTTTTAACACCTTCTTAGGCATTAAAAGTTGAATGAGATGTGAAACAAATCCGAGTAGTGGAACCTTCTCAATAAACACAAGCTCAGACATTTCGCCCGTACTATAGCCAGTTGGCCCAGAGGGATAGAAGAAAAATCCAGGTTCAGGATTTAAAACAAACACCGCTTCAGGAAATCTTTTGGAATATGGTTTGCCCAACTTGACGAACCATTCCATCGTTTTCTTTCCTTGTTCCTTCTTCCAAGTTGTTTCATATGCAAAGACAAGGCTAGGAATAGGAGGTAAATCGTAATTTCTGTTCCTGTTCAGAGACCTCAGTTTTCTCGTGTTTTCAACACACTTGCTGATTTCCCCCTTGCCAGAACCTCCTGTCAGTATGGATTTGACCTCAATTGCAGCATACACACACTCGCAAGGGAACAAAGAATAATACTCATCAATAGGTAGCACTATCCCATCTACCGCATCAAAGATAACAATATCTGTTTGATTACTCATCATCCCCTGACAATCCACAATGTGCCCCGTTCCAATACCATATCTCTTGGGTAACACATGGGAAAGGAAATCTATGACCCTCCGTTCTCTTATTCCACCTTTCTCACCAGCATGTGATAAATCAGCTTCCCAACCCCGAAATGCTAGCCGCATGGTTTCTTCGACTGTCTCAAAGTACTTTTCGACCCCTGCCATCCGATTTCCTCCATAGCATTATTAAGTTTTAACAAAACACTGAATAAGAAAAGCGGTGGCTTTATGTCATTGAGCCAATGGGCAAAAAAACGATGAAAGCAGAGACCGTACACCACAATATCTCGATACTCTTGACGCGTACCCATTGTTAAAGCGGGGTCAATAGATCCACTTCCTCGCCCTCAAACTGCACCCAGATTGTCAAAAATCCGACATTTCCTTTCCTGCGTTCAAGGTCGCCCTCCGCCCACTTTGCAGTCAGCGGGAGAGTTATCGGGTGTTTGTCGCCTGGGCTAAGATTTACCCCTTCATCCAAGCAAGAAAAAACACCGGCCTTTTCCGTTCGTCTAAAACTATCATATATGAACATATCAGGCTGAGTAGGCATGAACTCTACGCGACTGATAAACAATGCGGTGCGGCTATCATTAGTAAACTGCACAGTGATAAGTTGAGGGTCATTGTTGTACATGCAAAAAGTCTCTACCGACAGCATTGCGTCAACCCGACGTCTTAATTGTTTTACTCTCTGTTCTTCTGGTGTCAATGGGCGTTTGTAATCCTTGATGGCGGGTACTTCTTTGCCTAACCGGGTGGCAACCTCGGAATTGGCAACTATTGACACGCCCCCGGTTATTCCAAGCGCAACTTCAAGAAAAGAAAACGTGTCGTCGTCATTTATTTCTCTGAATAACCCGTTGAAATCTACCAAATACCGTTTATCGCCTTCAGCTTCGCGAACTAAAATTCCACGCGGCAACTGTTCGGACGTCTCTGTTTCTTCAGGTGATAGTTTTTGTCGTGAAGTTGACCAAGTGAGAAAGATATTTACCACCACGAATACCAGTATTACCCACTGCATGGCAGTATCAGGATTTCCCCTAATCCACTCATATAATGCAGGTAAAAGTACAACAAGAATGATGAAGCCTAAAATCTCGTCCGCTATCCCCCCTAAGCGTTCACCCAACCAGTTTCGAATAGGCATTGTTGAGCTCCTTTTTGCAACCTATCCTTCAAGGTCAGCTCAATTATGTGCTTGATAACCAAAATACGCGAGGTTAACAGTGTGATTGGATCATATCTGCAAGACCACAAGGCAAGATTCTGGCGATCACAAATCTCCTAGCAGTTAACCTTGGGTATTTTGTCCTTAAGGTAGTGGACTGGTACAGACCAGATTGTAATGATGGACAAAAAGCCGAAAGACTAACTCATGGAACTTGTCGGACTTGGAAAAGGACAGGGTCTTGCGCGCAAAGCGGGCCAACCGCTGGCGCAAGGTGCCATAGCTGTTGCACATCTTACAATGATGCTTCTTCTGTACACCTTTTTTAATCGTGTCCGTTTTTGACTATTTCTTCGCCACCACAGCGCGAACAGGGATACGTTATAATCGTCTGTGTCATGAAAAGGTGTTTCCAGTGAACTTAGCCGTTTGTCTTGGAATACCTTTTCATACCTCAACAGTCAACACTACACCACCATCCTTTTTCTACCCGCCCTGCGGTCTCAGCACAGAGCGCTGACTGTCTCGATCAGCCG
>CAZSXY010000001.1:109887-118175 GCA_964611395.1 uncultured Anaerolineaceae bacterium | reverse complement strand
GGTTTGCAGGCGGCACGATCACCATTGCATCGGTTCAAGGCGATGGTTACTACCTTCAGGATGGTGAGGCAGCTTTTGAAGACGGCACCATTGATTATCTGAATCTGCCGGCGGTCGAAATCGGTCTGCGCCACTTGGAGGAGGTGGGGATTGACGCCGTCCACGAGCGGGTCACGTGCCTGACGGATTGGCTGCTGAAGCAACTGCTGGCGCTCCACCATGCCAACGGGATGCCGCTCATTCACCTGTACGGTCCGGAAGATACAACGATGCGCGGGGGGACGATCACCGTCAATTTTTACGATCCGAATGGCAAGTTGTTTGATTACCGGAAAGTCGAGGCGAAAGCCAATGAGGTGAACATTTCGCTGCGCACCGGTTGCTTTTGCAATCCTGGGGCAGGCGAAAAGGCGCATGGCCTGACGGAGGCGGAGCTTGCAGAATGCTTCCGTAAGGAAGAGCGCATGACCTTCGAAGACTTTATCACCGCGATGAGCGGGAAGGTTCAGGATGCTGTCGGCGCTGTGCGTGTATCCGTCGGGCTGGCTACGAATTTCGCTGACGTTTTCCGTTTCATGCGCTTTGCGTCGAGTTTTCTAAACCGGCACGCTTAGCCGGGTGTGAAGACGTGTGCGCCTGCCAGCCAGCATTTTCCGCAAAAAATGGGGTATGCTATGGACAAAGCGGATGAGCAGGGAGGCGCACACGATGTTCGGCATTCGACGTGTACGCTCGCCCGTGTGGCTGGCGATGTTGATCGCCGCCCTGGGCATGATAGTAGGGCTTACCGCCTGCCGGGGAGACATTCAGGCGGGGGCTGAGCAGGATCAACTCGCCGTCCAGTTGTTGCTTTCACAAACCCCCGTAGTGACTTATTCCGTCGATCACACCCCGACGCCAACCTTTCGCCCCACTGAACTGGCTCCCACACCTGCCGAGATCGACCGCGAGTTTGCAGATAGCGAGTCGATGCGCGAGCGTAGGGCCACGCTTGTAAAAAAACGCGTCGTTCCGGTGGTCACGGATGAGCGGGTGATCGACGCCATGATGACCGTGCCGCGCCACTCGTTTGTCCCCACGGGCTATTTAGACCTGGCCTACAACGATCACCCCTTGCCGATCGGCTTTGGACAGACGATCTCGCAGCCTTCACTTGTGGCGATCATGACTGAACTGCTTGATCTCCAGGAGGGCGACCGCGTGCTGGAGATCGGCACTGGCTCCGGCTATCAGGCAGCGATCCTCCGCGAACTGACCAGCGAAGTGTATACCATCGAGATCATCCCGGAGCTGGCAGGAACGGCCCGGCGCGTGTTTGATGAGTTGGGCTACACAGATATTCACGCCACGCGGGCAGATGGCTATTACGGCTGGTGGGAGTATGCCCCGTTCGACGCGATTATCGTGACGGCTGCCCCTGATCACCTGCCGGCGCCGCTTGTCGCCCAACTCAACCCAGAAGGCGGGCGCATGGTCATTCCCATCGGCCCGCCGGGGGGATACCAGAGCCTGTGGGTGGTGGAGCGTCAGGGAGACGATATTACGATGGATCGTGTCTTCGACGTGGCGTTCGTCCCCTTTACTCGTGAAGATGGCTAGGCCGCAATAGCCAGGCGGCACCATAGAGAGCACTAGCGGCCCAGAAGACCCAGCTAAACCCATAAGATAGGGCCAGCAGAACGGCGAGGACGGCGCTGACAACCGATGCGCTCCCGTTGATGGCCCACGCCCAGGCGGTCAGGCCCGGAACTTCGCGGATGGCGTGAATCCCACGGGCAAACGGGATGCCCATCAAGAAGCCGGTGGGGGATATGGCCGCAACGGTCAGCAGCCAGCGAAGCACAAGCGGGGCGGCCAGGAGGCGTTCGGCTCCCCAGCGAATCAACACGGGCCATGCAGCAACGGTTAAGGCTAGAAGGATCAGCGACAATCCCCAGGGGAGCCGGTTGGATGCCAGGCTGCCGAGGCCGGAGGAAAACAGCAGGATGCCCAGGATGGTAGCCATGGCCAGCGTCGGGTGGCCGAGAATCAGGACGAACTGCTGCATGGCGCCGACTTCGATCATCAGGTATGCCAGCCCCAACGACCCAAAATACGCCCACAACGCCCAGCGCTGGCGAGGTGCGATAGTGCCGAGTACTTGCCGGAAGCGGGGCGCGAGGGCTACCGGCAGGACAATGAAGGACAGGGCGAACAGGCTCGCAAACAGCAGCAATGCCACCAGTACAAAGTAACCGCTGCCGCCAAAGGGTTGCCAGGTGCGCCCTAGGTTGTCCAGGATGGCAGGGGTTTGTCGCCACTTGAAGAAGTGGAAGAAGAACGGGCGATTGTCGGTTGGGGGCCGCACGTCGAAGGTGTATCGCTCGTAGAACGTGGCGCGGCTGGGCGTGTGCAGCAGTTCCGTCAACGTTGTGTGGTAGATCGGTTCCGGCAACCGGGCATAACGATTGATCGTTTCCGGCGGCAGGTCGGGCGCAAGCACCATGTCGACCATGCGCTGCTCGGCATCCGACAGTATCGCGGCGACCTCGCCGGTGGTGAAGGGCGAAACCTTCACCAGAAAAGTGATCGTCTGGAAGGAGCGAAAAGCGATAATATGCCGGGCGGGGGTCGTCGTGATTCCATCTAGCGCTTCAAGGATGAGGGCGAGAGTGCGCACTTCTTCACTCGGAGGGGTCTGCAACCACCGGGTGACGATCAGAAGACCGTCTGGCCTCAGCAAGTCCAGATAGTCCCGGAACCCTTCGACCGTGTACGTATAGTTCTCCGTCAGCGAGAATGCCCCCGACGTTACCGGACGGTACGTATCCGTCAATGCCAGTTGCACCACGTCGAATTTCTGATCGCTCTGGCGGGCATAGGTGCGAATGGCCTGGTGGACCAACATCACACGCGGGTCGTCAGCGAGTTGAGTCCAGGCTCGCAAATCGGAGCGTAACGCGTCGTAAACCAGACTGTTCGGTTCGACCCCAACGACCGGTTGAGCGCCGCTCAACAGCGCGACCATGATGTCAAGGCCGCCACCGGCTCCCAGCACAAGGGCTTGCGGGGACTCGTACAGGCTGAACGCGACGGAGGCAGGCATGGCACGGGCAAACGCGGCGGGCATACTTGCGGCCTGGGGCGCGGGCAGCATGTTATCGCCATCGATCAGCAAACCGATCTCCGGTGGTGGCGCGTTGAAATACGCCATGCTCAATCCGGGCGCAGAATGGATCGTGGGGCTGCGCACGATGTCGAGCCTGGAATATGCGTTGTAGCGGGGCGCTTCTAGCGTGGCGTCTGGCGTGCGTTGAAAGTGGCTCAAGGCTTTGTACGGCGAGGGATTGACCAAAAACGCGGACGGCTCAAATACGAATAAGCCCAGGCTGATCACCGCGCCAGCCACATTTGCGCCCCAGAAGTATTTTCTCCACTGCCCCGCGCCAGTCAACAGGATACTGGCGAGCGCCGCCAGTGCACCGCACAAGAAAACGAGCCGCTCATCCCCGATCTGGGCGAGCAAAATCGGGGCGAGAGCCGCTCCCACTGCCGACCCCAGCATATTCGCGCCGTAAATGCGCGCGACGGGATAGGCTCTGTCCGCTAACAATGCGCCGAGCACCGTCCCCGCAAACGTAAACGGGATGGCCAGGCACAACAAATTGACAAGCAGCCGCCCGATCTGAGCGCGATCCCAGGCAATCGCATAGGAGTCAAAAGCCCACCGGTTGATGACCAGGTAGGCCAGAAGCGCGGCAGGGCCGGTCAGGAGCGCACAGAGCGATCGCCAGCCGGGCTTGTGGAGCGCTGAAAAAATCGCGAGCAGCGATCCGCTGGCTCCAAACCCCAGCAGGGCCAGACTCACAACCAGGAATGCAAAGTGGTAGAACTGCGCGACTGAAAACAGGCGTGTGAGTGTGACCTGGAAAAGCAGGATAGTTGCCGAAAATAATCCAATTCCACTATAGATACGCATTGGCCCACACGGTGATAATCATTTGCTCAAGTATACAACGTCCGGCGAGCGCGGAAGAGCCAGGCGGTCGCGTGATTGCGTTCAATTTTCTCTGGCGGGCGATCTTGCTATAATGCGGTAACGGCGCTGCGGTGGTGAACTGATAGCCGTTTTCGGTGTTCCACCGGGTTCCGGGGGTTGGGGATCATGATTAACGGGCACTCCAGGGAATAGATCGATGACCACGATTCTTGTGATTGAGGATGAAGTCCCTCTATTGGAAGAGATCGTGACCTTACTGCGTTTCGAAGGCTACGAAGTGTACAGCGCATCGAGTGGCGAGGTGGGTGTGCAACTGGCTCGCCAGCATATCCCTGACCTGATCATCTCTGACATTATGATGCCGGGCCTGGATGGGTATGGTGTGCTGCTCCAGCTACAAGATGACCCGATGACGAGCAAACTCCCGTTCATCTTCCTGACGGCCAAGTCCGACCGCGCACACATGCGTTACGGGATGGAGCTGGGGGCCGATGATTACGTGACCAAGCCCTTTGCCCGTGATGAGCTACTCGCGGCGATTCGCGCACGGCTGGAGAAACAAAAAACCGTTGCGCAAGAGTATGAACGTCGCATGAACGAATTGCGCGAATCGCTGGTGCTGGCGCTTCCTCACGAACTGCGCACGCCGCTCACCAGCCTGGTGGGTTACGCCGAGCTACTCAAGATGGACAGCGCCATTTTGTCACCCGATCAGGTCGTCCAGATGGCCGAGTCCATTCGCCAGTCCGGGCAGCGCCTGCAGCGTCAGATTGAAAATTTCTTGCTTTACGCGCAATTGGAATTACAGCGCCAGGAAGCCAGTGACAATGTGGTGTGTGGCACACAGGCTCTTACAGCATCCGGCGATGTCGTCGCCGATGCGGCTTACTGCCGGGCGGGAGTACGGGGGCGCGCGCATGACCTCAACGTGCGAGCCGAAAATGTGCCCGTTCTTGTGACTGCCCAATGCCTGAGGAAAATTGTTGAAGAGGTAGTCGACAACGCCTGCAAGTTCTCGCCAGTGGACACGCCAATTGATGTGCTGTCCGGGCCAGCGGAGGCGGGTGATGCATTCATCGTGCAGGTGACCGACCGGGGGCGTGGCATGACCGCCGAGCAAATTCGCAAGGTGGGGGCATATGTCCAGTTTGAACGCCGCCTGTACGAGCAACAGGGAACAGGGCTTGGCCTGACAATCGCCAAACAGTTAGCGATCATGTTGGGGGGAAGCCTGAGCATCGAGAGCGAACCGCGCCAATGGACAAAGGTGGTCGTGAGTCTGCCGGTAGCGGCTGAAGCGGGCTGACGAAACAGGGTGTCCCAGCGCGGAACACCCTGTGCGTTTCCCTTTCAATGGCCTGTTGGCCTAGTCGATGTGTGGCCCCGCAGCACGCACTTCGGGGGTGGCGTCTGGGGCAAATTTCTTGAAGTTCTCGATGAACCGCGCCGCCAACTGGCGATATTTTTTCCAGTATTCTTCCCGGCTAGGCCAGGCTTCAGCCGGGTATAAGACGCTCTCCGGCACATCAGGGCATGATTTCGGCACTTCAAACCCGAATATGGGGTCCTGGTAGTATTCGACATTGAGCAATTCGCCGGAAAGGACGGCGTTCAACAGGGCACGCGTGTGACGAATGCTGATGCGCTTGCCTACCCCGTAAGGTCCGCCAACCCAACCTGTATTGAGCAGCCAGCAGTTGACATTATAGCGCTCGATTTTGTGCTTCAGCAGATCGGCGTAGAATGTCGGGGGATGTACCATAAAGGGCGCACCGAAGCACGCGCTGAATGTGATCTCCGGTTCTTCGCCAAGCCCGACTTCCGTCCCGCCGACTTTCGACGTATAGCCTGAGATGAAGTGATACAATGCCTGGTCTGGCGTCAGGTGGGCGATGGGTGGCATGACGCCCTGGGCATCACACGTTAGCAGGATGATATTCTTCGGGTGTCCGCCCATTTTTTCGGGGATGGCATTGTCAATGTACATGAGCGGATACGACGCGCGGGTATTCTCCGTGATTTCGTCATCATCCAGATCAATGGCCCGCGTGACCGGATCGTAGATGACGTTTTCGAGAATGGCCCCGAAGCGATGGATCGCCCCATAAATCTGTGGTTCGGCGGTGGGCGAGAGCTGAATCACTTTTGCATAGGACCCGTTTTCGAAATTGAACACGCCATCATCGCACCAGCCATGCTCATCATCCCCGATGATGCCCCGCGAGGGGTCGGCTGAAAGGGTCGTCTTGCCCGTGCCGGATAGCCCGAAGAACAGCGCGACATCGTCCCGGTTGTCGCCCTGGTTCGCCGAGCAGTGCATGGTCATGACCCCTTCCAGGGGGAGCAGGTAGTTCATGACGGTGAAGATGGACTTCTTGATCTCGCCCCCGTACCCCGAATCGGCGATGATGGCAAGGCGCTGCTCAAAGCTGATGGCGATCACGGTGCTGGAGCGTGTGCCGTCGATGGGTTCGAATGCCTGGAACGAGGGCACGGCAATAACCGTGAATTCGGGCACATGGAGCCGGTATGCTTCGCGGTTTTCGGGCAGGATGAACATATTGCGGGCGAACAGCGCGTGCCATGCGTATTCGGTAATTATGCGAACAGGCAGGCGGTACTCTGGGTGTGCGCCAGCATAGCAATCCTGAACAAAGAGGTCGCGCCCTTGCAGGAAGCCTTGCATCCGGCTGAAAATCTCGTTGAATTTATCCGCGCTGAGCGGGCGATTGTATTCGCCCCACCAGATGTTGTCTTTGGTCGAAGACTCCCGCACGACGTACTTGTCCTGAGCCGCACGCGCCGTATGCTTGCCAGAGTTCACGACAATTGATCCCTGGCTGGTGATTTTCCCCTCGTTCCGAAAGACAATCTCCTCGTACAGGGCTTCGGCGGGGAGGTTCCAATAGCTCTGGCGCAAATTGCTCAAACCATGATTGCTGAGGCCATAATCCGCTTTGAGGGCATGCGCTTGATCCTGCGCCGGGGTTTTGATGTTTAGCAAGTTGTTGTTCATCGGCAAACCTCTACATCCAGTCCCTGATCAGCTTGCGGTCGCCAATGTAGATTTCGTTTGGAGCGTTCGGATCAATCGCCCACTTCATGCGGTCAATGGCTTCGATGATCTGCTTGGTCGAACCGGAGTACGTGAGGCGTAGATACCCCTCCATGCCAAAAGCGCTGCCCGGTACGGTCACCACCAGGGCCTTTTTAAGCAAGAAGTGAGCCAACTCGACCGAGTTATTGCTATAGGCGCGGAAATCTACCAGGCAGTAGAACGTTCCGTCTGGCTTGTGGACGTGAACGTCAGTGAAGGATCGCAGTTCATGTAGCACGACATCGCGATTATTTTGGATAGTCAGGCGCAGGTTTTCGATGATGCTTTGCATGCCGGTCAGTGCACCTTGTGCGGCTGCCTGGTCGACCGCAGGAGGTGACGAGGTGGTTTGAGCCTGGACGTTGGTCATGACCTCAACGAGTTGGCGGTTGGCGATGGCCCAGCCAATACGCGTCCCGGTCATTCCATAGAGCTTTGATACGCCATTGATGACGATAAGGTGCGAATTATCAATGTCCCGGTCGGTGTAGCGGTAGCCAGGGATCGACTGCTGTCCATCGAACACAAGCCGGTGGTAAATATCGTCCATAATGAGGTATATGCCCTTGCGTTCGCAGAAATCGACAATGTCTGCGATGAACCCTTCGGAGTACATGATGCCGGAGGGGTTGTTGGGGCTATTGACAATAATTGCTTTTGTATAAGAACTGACTGCTTGCTCGATTTCTTCCATACGCGGGTGGAATGTGCCATCCTCCGGCGTAACGATGACCGGCACGCCGTAGCACATCTTCACCATCTCCGGATAACTGACCCAGTACGGGGCCAGGATGACAACTTCGTCCTGTGGATTGAGTATGGAAAACAGGGCATTGTACAGCGACTGCTTGGCTCCGGTTGAGACGATGACATTTTCGGGGGCAGGAAGTCTGCCGTAATTCTCTTCGGTGTAACGGATGATGGCCTGCTTGAGTGGTCGCACGCCATCGACCGGGGTGTACTTGATGTCCCCCGTCTTGAGTTTGGCCGCCGAACCCAGAATGGCCGTGATGGGCGCACGATTTTGAGGTTGTCCGGCGCTCATGTTGATTACCGGTTCGCCACGCTCTTTCATGATCAGGGCTTCTTCGTTGAGCTTGAGCGTGGGAGACTCTTTGATCTGTCGGGCTAACTGGCTAATACTCATCTGCGAGTCGCCTCCTCTAGAGCGATTATCTGGTGGGCGAGCTATGGCGTATACTGCACGTGGCT
>CAZSXY010000001.1:92362-109787 GCA_964611395.1 uncultured Anaerolineaceae bacterium | reverse complement strand
AGAAGCACGCACGCGTGAACCACGTGTAGTAAAGACAATTGTATCGTGTGTTCGCAAACTGCTACTACCAAAGGACACTAAAAAGAGGGTTACCCATCACCCTCGAAGGGCCAAACGCTGCCAGCAATACCTGGATCATGCCTTGACGAATGCTTCCCAAGAATTTATGCTTGGCTGTGTTCCTCAATAGCAGCTACGAGATTGATGATCATGAGTCGGACACCCGAAGCAATGCTCGACAAACTGGTTTTTCTTTATGGTCAGGATCGGGGCCGGGTGTGCCATGCCCGGCTCATGCAGATGCTTGATGAGTTTCGGACACGGCATCCTGAACTGTCACAAAAGGCCGTCGATCCGGTCGAGCGTATCACCGAACGGGATGTGATGCTCATCACATACGGCGACTCGCTGCAGGAACCAGGCACCCCGCCTTTGCGCGTGCTTCACAAGTTCCTCAACGATCATCTGGCGGGTGTCATATCAGCAGTCCATATTCTCCCGTTTTTCCCTTATTCGTCCGACGACGGCTTTTCGGTGATCGATTACAAGGCGGTCAACCCGGCACTTGGAACCTGGGACGACGTGGTACGGCTTAGCCGCGACTTCAAGCTGATGTTCGACGCTGTGATCAACCATGTGTCGGCACAGAACGAGTGGTTCGAGGCGTTTAAGGCCGGGTCTCCGGCATTCCAGGATTTTTTCATTGCGGTCGACCCAGCAACCGATTTGTCGAGCGTGGTGCGACCACGCAGTCTGCCACTCCTTACGCCGGTGCAGACACAGCGCGGAGAAGTGCATGTCTGGACTACGTTCAGCGAGGACCAGATCGATCTCAACTATGCGCACGATGATGTGCTGCTCAAGGTCGTTGACGTGCTCCTGTTTTACATCAGCCAGGGGATGAGCTTTGTTCGCCTGGATGCTATCGCTTATCTATGGAAACGGGTTGGGACTAGTAGCATTCACCTGCAAGAGACGCATACGGTCGTCAAGTTGTTGCGCGATATCTTGGACTACGTCGCGCCGCATGTCTCTATCATTACCGAGACCAACGTTCCGCACGCGGAGAACGTGTCATATTTTGGCGACGGGACCAATGAAGCCCAGCTCGTATACCAATTCACGCTACCCCCCCTGACATTGCACGCATTTGCAGAAGGCGATGCAACGGTCTTGAGTCAATGGGCTGCCGGGCTGGAAAAAGCATCCGATCAGACGACATTTTTCAATTTCACCGCGTCCCATGACGGCATCGGCGTTCGTCCGGCAGAGGGCATCCTTTCGGATGCCCAGATTGGCGCGCTCGTGGAACGGGCGAGGGCACACGGCGGAGCGGTGTCGTATAAGACGAACGGTGATGGCACGCAAAGCCCGTATGAGTTAAACATCAACTATTTCGATGCGCTGTCGAATCCCCAGGGCGATGAGCCACTCGAAACGCAGGTGAAGCGTTTCATTGCGTCTCAAGCGATCCTGGTAGCGTTCGTGGGGATGCCCGGCATCTATATTCACAGCTTGCTAGGATCGCGTAGCTGGCACGAGGGTGTTGGACAAACGGGACGGGCACGCACGATCAACCGTGAGAAATTGCAGGTGCGCGACGTTGAAGCCGCGTTGAATGATCCCCATTCCTTGCGTTATCAGGTCTTTCATGCATACCGCGACCTGATTGCACGTCGCATCCGCGAGAAAGCATTTCACCCCAATGCTTCGCAACGGGTGCTCGACCTGCATCCCGCTTTGTTTGCGTTGCTACGCACCTCAACCGATAGCCGCGAACAGGTTGTGGCACTGCATAATGTAGCCAATCGTGAAGTGCCCCTTGATCTTCGCCGGATGCCTGTTGAAGGGGCCACACGATTTCTTGACCTGATCACAGGGCAGATCATGAATGCGGATAGCTCGATCACAGTAGCTCCGTACCAGGTTCTATGGCTCAAGGCGCAGTGAGCATGAGGCGCTAAATCGATTTGTGACGACTTTTTTCCTTCAACACCCTGGCGAACAGGTGACGATTACCGGCTCTAATATGTCCGGGAAGGTCACATTCTTGCGTACTTTTGATTGTGTGCTGCGTGAAAGCCCGTGCCCGACGGTCAGCGCACGCACGATCATGCGACTGGAAGGGCTTCCAGCCGGTGAAGGATGGTAGTTTACCCACATGGGATGTGGGATATGTGGGATAGTGGTGGGAAATTGGGATATGTGTGGGAAAAGCGTGGGTTATTGTGGGAAAATATTGGATAGTCGCACGGTAACCGACCGGTGTTTTCTGAAAAAGATTATGCGCTTGAGCTCTTGATCCTGCGTTAGGCGTATTGGAGGGATGAGGCATGGAGCGTGAGGGGGCTGTTGTCGCCGGCCATGTCTGCCTGGATATTATCCCACAAATGCCGTCATCTGATAAACCGGCGCGGCTGGTGCCTGGTGGTTTGATCGAGATTGGCGAGGCTGTTTTGTCTGCGGGCGGGCCTGTGTCGAATACGGGTTGTTGCCTGCACAGGTTAGGCGTCAAGACCCGCTTGATAGGGAAGGTTGGTGACGATGCGTTCGGGCGAATCATTCTTGACCGGATTACCGCGCAGGACTCTGATCTGGCCCGGTACATGCTCGTAGCCCCTTCTGAGGTCAGTTCGTACAGTATCGTCATCAGCACCGCCGATGTTGATCGCTCGTTTCTTCACTGTGCCGGTGCCAACCACGCCTTCAAGGCCGACGACGTGCCGTATGATTTGCTGGCCGAAGCACGAATCTTCCATTTTGGCTATCCGCCGGTGATGGAGCGGATGTATGCCGATGATGGCGCTGAACTCGAAACGATGTTCAGGCGAGCGAAGGAAACGGGCGTCATCACATCGCTGGATATGGCGATGCCCGACCCCAATGGGCCAAGCGGGCGCGTCAACTGGCGGCGTGTATTGGCGCGCACGCTGCCCTATGTCGATATTTTCCTGCCGAGCCTGGACGAGTTGTTGTTCATGCTCAGGCGTGCAGTTCCCGTTCCGCCAACACCGGCTGACTCAATCATTTCGGATGTCGCCGGGGAGATGCTGGGCCTGGGTGCGCGTATGGTGGTGCTGAAGCTTGGCAGTCGTGGCCTGTATGTGCGTAGCGGTGACCTGGGCGTGGACGCGTTGCCCGGCGCGGGCTGGCGCAATCGAGAGCTTTGGGCACCATGCTTTGAACCGCAGCCGCTGGTTGGCACGACCGGCGCAGGAGACGCAACGATTGCCGGTTTTCTGGCCGGAATATTGCACGGGCAAACGGTCGAGCAGGCGATCACGAGCGCCGTGGCTGTGGGCGCGTGCAACGTCGAGGCGGCAGACGCGCTCAGCGGCATCCGCTCGTGGGAAGACACGCAGGCCCGCGTTGCCGCCGGTTGGCAGCGCCAGCCGGTCACCATCGACGCGCCGGGGTGGTCTTGGAACACGGCGTATGCTTTGTGGGTTGGCCCGGCGGATGGGATTTTGCGATAAGCCTGAGGTATTTTTGCCGGTGCATGACAGGTGCATACGGTCTGCACATTATCCGCGCCAGAGGGGAGAAACCGGACGCTTTTATGACGCCTGAAATGTGGACGACGCTGGCCATTCTGGTCATTGCGATTGTGCTGTTCATTACCGAGTGGCTGCGCGTGGATGTTGTGGCTCTGGGCGTGGTGGTCAGTTTGATGGTCACCGGTATCCTTTCAACCTCGCAGGCATTGGCCGGGTTTTCGAACCCCGTCGTGCTGATTGTGGCATCGCTGTTTGTGGTTGGGGGAGCCGTACTCCAGACCGGCCTGGCCAGCATGATCGGCCAGCGCATCCTCACGATTGCCGGTGAGAGCGAAACTCGCCTGATAGCCGTGGTGATGATCGCGGCGGGGATATTGTCCGGCTTCATCAGTGATACGGGAACCGTTGCGGTCTTGCTTCCGGCAATCGTCAGCCTGGCACGCACAGTCAATATCAGCCCCTCCAAGCTCCTGATCCCGCTATCGTATGCCGCCTTGCTTGGTGGTGCGACCACGTTAATCGGCACAACGCCCAACATCATCGTCACCGACCTGTTGCGTGAGCAAGGGGAAGCGCCATTCCAGTTCTTTAGCTACACGCCAATCGGCGGGCTAATGCTCATTACCGGCATTGTGTTCATGGTCACCGTCGGAAGGCGCATTCTCCCAGACCGCAAGCCGACCGGCCAATACGAAGAACAGGTGCAAAGCCCCCGCGAACTCCTGGATGTGTACCGGTTGCCGGATAACCTGTTCAGGCTTCGCGTTGCCCCTGAGTCCACGCTGGCCAATCATACGGTTGCCGGTTCGCGGCTCCGTGATGCGTTCGGCGTGAATTTGCTGGAAATCCGGCGTCCGCCCGTCCCCCAGCCCTTGATGAGAATCGGTGAGCAGCGATTGGTCTTGCAGTCGGATGCTGATACGCTCGTTCATCCCACGCCTGAGACTGAGTTGCTCGAAAACGACATCTTGATTGTCCAGGGCGATGAATTGGCCGTGCGTGAGGCGGTGGCTTACTGGAATCTTGTGCTCCAGCCCGTGTTGCCTGCTGACGAAGACGCGCTGATCAACCAGGAAGCGGGAATCGCCGAGGTGTTGCTTCCGCCACGGTCATCGCTGGTGGGGAAGACGCTGGCCGGTGTGCGGTTTGGCTCCACTTACAAATTGACGGTGCTCAACCTGGCACGCCCAGGCACCACCGACAAACTTGATCTCAAGAACACACCGCTTGAGTTTGGCGATATCCTTTTGGTGCAGGGGTATTGGGCGGATATTCTCGCGCTGCGCCGCAAACCGCGTGATTTTGTGGTCATGGGCCAGCCGGAAGCTATGTTGGGCGCTCCGTACCGCCATCGTGCCCCGATCGCATTGGTGATCCTGGTTGGGATGCTTGTGGCATTGATCGCCGGGATCAGCTCGGTGACGACGGTCAGCATGGTGGCGGCGCTGTTCCTGGTGTTGGCTGGCTGCCTGACCATGGATGATGCTTACGCGGCGATTGACTGGAAGAGTATCGTATTGATTGCTGGCATGTTGCCCATGAGCACCGCATTGGAAGAAGTCGGCCTGGTGGCGAAGATTGCTCAGGGCTTGACCGAGACGCTTGGCGGCTTTGGCCCGCTGGTGATCATGGCCGGGCTATTCCTGCTGACGTCCGCCTTTACCCAGGTGCTGTCCAATACGGCAACGACGGTGGTAGTGGCTCCAATTGCCTTTGCGACGGCAGGCGAACTGAATGTACATCCTCAGGCGTTTATGATGGCTGTGTCGATTGCGGCGTCGATGGCATTCGCCTCGCCCGTGGCCTCTCCGGTCAATACCCTGGTGATGGGCGCTGGGAATTACCGGTTCGCCAATTACATCAAGGCCGGTGTGCCAATGATCGGCCTGATGCTGATTGTGACGCTGGTCGGCGTGCCGTTGTTGTGGCCGTTTTGATCGTTGGTGAATGGCCCCAAATGTCGCCTGCCGACCGGTTCGTCCGGGCGTGAGGCGTTTAATGCGCGTGAGGGTCTGGCTCGCGGGTAAACTGGGTTTCGTAGAGCAGGGCATACGTGCCGCCCTGGACCAATAACTCGTCATGAGTGCCACATTCCACGATGCGCCCGCGATCCAGCACCAGGATTTTGTCCGCTGCCAGGATTGTGCTCAGGCGGTGGGCGATGACAATGCTCGTGCGCCCCGCCATCACCGTTTTGAGCGCTTCTTGAATGAGCGCTTCCGATTGGCTGTCCAGGTGGCTGGTGGCTTCGTCCAAAACCAGAATGCGCGGGTCTTTGAGGACGACGCGGGCGATGGCGATACGTTGCTTTTCGCCACCACTCAGCCGGTAGCCTCGTTCCCCGACAATCGTATTGTAGCCATCCGGAAGCCCCGCAATAAAATCATGGATGTTTGCCGCTTTGCAGGCGGCCTCTAGTTCCTCCTGCGTGGCGTCGAGCTTGGCGTATAGCAGGTTGGTACGGATTGTGTCATGGAACAGGTGCGTTTCTTGCGTGACCATTCCGACCTGGGAGGCCAGGGACGCCAGCGTCACGTCACGGAGGTCGTGCCCGTCAAGCAAGATGCGCCCCTTCGTTGGATCGTAGAGGCGGGGGATCAAATAGGTGAGGGTGGTCTTTCCGGCCCCGCTTGGCCCCACAAGCGCCACCAGTTGCCCCGGCTCGATGGTGAATGAAATGTGCTCAAGAGCTATTTCTCGCGCCTGGCTTGGCCCAGGAACCGGACTTGGGCCGGGTTTTCCGTTGGTCGTCCCATCGCCCGACAGCACAGCCTGAACCATGTCAACCTGTCCGTGTCGCTCAACCCCTCGCAGCAGGCGCGAGTCGTCCACGCGATATTCGAACGTCACATCATCGAAGATCAACTCACCCCGCACGGTGGCTAGCTCGATAGCGTCCGGTTTTTCTTCGATGTCCACCGGCAAATCAATGACTTCGAACACGCGCTCGAAGCTCACCATCGAGGTGGCAAACGCAACCGGCGCATTGGTGAGTTGCTGAAGCACGCCGTAGAGTTGGGTCAGGTAGGAGCTAAAGGCCACAATCGTCCCGATGGTGAATGTTCCTTGCAGCACAAGATGCCCGCCGCCCCAATAGACTAGCGCCGTGCCCACAGCCCCGACTAAACCCAGGATCACGAAGAACTGGCTACCCACAACGGCACGTCGCACGCCAATATCACGTACCCGTGCGGCTCGTTGCTCGAATCGCTCAACCTCGGTTTGGTTCCGTCCGAACAGCTTGACCAGCAGCACGCCGCCGATATTGAGCGTTTCGTGTATGATGGCGTTCATCTGGGCATTGTGATCCATGGCTTCGCGGGCAATGACGCGAAGCTTTGCCCCCTGACGCCGGGCGATCACGATGAACGCGGGCAGTACCACTATGCCCAACACGGTCAAGCGCCATTCCAGCGTGAGCATAACGCTGATAATGGCAACGGCCTGGATGGTATTGGTCACGATGTCCACAATGGTACTGCTGATGGCGCGTTGCGCATCGATGACGTCGTTGTTCAGGCGGCTGATGAGTTCGCCGGTCTTGGTATTGGTGAAGAAGCGGAGTGACAGGCGTTGGAGATGAGCGTACAGATCGACGCGCAGGTCATAGATGACCCCTTCCCCAATGGTTGCGTTGAGCTTGCGCTGCCATATGCGGATCGCTCCGCTCGCCAGCGGGATCAGCACCAGGCCCGCCGCCAACAGATTCAGCCGGGAGGTGTCACCGGCTGGCAGCGTCCGGTCAATCAGGTCGCGGAAGATCAACGGGGTGAGCAACCCCAGGAGCGTTGTCGCGAGGATGGTGGCGAGTAGCAAAACGATTGGCTTCCGGTAGGGGCGGGCGTAGCCCAGTACGCGCTTGAGCAAGTGCAACGTTACCGGCCTGTCTACCTCGTCACCGTGGCGCACATACGCAAACCACCCGCTTCCGTGCAATCCCATGAATGTCTCCCTTTGCCAGCCCACACCATGCAGCCTAAAGTGTAAGGCCAAGTTGACCCGATGCCAAGATTTGGCATGGGGTGTCGCTCGGTGGCCGGGGGTAGCGCTACAATCTGTTCAAACGGGGCAGAAAGGGAAACGATGATACGAGCCGCTATCTTTGACCTGGACGGCACGCTGGTTCAGACCGAGCGATTGAAGGCGCTGTCGTATGCGCGTGCAACGGTTGAATTGTGCCCGTCGCACGTGACGGAGCTTGAAGTCATTGAGGCGTTTAAGGACGTGGTTGGGTTCTCGCGGCGGGAGGTGGCGATCCGGCTGGTTGATCGTTTTGATTTGGAAGCTGCTGCACGGGCACGCATGGCAGAGTTCGGGGTTCGTTCGCCCTGGCAGGCGTTTATTCAGGTGCGGCTGCGCTACTACAACGCGCTCCTGTCTGATCCTGAGATATTGCGCAGCAACCGGTGGCCCCATAGCATCGATCTGCTGCATGCAGCCCGCCGTCAGGGGTGCAAGACCGCGCTGGCTACCATGTCCCGCTGTGAGCAGGCCAGTCGCGTGCTCGACGTACTCGGTTTGACGGGCGAGTTCGACTTTATCGCCACGCGCGACGATGTCGAGCAGGGCAAACCAGATCCGGAAATCTACCAGTTGGTTGCTTCTGAACTGGGTGTTGTCCCTGAGCGGTGTCTGGTCATCGAGGATTCACCTGCAGGCGTCCAGGCGGCGCTGGCGGCAGGCATGTGGTGTATTGCCGTGTCTACGCCATTCACCCGCGAAAAGCTTCATGATGCCGGGCTGCTCGATGAGCGTTGGATCGTGGACGATCCCGCCGTGTTGCTTGATGTGGTGACGAGCATGTTCGCCGCGCGGACAGGCGAGTGACAGCGGTTGGCGGGGTGGGTGTCAGCCAGCCGCATGGAGTCCGGCGGGCGAGCGTTGGGCAGGCGGCGTTAACCAGTCGAGCTTGTGGCAGAAGCCGCCTCTATGATCACAAGTAAGTGCTGAGATGGCTGATGCCCCCCACAGCCATCCGGTTGCTCCCCCAAGACCAAACGCTTTGCGAACCAAGTGTTTGGTCTTTTTGGGTTGAAGCTGGCAGCCAAAATTTGCATGTTAGAACCTTTGTTCATATACTTTGTGTCTGTCCTGTTGGGCGTTTGACTATCGCCACAATCCGGCTATACAATCGCGCTATCAACCACGCGAAAGGTCGGGTGTTCCTGTGCTACAATTCAACCGGATCGGTATTCTGGCGCATGCTTTACGACCGGGAACAGCGCCTCTGGCAGAGGCGGTTGAGCAATACTTGAATGGGCATGGCATCCAGACCTGGCTGCGGACGGTGTGGGATGCCGTCCAGGCCCAGCCCCTCGTTCATGGCTCTGATCTCGTAATTGCAATTGGTGGTGATGGGGCCATGTTGCGGGCGGCGCGGGCTTGCGCCCCGGAAGACGTGCCGGTGCTAGGGATCAATGCCGGTTACCTGGGATTCTTGACAGAGATCAGCCCGGATGATTGGGAACAGGCACTTGATGCGCTTTTGGCCGGACGCTACTGGATCGAAGATCGCATGATGATCCGCTGCGAGGTGCGGCGCAATGGGGAAGTGCTTGCCCAAAGCGACGCCCTGAACGATGTCGTCATCAGCCGTGGAACCATTGCCAAAGCGGTTCACCTGCAGACCTATATTGATGGTGGCTGGGCTACGACGTACTATTGTGATGGCCTGATTGTCGCAACGCCCACAGGTTCGACGGCCTACGCGTTGGCCGTTGGAGGGCCGATCTTGCCGCCGGAGTTGAAGAACATCCTGGTTGTGCCGGTCGCGCCTCACCTGAGCATGGATCGCCCGATGGTTCTTTCGCAAGGCGCGACCGTGAGCGTGTTGGTCGATCCGCATACAACCGCAGAGGTTGTGCTCACGGTGGACGGTGAATTGCTGACCCAGTTGGAAGCGTCGGATCAAGCCGTGATTCGTGCCAGCCAAAGTGTGAGCAAATTCGTGCGCCTGCGAGACCGCAACTATTTTTATCGTTCATTGTTGGATCGCCTTGAGCCGCGTATGCCGGAACGCCCTGGCAACCGTGATGTGGGCAATACTCAGTAAACGAGTCACAATCTTCCATAACGTGTCCGGTCTCACAGTTGGTGGTTTACAAGGTTGAGTGAGGTATGACGGCTCCTGAACACGTCAAAGTGACTGACGCTGAGAATGAGGATGAATTTGCCCTCTATTGCACGGTGCATCCCCAGGTGCAAACCAACCTGCGATGCAATCGCTGCGGGCGGCTCATGTGTACACGATGCGCGGTGCAGACCCCGGTAGGCTACCGGTGCCGTGAATGTGTGCGCGAACAGCAGGACAAATTCTTTGATGCGCAGATGGTGGACTATTTGATTGCTGCCGGGGTCAGCCTGGTGGCCAGCTTTTTCGCGGCGGCCATTCTGGCGCGTCTTGGATGGTTCTTGTTCGCTTTCTTCCTGGCTCCGGCTGCTGGCGGGATCATCGGCAATGCCGTATGGCGGCTCACCGGCAAGCGCCGCGGGCGATATACGGCAGTGGTCGTAGGAACCGCGGTTGTGGTAGGCGCGTTGCCGTTCTTTGTTTTCAATCCGCTGGCCATTGGCATCTATTTGTTCATGGCGACAGGCGCGGCGGTGGCCCAATTCCGCGTGCATCTGTGATGGCTATTTTTTTCTGATGGGGAAATCAACGAGCATTTGAGGCAGAACAACGACGCTTATGCTGCAAGAATTGCGGATCAAAGACTTTGCGATTATCGATGAACTCAACCTGGGTCTCGATCCCGGCTTCCTGGTGATCACCGGCGAAACAGGCGCGGGGAAGTCGATAATTGTCGATGCGGTCAACCTCTTGTTAGGGGAGAAGTCCGACGCGTCCTTTGTCCGGGCAGGCGCTGAGCGTTCGGTGATCGAAGGCTCATTTGTTGTCCCTGAGCATATCCGCTCTGACGTGCGGAAGATTCTAGAGCGCGAGGGGCTGGACGCTGATTTTGCCGACGAGGTGACGCTGACCCGCGAAGTGCGGGCGACCGGGCGGAGCTATGCCCGGATCAATGGTTCGTTGTGCAACCTGGCCGTGTACCGTGAAGTGGGAGCGCTGCTGGTTGACATTCACGGCCAGAGTGAGCACCTGTCTTTGCTGAAACCTTCGCAGCACTTATATTTGCTGGATCGCTTTGCCAGGCTGGAGGATGCTCGCGAGATCGTGCGGGTTCTGGTGCGGGAGTTGGAGCAGGTACGCGCCCAGATCAACGAGTTGTTGACTGATGAAGCAGCACTCGCGCGCCGCGTCGATATGCTCCAATACCAGATTCAAGAGATCGAAGCGGCTGATCCGCAACCGGAAGAAGAAGAGGAATTGCGCCAGGAACGCGGGCGGTTGGTAAACGCCGAGAAACTGGCTGAGCTGGCTACGGAAGCGCTGTACGTACTCAGTGGCGATGTGGGTGAGCTACCAGGGGCCGAAGACTTGCTGGCTCAGGCCTCGGTCTTGTTGGCGAAGCTGGCTCAGATCGATTCGTCCCTGGAGGAATACGCGCAACTGGCCGAGTCGCTCAGCGCTCAGAGCGAGGAATTAGCGCGTTCCATTCATTCCTATCGTGAAGATATCGAATTTGATCCCCGGCGGCTCGATGCGATTGAGGAACGGTTGGAAGTTCTCAATCACCTCAAGCGAAAGTACGGCGGTTCGATTGAGACTGTATTGGAATACGCCCAGCGTGCCCAGGCAGAACTGGATTCCATTACCCACAACGAAGAGCAATTGGAAATGCTCCGGCAGCGGGAGGAGCAGATTCTGCGCCGGATCGGCGAACAGGCATCTCAATTGAGTCGTGCGCGACATCAGGCCGCCAAGCGGTTGACACAAGGTCTGGTCTCCGAACTGGCCGATTTGCGCATGGAAAAAGCGCGTTTTGAAGTGCATTTTGAGCAAGCGGAGGACCCCGAAGGGTGCTTTGTGGGAGATCAGCGGCTGGCTTTTGACGCGACAGGCATCGACCGCCTGGAGTTTTATATGGCCGCCAATGTGGGCGAACCGCTCCGTCCGCTGGTCAAAGTGGCCTCCGGTGGTGAGACGTCGCGCATCATGCTGGCGCTCAAGAGTGTCCTGTCGCATGCCGACCGGGTTCCCACGCTGATCTTTGACGAAATCGATCAGGGCATCGGGGGGCGCATTGGTGCGGTCGTCGGACAGAAGTTGTGGGGACTGTCGGATCATCACCAGGTATTGGTCGTGACGCACCTGGCCCAGCTTGCCGGTTTTGGCGATACGCACTATAAGGTGAGCAAGCACGTTCAGGGCAAGCGCACGGTGACGCGTGTCGAACGGCTTGACGATCATGGGCGTGTGGACGAGCTGGCGGAAATGCTTGGGGCCGAAACGTCCAGTGCCCGCCAGAGCGCCTATGATATTTTGATGATGGCGCGGCGTATCAAAGAGGGACGTCACCTGGAAACCGTGTAATGCATCATGCCATCCAGGGAAGACGAACAAGCGTCAGGCCACAGGTTCTGGCGCTTTTTTCGTGCCGTCGGGCAAAGTGGAGGACAGTAACCACCACCACCCGTTTATGCTAAAGTCTATGATGAAAGGATTGGGAGGGACAATACGAGCTATGTCACACGTGCTCAGTTTGCAGGAACAACTTGACCAGATGACGATGCCTGGTGAGCTTGTCGAGGTCGTTGACGCTGAGCAAAACAAGATTCGCTGCCTGGCATGTGGTCATCGCTGCCTGCTCAAGGATGGGCGACGCGGGATATGCAAAGTTCGTTTTAACGATGGTGGCACGTTGCGCGTGCCTGCTCATTATGTGGGGGCCTTGCAAATCGACCCCGTTGAGAAGAAGCCGTTCTTCCATGTCACGCCTGGGCAGCAAGTCTTGAGCTTTGGCATGTTAGGCTGCGACTTCCGTTGCAGCTATTGCCAGAACTGGCAGATTTCGCAGACACTGCGTGATGATGCAGCCGGGCGCGACTTCATGCCGATCACGGCGGACGAGTTGGTCGCGTTGGGGAGTAACCGCCGCACCCGCGCCGTTGCCAGCACCTACAACGAACCGCTCATAACGACGGAGTGGGCCGTTGAGGTGTTCAAGCGGGCGAAAGCGGCGGGCATGCTGACCTTGTACGTGTCTAACGGGAATGGCACGCCCGAGGTGATCGAATACCTGCGCCCCTGGCTCGACGGTTACAAAATTGACCTCAAAACTATGCAGGACAGGCACTACCGTAAGGAGTTGGGCGGTGTGCTACAGCATATTCTTGACACAATACGGCTGGCCCATGAGGCGGGAATCTGGTTGGAGGTTCTGACGCTCGTTGTACCCGGCTTCAACGATAGCAATGACGAGCTGTGGGATGCGGCGAGTTTTATTCGTGATGTTTCACCTGACATTCCCTGGCATGTGACGGCATTCCATCCAGACTATAAGATGACAGACCGGGGCAGCACGCCAGCAGACACCTTGATCCGGGCGGCTGAGATCGGCCTTGAGGCCGGGTTGAAATACGTTTACGCTGGCAATATTCCGGGGCTCACGGGCGAATGGGAAGATACGCGGTGCCCGTCCTGTGGCATGGTTTTGATCCGGCGTTATGGTTTTGTGGTCGCGGAAAATCGCTTGTCCGCAACGGAAGGAACCTGTCCCTCGTGCGGCACAGCGATTCCCGGCATCTGGCAGTGATCGCCGCCTGAGAACGACCCAGCGTTACCTGGCAGCACGCAGAAAGAAAACGACGCGCACCATGTCACGAACTATTATTCCCCGCTTCAAGCTGATGATGTTTTACGACGTTCCGGCCCATGAACTGGAGTCGTATTTTCAATTTGTGATGAGCGATATGGTGCCGGTCTTGCACGAAATGGGTTTGTACCTGTTTCGGGCGTTTCAGACGATACCGGGACAGACAGGCGATGACCTCCGGCTGCGGCAAGTCGAATACGTGGCCGAGGACCTGGAAACCATCCTCACCATCCTTCATAGCCCGCAGTGGAGCGACCTTGAAGCCCGGCTGCAAGGGTATGTCAACAATTACAGCCGCAAGATTGTGCGCTTCCGTCAGGGGTTTCAGCTTTAAGTTGCACAGCGATCAAAAAACACCCGACGCCAGGAGTGGTGCCGGGTGTTTTCGCTGGCGGCTGAGGTCGTCTAGGACGCGACGACGCCCAATTCACGCCCGACTTTTGCGAAGATGTCGAGCGCTTGATCAAGATCATCGTGCGAGTGCGTTGCGCTGTTCATTACACGAATGCGTGCCGCGCCGCGCGGGACTGTTGGGAAACCGATGGCCATGGCGAACACGCCTTCTTCAAACAGGCGCTTGCTGAATTGCTGTGCCAGCGGCGCTTCGCCAAGCATGACCGGGACAATGGGCGTCTGGGTGTGGCCGGTGTCAAACCCTAAGTTGGTCATGCCGGACTTGAAGTATTCCGCGTTGCTCCACAGGCGATCCACCAGTTCGGTGCTTTCTTCGAGCAAGTCAACGGCGGCCAGGCACGCGGCAACGTCTGGAACAGTCATGGCGCTGCTAAACAGGAAGGGGCGTCCACGCTGGCGCAGCCAGTCGACGATTTCCTGTTTTCCCGCAACAACACCGCCTACAACGCCAAACGCTTTGCTCAACGTGCCGACTTCGATATCCACTTTTCCGTGCAGATCAAAATGATCGACAATGCCGCGTCCGCCTTTGCCAAGCACACCTTCGCCGTGCGCGTCATCCACCATCAGCAAAATGTCGTATTCTGCGGCGATCTCGTAGAGGGCTGGCAGTGGGGCGATGTCCCCATCCATGCTAAATACGCCGTCGGTGACGATCAACCGCCGGCCATACTCGGTTGCCGTTTCGATTTGCTGGCGCAAGTCATCTGGGTTGTTATGCTCGTAAGGTACGATTTTTGCTCGCGAAAGGCGGCATCCGTCGATGATGCTGGCATGGTTCAACCGGTCGGAGAAAATAACGTCCCCGCGCCCGACCAGCGCCGGAATGGTGGCGAGATTCGCCGTGAACCCGCTCTGAAAGGTGATCGCGGCTTCGACGCCTTTGAACTTCGCCAGCCGTTCTTCCAGTTCCAGGTGAAGATTCATCGTGCCCGCGATGGTTCGCACGGCTGCCGGGCCAACACCGTACTGATCCATCGCCTGTTTGGCGGCTTCGACCAGGCGGGGATGGTTCGCCAGGCCCAGGTAGTTGTTTGACGAGAAGTTCAAGACACGCTTGCCATCGACGATCAGCCACGCCCCTTGCGGGCTGCCAAGCGTGCGGATGTTGGTAAACAGACCCTGGGCTTTGAGTTGTGCGATTTCTTCGTTGATCCAGGCCATTTTTGTTGATGACATTCAAATGCTCCTCTTGCTCATTTCAAAAATCTTTTCGGGACAAATCCCCACGTATTGTAGCACACGGGCAAGCCGAGGCCCCATGCCAAATTGTGCTAAACGACTGGCCAGGTGACATGATCAACCACACGTGCGCACGCGCCGCATTGCAGCGAGATACCTTGTTTTACACTGGGGATAATTTTGAGCGGATGCCCGGGGCATCTTTACGTTCGCTGACTGGCAACCGGTCAACGGTGTTACCGGGCGAAATCCTCGTCCAGAAATAGCCGAACCGCCAGAATCAACACGAGCGCCCCCAGGAATGAAGCGATAATTGCGCCACACAGCCCCGCAGTGCCAAGCCGCCCAAATAGCAGGCTCCCGACGAAGAACCCGGCGATGCCAAGCAACACATTGCCAGCCGGGTTGTAGCCGCGTCCGCGAATGACATATCCGGCCATGAAACCGGCTGTTCCGCCCACGAAGATAACCCACAGGCACAGTAAGCACGTCACACCCGCTGGCAGACCCATTGCTGATGTCCTTTCTCCTTGACCGCGACCTGATCAACTATACGTGCTAAGCGGCAGAAAGGTGCCACCATCATGGCGTGTGGCGCTATGATATGCCCGGTATTGGGGGGAGAGCGGAACCGATACTTATGAGGAAACCCCGGCCATCAGCAGGTCGAGCGCCAGTTCTGCGCCAACCCTGCCCGTTTTGATGCCAATGTCGGTTTCGAGCAAGTAGTGGTAGATCTGCTCCAGTTGGTCGAGCGTAAATGCTCTGGCCTGTTCGGCGACTTTTTCGCCCACAAAGGGGTGCACCCCGATGGCTTTACCGGCTTGTTTGGGGGTTCCGCCCGCGTTGAGATATTCGCGAGCCTGAATGAGCAGGCGAAACTGCCGGGTCATCATGCCGAACAGGCGCAGTGGTTCGTCGGTTTCTAGCAGGCGGTGTAGTAACCGGCATGCGGTGGCCCCGTCGCGCTTGCCCAGCGCATCGACCATTTCAAACACGTTGGCTTCGGCCACATAGGGTGTGAGCAAAGCGACATCGGCTTCACTGATCGGGCGTTGGCCGTCCACATAGGCCGCTAGCTTGCCAAGCTCGCTGTCGGCGGCGCGTAGATCGTCACCGGTGACTGCGGCCAGGGCCATCGCCGCCGCCGGTTCAATTTTCGTGTTATATACGGCTTCGGCCTGGTTGGTGATCCACCGGGAGGAGTTACGCGGCGGGTTGAATTCTTTATGGAACCCGCCGGGATCGGCTTTGGCCAGCTTGAGAATCGGGTGGCTTGCCGCAAGCGTCGTATTCTCGACGAATACCACGCGTGCCCATTCTGGCAGCTCCGCCAATCCCTCAGCGAGGGTTTCCAGTTCTTTCTTTGCGCTCTTGCCGCCCCCCCGGCGTGCCAGCCAGGAAAGCATCCCTTCGACGATGACCAGGCGCTTGTCGCTCAGGAACGGGATCGAGCGTGCGGCTGACAGCACGTCTGCAACCGGTGTTTCTTTTCCGTCGAAAATGGAGGTGTTCAATGCTGCTGTGCCGGGATCGCCCATTTGATCTCGCATGGCTTGAAGCTGGGCGCGGCAGCTAAACTCATCCGTTCCATGAAGAATGTAGAAGGTTGGTGCGCGTCTAGGCATCGGTACAACTACCTCACCAGTTAGTGTGAGAGCGTGCGCACGAAATGGACGGTGAGCCGCTGGCCTGCCAGAGGAACGGGAAACTCAAAGCGGTTGATGCCGACGACTTGCATGTCGCCTAAATCGCCCAACGTTGTGAAGTGTTGTTGCAGCGCCAGGCCGAGCGGTTGCGCAAGTATCAGCGAGAGCGTGGACAGGAGAATGACGGTCGGCAGGCGTGATAGCCGGTCTAAAATGCCGCTGCGCATGCCGGTTGTGCCCACCAGCGTCGCCATGCTGGTCAGGATGCCCGCCGTGACCAGCCCCGTGCCGCAGTTGGGGTGGATCGCCAGTCCGTGCTCGCCTGCTTTCATGCGTTTCAGGGCTTCGCCCACTGCGGTCTCGACTTCTGAAGTCGAAACGTTGCCGTAGAGATAGAACCCGCTGGATGTCGAGCGACCGGCCATGCTCAGGTTCTTGACCTTGCGGCTCAGGATATGAATTGTAGCGTGTTCCAGGCCATGATTGCGCCGCACGCGCCGGATCATGGGGATATTCAATAAAGGGGCCAACAGAATTGCAAGAAACTGAATCATAAGCCTTCCCCACCAACGACTTCAACTACCGCCAACGTGTGCTATGGAATATCCGACGGGGGAACGACTTCCCACAGCGGAAGTGCGATCACAACCAGTCGATGCGTATTCGTCAGGTATGGCCAGCATGTTACGAGCGTAACACGTTCATCATCTGTCGGCAATATCCAGCGCGCATTTTCCTGGCGGATTGCGACCGGCTGCCCTTCTTCGGGGAGAGTCATGGTTTGGGCCACGATGTATTGGTAACGACGCGTCTCGCTTTCGAGTGTAATGATGTCGCCCGGTTTAAGCGCGTTGAGGTAGCGGAATACTTCGCCGTAAATGTTATGGTGCCCGTTTAGCACCGTGTTGCCTTGTGTGCCCAGCGGAGCCGAGGTCTGGTGCCACCCGGCGGCGCGCGCTGGCGGCAC
>CAZSXY010000001.1:82714-92262 GCA_964611395.1 uncultured Anaerolineaceae bacterium | reverse complement strand
GAAGGTGAGGGCAAAAAAAGCTGCGTTGGGATTGGCGTCGGAGAAGGGCTTGCGGGTGGTTGTGGGCTTGGGCGCTCCGGCACGCCCGTTGAGGGGGCGATCGGTGACGCTGTGGGCGTGGGACGCTCGCTGACCGGCAAGATTGCAATCGGGGTGGCCAGGTCGGGCAATGGGGGGATGGCCAGTGCCGTCCCTAACACACCGGGTGTCGGGGTGTCAACGGGCGTGCCCACAAATCCCGGCGGGATGAGCACGGCTGCGTCGGGTTCCAGCATGCGCCAGGCCAGCAGAGTTACGCCACTGACGATACAAAGCAGTCCCAGCACACCGAGTGCGATGCCCGCCAGCATCACGCCCCAGGAACGGCGGTGCAAGATGAACATTGGCCTGCGCAGGGTCTACCTGTGCCCGTTTTTCATAATTGCGCGAAGGAAAGCGTCGGTATTCGCCATGCTGTTGAATACTGCGTCAGGGTTGTACGTGCTCAACTCGTCTGCTGTATAAGGCCCTGTGGCGACGACAACGGTTCGTGCGCCGATGCTGGCAGCACACCGAATGTCACCGGGCGTATCGCCGATGATCACCACCTGATCTGCCGGAAAGCCCAGCCCGGTGACCGCGCGGGCACGCTCCAGCGCAAGCGGTGGAAGCATCGACCGGTCCCAACCCTCCGATCCATATGCGCCGACTTTGAAGTCTGCGGGATCAAAGCCCGCTGCCCGGAGCTTGATCGGGACCGTCCCGGCCATGTTGCCGGTGACCAGTCCTAACACCACTGCCGGATTCTTACGCAAGGCCGAAACGACTTCAGGCGCGCCGGCACAAGGGCATACTGGGAAACCCGCAATGATTTCACGCAACCTGCGCGAGACGGCTTCGTTATAATCTCCAAGCTGTGTCTGAATTGCCTGGTCTGAGAAGCCCGCCGGTGCGAGCGCTTCGAGCAGGATTTGCCAGTCGGTTTTGCCGGCGAAGTCGACATCGTCGATCGCGCCAACGGTCCCGAAGACATCCTGCAAGGCGAGCAACGTGGCCGCACGCCCGCATCCCCCGGAATGCAAGAGCGTGCCGTCGATATCGAATAGGACAAGGTGTGTTTTGGTCATAGCAGTGTGATCGCGTAGCCTTTCTAAAACTGTGGAGATTATACCGCTAATCGGTGGGTGTGGCTGTTTCCGATGCCGGTTCGGTGCCGAACCCGGCCTGCCAAAAGTGACACTCATCCAGCATATCACGACATTTCACACTACTGAGGGTATCATAAACGGTCTAGACTTGTGGCGTAACATTTGGAGTACTGTTGTTTAGTCCGAGTGTTCACTGACGACAACGGGATCGTCCCGCAGATCTCTTATACCGTTCACACAGCTTTGCTCGTGAAAGTGATCACAGGTTCCGTCCTCCACGACTGGCTGTGGTCGTTTTGTGGGAGGAAACAGGAGGCAATTGATGGCAAAGGATAAGTCGTCCCGACAAGTGGTGACGATTGATGGCAATACTGCGGCTGCAAAGGTAGCCCACGCCCTCAATGAAGTCGTCGCCATTTACCCGATCACCCCCTCTTCGCCAATGGGCGAAGTGGCCGACGAACTGTCGGCGGCGGGCGTGACGAATATTTGGGGCACCGTGCCAGATGTCACCGAGATGCAGTCAGAAGGTGGCGCTGCTGGTGCCATACACGGCGCGCTGACCACCGGCGCGTTGACCACGACGTTTACGGCGTCGCAGGGTTTGTTGCTGATGATCCCCAATATGTACAAGATCGCCGGTGAATTGACCCCGACGGTGTTCCATATCGCGGCGCGTTCGTTGGCGGCCCAGGCGCTGTCGATCTTCGGCGATCACTCAGACGTAATGGCGGCTCGTTCAACCGGGTTTGCGCTGTTGGCGTCGGGAAGCATTCAGGAAGTTCATGACTTTGCGCTGATCGCACAGGCGGCTACGCTTGAATCACGCGTGCCGTTCCTGCACTTCTTCGACGGCTTCCGGTCATCGCACGAGATTCAGAAGATTGAAGAGTTGACCCGCGAAGACATGCGGGCCATGATCGATGACAAGTACGTTATCGAACACCGCATGCGCGGCATGTCGCCAGACCGCCCGGTGTTGCGCGGTACGGCGCAGAACCCTGACGTGTTCTTCCAGGCGCGTGAATCGGTAAACCCTTACTACTTCGCCGTTCCCGGCATCGTGCAGAAGGTGATGGATCGCTTTGCATCGATTGTGGGACGCCAGTATCACCTGTTCGATTACGTTGGTGCGCCTGATGCTGAGCGCGTGGTTGTGCTCATGGGTTCTGGCGCTGAAGCAGCGCATGAGACCGTGGACTACCTGGTCGCTCAGGGTGAGAAGGTCGGCGTGGTAAAGGTTCGGCTCTACCGTCCATTTGATGCTGCCGCTCTTGTAGCTGCGTTACCGGCCACGGTCAAGTCGATTGCGGTGCTTGATCGCACCAAAGAGCCGGGCGCGGCGGGCGAACCGCTGTACCAGGACGTGGTGACCGCTTTTACCGAAGTTGTAGCCGGCGGCGATGTGCAGCAAATGCCGGTGATCGTCGGTGGGCGCTATGGCCTCAGTTCGAAGGAATTCACGCCCGCCATGGTGAAGGCCGTCCTGGATAACCTGGCGGCTGACAAGCCCAAGAATCACTTTACGGTTGGTATCCACGACGATGTGACCCATACCAGCCTGGAATGGGACCCCACCTTCTCCACCGAAGGCGAAAATGTGCACCGCGCCATGTTCTGGGGCCTGGGTGCGGACGGTACGGTAGGCGCGAACAAGAACTCGATCAAGATCATCGGCAAGGCCACCGACTTCTATGCCCAGGGTTATTTCGTGTACGACTCGAAGAAGTCCGGTGCGCGTACGATCTCGCATCTACGTTTTAGCCCCGATCCAATCCGCAGCACATACCTGATTAGCAGCGCCCAGTTTGTGGCTTGCCACAATTTCGGTTTCCTTGAGCGTTACAACATGCTCGATGCGTTGGAACCGGAAGGCATTTTCCTGCTCAACAGCCCCTATAGCGCGGCTGAGGTGTGGGATCACATGCCACGCGAAGTGCAGCAGCAACTGATCGACAAGAAAGCCAAGTTCTATGTGATTGACGGTAACGGTATTGCCCGCTCTGTAGGGCTGGGTGGCCGTATCAACATCATCATGCAGGCGGCGTTCTTCAGGATCTCAGGTGTGCTGCCAGAAGACAAAGCGATGGACATGATCCGCGCGGCTGTCGAAGATACCTATGGTATCAAAGGCCAGCGTATCGTTGATATGAACATCAAGGCTGCCGAGATCGCGGTCGATCGGATTGAGAAGGTTGACTATCCTTCCGAAGTGACCAGCAAGATCACGATGCGCCCGCCTGTGCCAGACCACGCGCCGGAATTCGTCAAGAACGTGACGGCGGAGATCATTGCCGGGCGTGGCGACTTGCTACCGGTTTCGGCGCTGCCCGTTGATGGCACGTATCCGACGGCCACCACGCAGTATGAAAAGCGCAACGTGGGCCTTGAAGTTCCGGTGTGGGACCCGGACGTGTGTATCCAGTGCAACCAGTGTGCGTTTGTGTGCCCGCACGCGGTTATTCGCATGAAAGTCTATGATGCGAAATACGCCAACGGCAATGCGCCATCAACGTTCAAGTCGATGGATGCCAAAGGCCGCGAGTGGAAGGGCATGAAGTACACGCTACAGGTTTCCCCGGAGGACTGCACCGGTTGTGGCGTGTGCGTCGTGACGTGCCCGGCCTATGCTAAGGACGAAAGTGGCCAGAAGACCGATCGCAAGGCGATCATGATGGAGCCGTTGACCGAAGAATTGAATCGCAACGAATCGGAAAATTGGGAATACTTCCTCACGCTGCCGGAAACGGACCCCGCGACTTTCAACCGCTTCACGGTGAAGGGGTCGCAGTTCCTCCGCCCGCTGTTCGAATTCTCCGGTGCTTGCGCTGGCTGTGGCGAGACGCCTTACATCAAGCTCATGTCGCAGCTTTTCGGTGATCGTGCCATCATCGCCAACGCGACGGGATGCTCGTCGATTTATGGCGGGAACCTGCCGACGACTCCGTATTCGGTACGGGACGACGGGCGCGGCCCGACGTGGTCGAACTCGTTGTTTGAGGACGCCGCAGAGTTTGGGTTGGGCATGCGCCTTACGGTGGATAAGCTGACCCAATATGCCCGTGAACTGCTCAACGAGCTGATCAAGACAGCCGACAATCACATCGAGCTGCTCGAAGCTATCCGCGATGCCGACATGAGCACGCAGGAAGCGATCGAAGAACAGCGTGCCCGTGTTGACCAGCTCAAGGAACTGCTTAAGCAGGACGGTGGCCCGTTCGCGTTGCAGTTCTTGAGCGTTGCCGATTATCTGGTGAAGAAGTCGGTGTGGATCTTCGGCGGTGACGGTTGGGCCTACGACATTGGCTACGGCGGCCTGGATCACGTGCTAGCTTCGGGCCGCGACGTGAACGTGCTGGTGCTGGACACCGGCGTGTACTCCAATACCGGTGGCCAGATGTCGAAGGCGACTCCGCGCGGTGCGGTGGCCAAGTTTGCCGCTGCGGGCAAGTCCATGCCCAAGAAAGACCTGGGCATGATCGCCATGACCTACGGCAATATCTACGTGGCGCAGGTGGCGCTTAATGCGAACATGAACCAGGCCGTTAAGGCTTTTGCCGAAGCCGAAGCCTACAACGGCCCGTCCCTGATCATTGCTTACAGCCAGTGTATTGCCCATGGGTATGATCTGGTCAAAGGCCCTGAAGTCCAGAAGGACGCGGTTGACTCCGGTTTCTGGCCACTGTATCGCTTCAACCCGGATAACGCTAAGGTCGGCAAGCAACCGCTGCAACTCGATTCCAAGGCTCCTAAGCTGGATATCGAGGAGTTCATGTACAAGCAGAACCGCTTCCGTATTCTGCGTAACTCTGACCCCGAACGCGCCCGCCAGTTGCTGGAGCTAATGCGGCAGGATGTGGCCACGCGGTGGAAGATGTACGAGCAGTGGGAGCAATTCGACATCTAAAGCGACCGCCAGCTTTCTCCTGAACAACTGACGCCCCAGGGCCAACGCTCTGGGGCGTTTGCATGTATGTCGCAGGCCGTGAACGGGCCGCCGTGATGTGATGCGCTAATCCGGCGGCGCGATTGTGAACAGGGTTCCCGCGCCGCGCCCGAAGACTTCGGGGAAGTAGAATGCGTAGGCGTGGCTGGGCATCGTTTGAAACTCGCCGGGAATGGTCGCCCGCACCTGGTAAGTGTAGACGTACGTTCCGCGCGGTAGGAAATCGGCATACAGGTTCACCTGTTCGTCGCGCATTTCCGTGTGGTCGAACAGCCACCAGCCCCAATACCAGCGCGGATCGTACTCTGGCCGGATCGTCGGTGTCTGGTCGAGGCGACTTGTTGTCAGAAGCGACGTGTCAACCGGCTCGGTTCCTGCCGGGATCGGGTCTTCGAGGACAAAATAGTAGATATCCTGGGGCAGGGTGATCGTCACCCGCACCGTGATAACGTCGCCGGTCGTTGCTCTCGTCACCGGGGTGTCGGCCAGGAAGAATTCGCGCGAAACGCTGATTCCCCGGCTGACCGGCTTGGCTTCCGAGGCCCACAGGCGAGTTTGCAGGTGCGCGGTGTAGTAGAGCACTCCCTCACCTGAACCGCGCGTGATCGTTACGCGGTTGATCGCATCCGCCAGCAGGTCTTTCACCTGGACGCGCAGCACTTCGCCTTCGCGGATCGATTCCGGCGTGACGGTTCGTTCGCTAAGCCGGTCACCGTTGACGATCACCTGGTACTCGTAATTGCCGCGCAGCTCGCCGCTGGCAACCATCCAGTCGGTGAGCGCCATCACTGCCCAGGCAGTCTCTTGCGTCGTGCGCCAATGATCGCCTTGCCGGGCGACCATCAGCCAGCGCACAACGTTAGGCAGCAGATCATGATCCGGTTGGACGCGGGTCAACGCGGCCAGTGCAATGGCGGTAGAGCGCGTGTCACTGCTCCAGTTCCACCAATCCACGTCCTTTTCTTCCCAATGCGCGCCGGTGGCTGACAGGATCGCGGCGCTTTGCAGGTCGCTGACGAGTTGCGCCACCGCCGGAGCTTCGGGGTCAACCTGGTGGTAGGCCATGAGTAAGAATGATAGCGCCCAGTGATCGAGTTCGAGACGGTGATCCAGCAGGGCGTCGAGGTTGCCGGTAGGGGCATACCCTGCACGGGCGAACACATAGGCGTAGAACGCCTGCCGGTTGAGTTGCCAGACCGGTGTATCGATGGTAGGTCTGACCAGGTTGGCGATCACGAAGTTGAGCGCGCGATCGATCATCGCCTGCTCGACATCGAATCCGGCATCCCGCGCTTCAAGCAAGCCCAACGCCGCATAGGCCGTGATATACGGGTTGCTTTCCATGCGGGCGAACCATCCCCAGCCACCGTCCGGATTCTGTTCGTTGGACAGCTTGACCAGCGCTTCGCCGAGGGCTTGCCGCAGTTTGGCTTCAAGTTCGGGATCATCCAATCCCAGGTCTTTGAGCGCGCGGTATGTCATGACATTGGGCAAGAAGCGACTGATGGTTTGTTCGATGCATTGGTGCGGATAGTTGCGCAGGTAGTCCAGCGCATCGACGGTTGTAACCGCCAGCGAGGGATCGAGATGGAGTGTTAGCTCGCCCTGGTCTGTATCGAGGCTCGGTGGCAGGCTGATAGCCTCGGTTCGAGCGCCTTCTATGCGCAACATGCCGCCCGTCCCGACCGTGTCCGGAGCGGTGTAGCGATACACCGGGATGGTTCCGTCCGGGCCGGTGGCGAGGGTGGGCTTGCTCGCATCCTGGTAGCCATTTTCACCAATGGCGAAGAATGTCAGATCGACGAAGGGAACATCTTGCACCACGACTGTCCATTCGACGCGGGCACGTGATCCGGCCTCGATGGTCACCGACTGCGTTTCGTCGCTTTCGAAGGTGATGCCGGTCGCCTGAAGGGTGGCCTGGACGGTTTTGGGGCCATCTGTGTTGTTGTTGATGACCGACGCGAGGACGACGCGATCACCTACGACGAAGAAGCGCGGGGCTACCGGGCGAGTCAGTAGAGGTAACGTGCTCACGACGTCCAGTGAGGTGTCTCCAACGAGCGTATCAAGAGTCAACCCGCGTGCATCGACGTGCCACGTGGTCAGGTTATCCGGCAGGGTCACGGTGACGGTGGCGCGTCCGTTGGTGCCGGTGATGACACGTGGCGCCCATAAAGGCGTTTGCTGGAAGTCCTGCCGTATCGTGACCTGGTCGAGTCCTCCGGCTGCGCCGGCATCATCTGCTGCAAGCCCTGCTTCTGCCGCGAACACGGCGGTTCCCGGTGGCGTGGCAGTCATAGGAAGCTCGAGGGCCTCGCGCTCACGTTTTTCTTTGATGAGTTCGTCAGTCATGATATCCAGCAAAGCGCGCAGCGACACTTCCGTTTGCACATAGTTGCGCTGCGGGCCATAGAAGGCATCTTCCAGCGACACACTGTTCGGTGGCATGAGTGACAGGATCGCCAGGTCGGTCACGTGCACGCCGACTTCGGCGCTAACCGGTTCGCCGCGTGCGTCAACCGTTTTCACGTCCAGCGTGATCGTCTCGCCGGGCTGGGCGTGCGTTGCCGAGGGCGTTACGGTCACCTCGATGCGGCGATTCACCGGTTCTACGTCGAGGGCGATATGGCCGGTGCGGTACGACGGATTCAAGTTTTCCGCGTCTGTGCCTTTGACCAGCGTTACTGAGATATGGATGGTTGGCACATGGGCATCGGTGATGGGGAGCCGGTAGACGAAGGTCGACCCCTCGATGCGTACCACGTCGTAGTGCTGGATTCCCGCCCGCTCGACCGCAACCAGGGCATAGGATGTGCCGGTAAACGGCGTGGGGATTAAGATTTCGGCGGTATCGCCGGGCTGGTAGCTTTCTTTGTCGGCGATCAGATCGATGGTGTTGCTGGGGCGGCCCCACCAGACCGGTCGCTGGCCCGTCACCCAGAAGCGCAACGTGCTGCTGTTGAGGCGCTCGCGCTGGTCGCGCGTCAGTGCCTGTACCCGGTAAATGCCCGCTTGTGGCGGGGTGAAGGTATACTGCGCTGTGCCATCGCTTCCCGTCACCACCTCACCGGTTTCAATCTCGATTTCTTTGCGCTCCCAACGGTATTGTCCGAACTCGCCTTCGATGGCGACACGTTCCCAGCGGACTTCGACGATGCGCAACTCCACCTTCTGTTGGGCGAGCGGTTCGCTCTGGGGCGTCACCGCAATCACATCCAGCGTGATGGGGACGCCTTCCCGCCCAAAGTAGCGATCGGTTCGCAGCCCGACATAAACATCGGACGGGTGGGCGAGCACCGAGGTGCGCCCGCTGATGGTCTGGCCGCTTTCGTCCCGGACGTTGCCTTCAATGGTGATCATCATGGGACGGCGTGACGGCGCGCGCGTATCGTGCAGTTCGGCAATAACCTGCCCGTTGGCATCGGTGCGCGTGCTGCCTCCTCCCAGGTTGACCCAGCCGAAGTAGTTCTGGGTTTCGTCGGTGAAGGTGTACCGTCCGGGGCCTGAGTAGTGGAAGAAGGCCGTCTCACCGTAAGCGTTCCAGTCCATCTCGGCATCACCTACCGGGCCGCCGAAGTAGTACGAGGCGGCAACAACCGCCTTGAGAGGATCGCCCTGCACGATGGCCTCATAGTCGGGCGTGACATCGACCTTGTACTCAGGTACGCGGAACTCGGCGATGGTGAAGGACACCTGCGCGCCGTGCCTGTCGCGGTATTGGGCGGTGATGGTTGCTTGTCCAAGCTGTACATCTTCCGGTAAGTCGATTTTCCCGTTGAAGGTGCCAAACTCGCTGAGCGGTAGGGTATCTTCGAACAGAAGCTGCGATCCCCAGTTGACGTCGATGCGGACGGTGACATGCTCAGCATCAGGCACGCGGAACGTCATATCGTTCCGGTCGCGGATCACGCCTCTGAAGTACACCGTTTCACCGGGACGGTAGATCGGGCGATCGGTGTAGATATTTCCCGCAGTTCGTGGCAGATCGGCTTCGCTCCACGACATCCACACGCCGAACACGGCGTCGCGTTGCGCGATTGCATAGACAAACTCATCACCCGTTGCCGAAAGATCGACTGCGAAACGCGCGATGCCGTCCCCGTCCGTTTGTCCGGCGGCGAGCATCGTTCCGTCCCCGTGATATACGCTGACAGGGGTTTGGGGAACAGGCTCGCCGGTTTCAATATCGGTGACCCAGACGAGCAACTCGTTGGGACTGCGCTTGACGGTCAGATTAGCAGTCACGACACCAAGCGCCAGCGAGTCGGGCCGGTCGTAGTTGGGGGTCTTGGCTCGCAGCAGGTACACACCTGGCGGCAGTTGTCCCCCTTGCTCTGAGGCGAGCATAACCTCGTCCACACCGTACAGCGTTGGCCCGGCATCCAGGGTTTGCCTCCAACTGCGCACAATGGGGCTGGTCTGGACAAGCCGGTCGATGTCATTGGCGTAAGCGCGCATCGCCGTCCCGATTT
>CAZSXY010000001.1:46279-82614 GCA_964611395.1 uncultured Anaerolineaceae bacterium | reverse complement strand
GATGCGCTTCTCGCGCTTGGTGCAATGCTGATCAGATACATTGACTCAATTTGCAGGTTGCCATCAGGCTGGAATGTCAGGTGCTGGCTGTCGTCTGTCCATGTGAATGTACCTGCCACCCGCTCACCCCCATGAAGCAGCATGAATGCCTCTTCCGTGCTGGGGCGATCCATCGGCTGGCTGAACTGGATGGTGACGGGTGTTTCCAGGCGGACATTTGCCCGATTCTGGGAGGGCGACACATTCAAAATTTCCGGGGGGAGCGTCTTGAATTGCCAGCTAAAGGTCTCATCAAGCGTAGCGCCGAGCACGTCGCTCAGTCCGGCTGGTACACTGACTTTGTAGGTGGTTCCTCCGGCGAGTGGTTTGGCCGGTGTGAAAACGTAGATCGACGTGTTGACCCACTCGCCCGTGCCTTCAATTGGCGGGTCGAAGGTGAGCGGGTGGGGCAGCCGGTCTAATTCACCGGTTGAAACAAGTGGCACGACCGGGCGATTGAACGAGACCGCGATCGTCGCATCGGCGGCGATTCCCTCGGCCTTATCCGCCGGGATCACGGTCGAGACTTCCAGGTAACCAATCGTCTGCACGAAAAACGCGTAGCTTTCCTCAAGCGCCAGTCCGTTGGCGGCGCGAGCGGTGGCGTTGATCGATACGGTATAACGTGTCGCCCGTTGCCAGCCGCCTGTGGGGATGAATGCAAGTGTTCGCTCATCAACCCAGGAAAAGGTTCCCTGCGCGGTCGGGGTCATTTCCCAGGCGGCTTCGACGCTTGCCTGGTCCATTGCCTGGTCGAAGACAATGGTCACAGGTTGATCAACTGGAACCTCTTCGCCGGGGTAGGGTATGATTTCAATGATATGCGGCGGCAACCGGTTTAGATCATCCTGCGCGAGCGTTTGGCCAGCAGCAGCCAGCAAGGTGACGAATAACACCATCGCTGCAATACACGCGGAAAAAGGAGACATTGGGTTCACGATCTTACTCCCTCATTGACCTTCTCATACTCCAAAGACGTATGACGGGCGGTTATGGTTCCAGGGATCGGTGCTTTGAGGTTCTTTTTGTCATTATAGAGTGAAACCGCTTGCGCGACACCGGCACCACGTGCGGACTGCCTGGTAATGAGGGATAATAGATACAGGCGCATTTCAGTTGGTCGATGCGACAAAGGAGTCAAGGTGAACCGGGCACAGCGACAGATCGCCGAAGGGATTCTCTTCACGGATTTCTACCAGTTGACGATGGCCCAACTCTACTACCGCATGGGCCTGCACGAAAAAACGGTGCAGTTCGATCACTTCTTCCGCGACTATCCGGACTACGGCGCGCACAAAGCGGGCTATTGCGTCAACGCGGGCCTGGAGTGGTTGATCGATTGGATGCAAGAAGCTCATCTGACTGCTGGGGACATCGACTACCTGCGCGCGCAAACCAGCCGGAGTGGTAAGCGCATCTTCGATGATGATTTTCTCAAGTGGTTTTCGGAAAACGGCGCATTCGACGGCATTACGTTGCACGCCATCCCCGAAGGCCGGGTCGTGCACCCCAACGTGCCGTTGACCGTGGTGCAGGGGCCGATGGTGCCTGCTCAACTGCTCGAATCCTCGCTCTTGAACCATCTGAACTACCAGACGCTGGTGGCGACCAAGGCGGCCCGCATGCATCGGAGCGGGCGCGGGCGTTTGTTGCTCGAATTCGGCGTGCGGCGCGGGCAGGATCGAGGGGCCAATGCCGGTACGCGTGCGGCACTGATCGGCGGCGCAAATTTTTCGTCCAACGTGGGTATTTCGCGCGTTTTGGGCTATCCACCCAAAGGAACACACGCACATAGTATGGTCCAGGTTTTCATGGCTTTGGGCATGGGGGAGTTGGGAGCTTTTCGGGCCTACGCCGAGGTATATCCCGACGATTGCCTGTTACTGGTGGATACCATTGACACGTTGGAAAGCGGGATTCCCAACGCGATCAAAGTGTTTGAAGAACTCCGGCGCAAGGGGCACGAACCGGTTGGCATTCGTCTTGATTCGGGCGACCTTGCCTACTTGAGCATCCAGGCAGCCAGGATGCTTGATGAAGCCGGATTTCCAGACACGATCATTGTGTTGTCCAACAACCTGGATGAACTGGTCATCTGGCAGATCATCACCCAAATCCGCGATGAGGCTCCGCGTTGGGGTGTGGATGCCGACCACCTGATCAAGCGCCTTGCGTTTGGCGTGGGAACGCGGCTGGTGACATCCTGGGGCGAACCAGCGCTTGGTGGCGTGTATAAGCTGGTGGCGGTTTGCCATGAGGGACAGTGGATTCCCGCCATTAAGTTCTCTGAGTCGGCAGAAAAAACGCCAAACCCGGGCCACAAGCATGTGTGGCGGGTTTACGATCAACGGGGAAGGGCAACCGCAGACCTGATGAGCCTGGATGACGAAGACCCGCGTCAAATGGAGCGGCTGGTACTGCGGCATTGGTTCGACCACACCAAGAGTCGCGTGTTGGAAAAACGAGATATATCGTCCATCGAGCCGTTACTGGTCGAAGTGTTACACGAAGGACGGTTGGTGTACGATCTGCCCTCGATTGAGGCAATGCGCCAACAGCGGGAGGCGGATATTGACCGGCTGGACCCTGGCGTGAAACGATTGGTTAACCCGCATATATATCACGTCTCGCTGACCGAATCGTTGTGGAACCTCAAACAATCACTGATTGCTTCTGCGCGCGATTTGAGTGAATAAGCCCATGTGTTGCTTGATGCCCAGATGCTTTTTGGGCGCAGTTGCGGCATACTACAGGGCACACGCAGATGGGTTTTGCACAATCGGCATGAGTGGCTAGTCGTGAGTTAAGGGTGTTGAGTTTGGCGTTACGGGCGATGAGAAAGTCCGGCATCACGCCTCACTAATAACTTGCCATTCACGAAGGTTTAGGTTGTGGGGTTTAAGCCCACCAGCGCAGGTGTGTTGTGCCAGAATCGTTCATTAACCAGGAAACAAAAATGATTGATCCGAACTCGCCAACCGAACTTGATACCGGGCGTCTGATGGAAACCATTCGCCATCTGAGCGTAACGATCGGCCCGCGTCAGCCCACCAGTAACGCCGAGCGCGAAGCAGCGGCCTATATTCATGAAGCTATTCGCCGTATCAACAAGGATTGGAAACTCGTTAACCAGCCATTCCGCAGCATCGGTGGCTTCCGTTACCGCATCGCACCATTGGCCGCTTTGATCGGGGCGAGCCTCTTTTTGGGGCTGCGCCGCAGCCGCCAGGCGCAAATTACCGGCGGGCTGTTATCCGTTGCCCTCAGCATCATGAGTCGTGATGCCTTCCTGGCGCGTCCCTCGGTGTGGGAAACGTGGCTGCCGCGTGGTGAATCCCAAAATGTCGTTGTGCAAATTCCCCCCCGCCGCCAAACCCAACGACGCGTCGTGTTCGTGGCGCACCTCGACTCAGGGGTTCACCGGTTGACGACAACGCCGCGTGTTGTGCGCCAGTTGCCGTACACGTTAGGCGGGGTCACATTGCTGGCTTTGGTCGGAGGCGTCCTGACGACACTCGCGGGGCGCAATGAACGCTGGCGTCTTCTGCGCGGCCTGATCGGTGGAAATGCGCTCGGCATGGCAGCGTTGGCCATTGCCGATGAAATGGGGCCGGAGACATTGGGGGCTAACGGGAATGCCTCTGGTGTGGCGGTGTTGTTGGGGCTTGCGTCTGTGCTGGCGGAACACCCCCTTGAAACAACAGAAGTGGTGCTGGCATTCACCGGCAGCGCGACGGCGATGGCGACAGGCGCTGATATGCTGGCGACGGTCTATGGCGAAGCGTGGCGCGATGCCCTGTGGGTTGTCGTAAGCAATGTCGGCGCGGGTGAGCTATGTTGGGTCACGCGCCACGGCATCAGCCCCTATGCCTACTATTACCCGCACCCCGATGCGGTGCGAGTCATGGAACGTGTTGCCGATGTAAGGCCGGACTTGGGGTTGATGGGCAAGTCAATGCTCACGATGGATGAGGTGGCGATCCTGCGTGACCGCGACCTGTGCGCCGTTGGGCTGATGGCCTATGACCGCGTGACAGGGCTGATCCCGAACTGGCGGCAGGTCAGCGATACGGTTCATGCTATCGATCCGGCGACTGTCGAGCGGGCGGCTCATGCGTGCTGGACGACTGCGCGGGTCATGGATGAGAGCGAGAACTGGCCGTTCCATTAAAAAACTGGCCCCGGCGGGTTGATGCCGGGGCCATGATTTACTGAAAATCTCAGCCACAAAGTGGGTTAGACAATCCGCTCGCGGATTGTGGCGCTGGTATAATCCAGGACGGACACCACAATGGCGATCGCCAACACGGCCACGCCCGCCTGATTGTAACGTAGCAGATTGATCTGCTGCTGCAACAGGAAACCGATACCGCCGCCACCGACGAAACCGATGATCGTCGACATGCGAACGTTGATGTCCCAACGGTACATCGTAAACGCGATGTATGGCGGCACGATTTGCGGCACGACAGCGTAGATGATCGTCTGCAAGCGGTTCGCGCCCGTCGATTGGATCGCTTCGATGGGGCCTGTGTCGATGTTTTCCACCTGTTCAGAGTAGAGCTTGCCCAGGGCCGCAATCGAATGCAGGGTGAGAGCCAGCACACCGGCAAATGGCCCCACGCCGACCCAGATCACGAAGACAATGCCCATGATCAGTGGCTCGATGGAGCGCAGCGCGTTGAGCGTGGTGCGCGACGTGTTGTAGATCGTCATGCCAAGCGGGAACGCGACTTGCGTGCCTGCTAGCCCGGCTGCCAACCCCCCAAAAACAGCCCCAATGATCGCGGACTTGACCACATATGCCCGGACTTCGAACAGGCCCAGGTCCCACATGAGCAGGGAGGCCGGGCGCTCATCCACGATGGCACGGATCAGGTCAATCACAAACGCGGTGATCAGGAAGGTCAGGATAGCGCCTCCCACAAACAGGGCAGTGTGGATCGTCTGGTCTACGTCGGTACGGTCTCGCTTGGGTTTGTGCGTCCCGAACACGCGGTAGTACAGCCAGACGAGCACCTGCCCGCCCAACACCGCCGCGATGATAGGCGTCAGCAGGCCGAGCAACACGGCTTGCAGGCCGATGTAGGATGTTGCGGACAGCAGAATAACCCCGCTGATCGCGCCGAGAACGGCCCCCAGTATGTTGCTCAAGGGCGCGGAGATGTGGCGCATGGGGCCTGCGGCTAAATTCGCGCCCAGGGACGAAAGCCATACGGCACCACCGGCAGCCGCCAGGGAAGCCACGGTGAGATCAACGAGTGTGCCCAACGTGCCCACAAAGTTGCTCAGGTCAGACAGAAACGTGTCTTCTAGCTGGCCGCCGAGCCAGATGCCCAGGCCACCCAATGCCCCAAGCGTGAACACAAGATTGGCCAGCAACAAGGTGTTCGAGATAATGCCCCGGATGCGGCGGTGCGCTCTGAGTAGTGTCAGCCGCCCCAGTGCCCACGTCATTACCATGAAGAGCGCAGTTGTGGCCACCGGGCCAATCAGGCCAGGCACTAAATCTTCGCCCCAATTGACGCCAAGCCGGCCCAATGGCCCCAAGATCACGTATCCCAGCCATGCCCCGACCGGTAGCAGCACGAATCCCACCAGCACGTTGCCCAGGGGCATATTGACCTGCCGCATCAGGTTGCGGGCAGCTACGAAACTCAAGATAACCGCTATCGGCAATGCCAGCGTGGTCGCCATCAGCGCGAGGAAAATGGTTTCGAGCATCTTTTCGAGGACGGTTTCGGTTGTATCGCTCAGCCGGGGCCAGCCGGTCGGGACAGCCGCCTGAATCTCAAGGGTATGTGTCTTCCCGCTCAGGCCACGCCCCTTCGGAACCTTGACATCGATCTTAAAATAACCACTCCCATCGATGTCAAAGATGGATTCGTCGCTGACAGTCGCATCTTCACCGATGCCCGATACCAGTTTGAAGGGCATGTTCTGGCGGTCTTCGCGATGTAACTGGATGCGCGCGATAGCGCCTTCGGGAAAATCGAAACCTTCAACGGTGACGATCTCGTCTGAATCGGCACAGGGTGGGTCGAAAATGACATATGCATGGGTGTCTGTTTCCGCACGTGCATCCGGAAGTTCACCGTCGGGGCAGCCAATCGTAAACTCAACGTACAGCGAACGGTCTTCCCGGTCGCGGGTGAAGATGTCAGGCGATAGCAGCTCGCGCATGGCACGCTGCACTGAGGACTGCCGCACGGGGTCTCGCACTTCGTCGAGGCTGATATCGGTTGTGTTCCAGCCATAGGCATAGACGACAATTCCGATCGCGATGGCCACGACCCACAAAAGGCGACGCAGCGCCGAGCGTGAAGAAGGTGGTTGATGATTGTTCATAGTAACCCCTTATGAAACCTCCACACGGACTGCGTCTTCACCGTAAATGTCCCTGAACCGCTCGTCATCGATCTCATCCGGGTGACCGTCAAATTCCATGCGACCATCCTTAAGGGCAATGATCCGGTCCGCGTAGGCGCGTGCCAGGCTCAAAAAGTGCAGGCTACACAAGATCGTGATCCCGTCTTCTTTGTTCAACAGTTCAAGGTATTTCATGACCGAATGCGAGGTTGCCGGGTCGAGGCTCGCCACCGGCTCATCGGCGAGCATCAGTTCGGGTTCCTGCATCAGCGCGCGCGCAATGCCAACGCGCTGCTGCTGGCCACCACTGAGCTGGTCGGCGCGAATCATGGCTTTCTCACGGATGCCGACTCGTTCGAGCTTTTCCAGCGCCTTGCGCTTATCTTCGGCAGAAAAATGGTTCACAAAGCTCCACATCGGGTTGGTGTATCCCAGTCGCCCGGCCAGTACGTTCGTCATGACGGGCGCGCGCTTGACGAGATTGAAGTGCTGGAAGATCATACCGATCCGGCGGCGAATCTGGCGCAGTTCCTCGTCGGTGGCGTCCGTAATCTCGATACCGTTCCATTCGATGCGACCCTCGGTCGGCTCGATCAAGCGGTTGATGCACCGCAACAATGTTGATTTGCCCGAACCACTCAACCCGATGATGACCAGAAACTGGCCATCGGGAACCTCGAAGCTCAGGTCATCGAGTGCTCTCACCCCGTTATCGTAAATCTTCGTTAGGTGTTCGATTCTCAGCATTAACAACTCCACTATTTGTACAAGCGGGCAGAGGAGAAGTCTCTCTCTGCCCGTTGTACAGCAACTATAACCGCAAGCGGCTTATCCGGCGAAGATATCCTCTTCAGTTAGGCCAAGGACTTCAAACTGGAGACGGATGGAATCAAAGGCCGAGTCCTCGATCAGGGAAAGACCCGTCCAATTGTACACCACGCTCAGAGGGGTGGCGTTCCAGGCTTCCTCATCCTCAGCGAGGGTAAACAACGCGTCGAGAATTGCTTCCCGGACATCTTCGGGGAAGTCCGGCCCAAAGCTCATCGTGTCGTTCGGGATCGGCTGGCTGATGGCCAGGATGCGTACCTTGTCAACTACGTCCGGAGCCGTTTCGCGAACTGCGCGACGGGCGTCCCGAATCTGGATATCACCCACATATAGCTCGCCGTCTTCACCAATGTAGGACTCATCGACGGTCAGATCGAATGGTTCGGGCAGGTCGCCAAAGCCCCACGGGCCGCCGGGAGTGATCGGTGGGCTGAAGTACGTCGTACCGAAGTCCACCTCACCGTTGTATACGGCCAGGATGGTCTGGTTGTGACCGCCGGTCTGTACTTCTTTGGCAGTGGTGATGCCCATGGCTTGCATTTCAACCGTCGGGACAATGAACCCCGAGGTAGAACCCGGATCGCTGTAGCCCCAGGTCTTGCCTTCCAGGTCGGCCAGCACGTAGATGTCGCTGTCGCGACGCACGACGTACTGGGCCCAGTAGACTGGCCAGCCAAAGCGAACAGCCGCCGCGCTCACCTCGACGCCACAGTGATTGTTGGCAATTACGTAGCCTGCTGCCGGGATGAAGCCCATGGTCTTGTCCGGGGCTGCGCACATGGCTTCGATCGTGGCGGCATAGGAGGTCGGGACAAAGACTTCAAACTTGTAACCGGTCAGTTCTTCCAGGGTCTCGGCCAGCACCGCGCCGGTCTCGACAATGGTTTGTGCCTCTCCAGATGGGACGAAATAAACCTGGATCGGGTTGCCTTCGCTACCAACCGGATCCTGCGCCGATGCGCCAGGAACCATCAGCAGCACCGACAGTGCCATGACAGTTACCATCAACACAGAAAAAGTTCTCTTCATATTAGTTTCTCCTGTTAGTTCACCTCATCAATTAACCACTTGTCCTGCATGCCTGACGGCATTTTGAAGAGCGTAACTCTTCGTCAACATGAGTCTAGCTAAGCGCCTGTTGTGGCGCAAGTCAGACTCAAAAATCCGCCGAGTTGAGTAGCACAAGGTGTCTTGTTTACGGCTATAGCGTTTCCCATCTCGCGTTAGCGGTTCCGTTGCCAGCGATCCCGCAGTGTATTCAGCGTGGTCGCCAGGCGCGTTTCAAAGACAGGCCCCAGGGTCGTGGTGACATCATCGTGGTTGGGGAACACGGCGTAAGGCACAGGGATGTCCCTCACCGTGATTGTTTCTGGGTTGGCGCTGGCAATTTCCTCCCAGTCAACCTCTTTATACAGTCGTTCAAGTTTCTCGTCCGGCAGACCGTGTTCCAGGATGCTGTCTGGCCGGTCCGGGTTAAAGCGGCGGCGGTTCTTGCGGCGGGATTCCTCAAACGGGACATCGATATAGAATATGGCTGCTTGCGTGAGTATCTCGTCGCTCAGGTGCGGGTAGGCTTGCCGGTAACCCCCGTGCTCGGTCCCGCGCGAAAACTCGATCAGAACGGTGTGCGTTTGGTGAAGATCGGGGGTATCCCGCTGCAACTTGCGATAGTCCAGGCTTAGCCGCTCAATGAGCAGGTGCCACAGGTCGTTATGGATGAAGTACCCTTCAGAATCGGTGTGAAGGCGCGGGCGGCCAAACGTGTGTTCCAGCAAGTGATCTTCTTCAAACCACGTCCACAGCATCGGGAAATCGTCCAGTTCGGTTAATTGCCCGATGTGGAATTGTTCGGCCCGCACATCCGCCGGTAGTTGCTGCAGGAAGTGAATTACCTCGCTTTTGCCCGCAGCAGGCCGTCCGTTGATAATGAGGATTGGAAAAATGTCAGTCATTGCTCCCAGTAACCATGGTAGTGTCAGAATCAGGAGTAAGGCGCATAGTTTATCACGGAACGCTGCAATCCACGAAGAATGCGAGGCGCGTGTAGCAGGCGATCAGCGCGTGCGACAATGTGGATCATCTGGCGCTGCCAGCGCTATACTTGGGGCGGATAGCCCACGCAATATAGAATAGCGCTGCGAATGCTCCGCTTGACTGGCGTCATAATCGTTGCACGGGAGTAAAGGAGATCGTTGATGCAGGCAGAGATTTTGTACCGGCCATCATATTCGATGGCGATTGTTGATTTGGCCCCATTCGAGGAAATTCGGGTCGAGTCTGGCTCGATGGTGAGCATGACCGAGGGAATGACCCTCAAAACGCGGGTGGAGGGTGGCTTGCTGCGCAGCCTGTCGCGTGCCATTCTCGGCGGCGAGAGTTTCTTCATGAATGTGTTTCAGGCTCCGGCACACGGGGGGCAGATCAACCTGGCTCCCGCCATGCCCGGCGACATGATGATTCTTAACCTGCACGATGATTCCCTGTTGGTTCAAAGCGGTTCATACGTGGCCTCTTCGATAGGGATTGAGATCGACACCAAGTGGGGTGGAGCACAGACCTTTTTCGCTTCGGAAGGGCTGATCATGCTGCGCGCGCGCGGTGATGGCCTGTTGTTCCTGTCGAGTTACGGCGCGATCCATCCCGTTGACCTGGCCTCAGGCCAGCGTTACACCGTTGACACGGGTCACCTCGTGTCGTTCAGCGAGGGGATGGGTTTCAAGGTGCGTAGTATAGGGGGAATGCGATCGACGCTGTTCAGTGGCGAGGGGCTGGTGGTCGATTTGACCGGCCCCGGTCGGGTGTATATGCAGACCCGGTCCGAAGATGCGTTCCTGGCATGGTTGACCCCGAATCTCACGCACCAGGACCCGGAGCATTAATTACAGACGCCATTCGGCAGTGTCAGCCTGTCAGGGGGATGGCGCAGGGGTTCTTGTGAGCGTCGCTCGTTATAATCGGCGACGCTTAAGTGTATAACATTCAGAATCGAGGAATTACGTATGGCTCACGCATTGATCACCGGGGGGGCTGGTTTTATTGGCAGTCACCTGGCGGAAAAGCTCCTGGCGCAAGGCGACCGGGTTACCGTGATCGATAATTTGTCTACGGGGCGGTTTGAGAATATCGCTCACCTGGAGGGGAAGCCGGGTTTTCGCTATGCCATTGAAGATATCCGGCATGCCGCAGTGATGGACCGGCTTGTCAGCGAGTGCGATGTCATCTACCATCTGGCCGCCGCCGTCGGTGTGTTTTCAATCGTCCATAGTCCTATTGACACTCTCGAAATCAACGTGGGCGGCACCGAGATCGTGCTCCGCGCGGCGCGGCGCTATCGCAAACGCATTCTTCTCGCGTCAACATCTGAGGTGTACGGCAAAGGGGTCAAGGTGCCGTTCAGCGAAGACGACGACCGCATCCTGGGGCCTACCACCAAGAGTCGCTGGAGTTACGCCGCGTCCAAAGCCCTCGATGAGTTCCTCGGACTGGCATATCACAAGGCGACCGGCTTGCCCGTCACCGTTTTTCGTCTGTTTAACACCGTTGGGCCGCGCCAGGTAGGCAACTATGGGATGGTTGTCCCCCGCTTCGTCCAGTGGGCGCTCAATGGCGAGCCGATTCAGGTCTACGGTGACGGCGAACAAAGTCGCTGTTTTGCCAATGTGCATGACGTGGTCGATGCCATTGCCGCGCTTGCCTGCACGGAAGACGCAGTGGGCGAAGTGTTCAACATCGGCACAAACGAAGAAGTCACCATTCACGAACTGGCGGAACTGGTCAAAGCGCGCACGAGCAGTGACTCCGACATCGTTTTTGTGCCCTATGACCAGGCGTATGAAATCGGATTCGAAGATATGCGGCGGCGTGTGCCGGATGTCAGCAAGATTCGAGGCGTGGTCGGCTGGGAGCCTTCCACCCCGCTTGAAACGACGATTGATCAGATTGTGGAATACTTTCGCGCTTCCTGATCGTGGCCGGGTGGGAGAATGTGCTGCCTTGCGTCAGGATGACCGGGGGATGAAGATGCGCATGGCGTCTTTCTCATCCTGGATGAACGCTGCCGGGTCATAGCGCAGCGCGATGGCAACCATGAGCACGTCCCCGGATGCGCCAGTTGCATTGACGACGATGGCCAGCCCGATCCATTGAGCCAGTTCCAGGGGCCGAACGGGAGCAACACAACGCCGATTCCGGTGATGACGACCAGTGGGGCCAGCGCAATCCGCACATAGTCATTGCGGCGGAAGAATGCGCCGTCGGCAGTTGCGTAAAAGGCGTACCATTTGATGCCGTAGCGGGGCTTGTGCCCGTAATGGGCGATCCAGCGCCCGTGAATCCATTCGTGCAACACCAGCACGAGGATCAGCAGCGCCATGCCTGCCCATTGCGGAAGCGCATTCGGCAGGGCATTAATGACCAGCGGGGCGGACAACCAGCCGTGATAAAGTATCAGGCCGCCGAATACCAGTGAGCCACTGACCACGACTGCCAGCATCGACACGATAACGAGCGGTAACCAGATGCGCGGTTGCCGGATGCTCATATAGTGGATGGCGTGGTAGTTGGCCGGAAGGCTGGTTATTGGCATCAGGTGTTGTTCGTGCGGTAAGCACAGTTCACCGGGCTGGTCGTCACCATGTCATTATAGCGGGCAACGCCGTTTTACGCGTGTGCCATGCGCATGGCGCTTGATGCCGGTGCGGGTGATTGCACCGGATACATGGCAAATTTCCCTGTCACGCGCGTTCAGATGAATTGCGCCCTTGTGCCTGAGACTGAGCGACTCGCCACGCGTGGTTGGTGCGGCGAGTCGCTTTGCTAGATGTGTTCGTGTGAGGGGTGGGCTGTCGCCCCTAGTCCAGCCGCACTTTGCGCAGGCGAAGGCTGTTCCCAATGACAAACACATCGCTGAGTGCCATCGCCAATGCCGCCAGAATCGGGTGCAACTGCTGTAGGAACTGCGGTGCCCACGGGAACGGGGCAAGCACCCCCGCCGCCACCGGAATCAGCGTCACATTGTAGCCAAAAGCCCAGAACAGGTTCTCTTTGATGGCGCGCACAGTTTTCTTGCTGAGGTGGATGGCCCGCGATACACCGCGTAAGTCGCCGCTGATCAGCGTTACGTCCGCCGTCTCCATCGCGATATCCGTACCGGTGCCGATCGCAATGCCCACATCTGCCTGGGCCAGCGCCGGTGCATCGTTGATACCATCGCCCACCATGCCGACCAGATACCCTTCTTGTTGCAGGCGCTGGATATAGGCCGCCTTGTCGCCGGGTTTGACGCCCGCGAACACGCGGTCGATGCCAACTTCTTGGGCAATGGCGTCGGCGGTTGCCTGGTTGTCGCCTGTCATCATGATGACGGTCAGGCCCAGTTCGTGGAGTCGCCGGACGGCTTCGGGCGCGCCGTCTTTCATGGTGTCGGCTACTGCGATCACGCCGCAGGCTTCACCATCGCAGGCTACCCACATGACCGTTTTGGCCGCTTTTTGCAGCCGTTCGGCTTCTGGCTCAAGCCCGTTGAGGTTGACGCGGCGCTCATGCATCAGCGCCTGATTGCCCACCAGCACCATCTGCCCATCGATCTCGGCGCGAACGCCCAGGCCGGTAATGGCTTCGAAGTGTTTGGGATCGTGCAATGCAAGGTTGTGCTCCTGCGCGGCGCGGAGAATGGCTTCGCCAAGCGGATGTTCGCTTCCGCGCTCGGCGCTCGCTGCCAGCGTCAAGAGCGCGTCCTCGTTGAAGGGTGAGTGAGGACTCGCGATGATTTCGGTGACACTGGGTTCGCCGCGCGTCAGGGTTCCAGTCTTGTCGAGCACGATGGCCGTAAGCTTGTGCGCCCGCTCCAGTGATTCACTGCTCTTGAATAGAATGCCGCTTTCCGCGCCTTTACCCATGCCGACCATGATGGCGGTTGGCGTTGCTAGCCCCATCGCACATGGACAGGCAATCACCAGCACGGCAATCATGCGTACTAACGAGGTTGTGAAATCGCCCGTGCCAGCCATCCAGATGGCGAATGTCAGCAAAGCGATGGTGATGACGGCGGGCACAAATATCGCCGATACCTGGTCGGCCAGGCGCTGAATAGGTGCTTTGCTGCCCTGTGCCCGTTCCACAAGGCGAATGATCTGGGCGAGGGTGGTTTCGCGCCCAACTTTGGTCGCCTCGAAGGTGAGCATTCCTTGCCGGTTGAGCGTTGCGCCGATCACCAGATCGCCCACTCCCTTTTCGACCGGCAGGCTTTCGCCCGTGATCATGCTCTCATCAATGGCGCTGTGGCCGGATACGACGATCCCATCAACCGGGATTTTTTCTCCAGGGCGTACAATGATGACATCACCGGCGCGGACCTGATCGATGGGGATATCTTGTTCTTCGCCGTTTCGCACCACCCGTGCAGTTTTTGCCTGCAAACCCATCAAGGCTTTGATGGCGGCGCTGGTGCGGCCTTTCGCGATGGTTTCCAGCAAGCCGCCCGTTGCGATCAAGGTGATGATGCTTGCCGATGTTTCGAAGTAGACATGACCGCCGAGCAGCCCCAGGGTGATGAAAATGCTGTAAAAATAGGCCACGCTCGAACCCAGCGCTACCAGCACGTCCATGTTGGCCGATCCGCTGCGTAGCGATTTGTATCCGCTGACATAGAAATCGCGCCCGACCCAGAACTGCACCGGCGTCGCCAGCACCAAGAAGAGGTAATTCACCCAGGCCTGATGTGCCCATGGCCCCAGCAGGCCGAAATCACGCCCCATGCTCAGCACAAAGAGCGGCAACGTGAACAACGTTCCAACGATGACGCGGGTCATGTTATGGCGAATTTCGGCCTGTCGAGCGGCAGCTTCTGCGTCTTCTAGCTCGTCCTCGCTTTCAGCCTGGACTACGCTATAACCCGCTTTTTCGACGGCGGCGATTAGATCATCACGCGCGATCCCCGGAGCCATCTTGACCAGGGCGTGTTCGCTGGCGAAATTGACGTGAACGTCAAGGACCCCATCGACGCGCTTCAGTGCGCGTTCGACGTTAGCTGCGCAATTGACACAGTCCATGCCGGTGATGGCCAGGTCGATGGTATGCGCAGGCACATCATAGCCGGCTCGGCGAATGCGCTCAATGATATCGCTCGCACTCAACAGCGAATTATCGTAAACCAGGCTAAGCTTCTCGCTGGCAAAATTGACATTTGCTTCGCGGACGCCGTCGAGTTTACGGACGTTGCGCTCGACGGTAGCGACGCAGTTCGCGCACGTCATTCCCGTTACCGGAAGATTTAGCGTTTTTTCTGGCATACCGCTCTGCTTCTCTCTCGCCTTTGGCTAAGTGCCTGTGTTTGCAATTAGTTCGCGTCAGCAGGCGGATAGTTGATCTCGACCAACAGGGCTTTGATTTGCTCCCACGAAGCCGGTTCGTCCCACTCCACCGTGACGATGCGCGTAGCTTCGTCGGCTTCAACGCGCAGGACGCCGTCCAATTCACTGACTTCGTTTTTAATAGCCATCACGCAATGACCACACGAAATGTTGGGAACTTCGAACGTCTTACCAGCCATTGGTAGCTCCTTTGTTGAATGGATAAGTGTTCAGGTTTTGTTTGAGTAGCGGTAAACTTCGACGACCTCGGCCAACATGCGTTCACGTTCGGAAACGTCCTCGCCCTGAATGGCTGAGATGACACAGGTGCGCAGGTGGGAATCGAGGATGGTTTCGCTCACACGGGCCAGCGCGGTCTGAGTCGCCTGAATTTGCTTGATCACGTCGATGCAGTAGCGATCTTCTTCAAGCATTCGTACAATGCCATTGACGTGCCCGGCAATGCTTTTCAGCCGGTGAATGGCATCTGTTCGTGTTTTCTCGTCCATCGCGCTCTCCATGTACTGTGCCCACCCCCACCAGGGGGGGGATTGTAACATGGGACAGGATCGGAGTCAAGGTGTTTTCACCGGCGGAGTGGGCATCCGGGGACATCAAGTCATGCTTATCGTCATAGCAGCATCTAGTATTTGTCACTGATACGCGGTTTGCGGACCATGTATAGTTACAACATATAGATGCCTTGAATCCTGAGGAGCAACGATGGCCGACCTATCAACTACTTACATGGGCATTGCCCTGAAAAACCCCGTGATTGTAGCTGCCAGCTCTATTTCCAGCTACGTCGATCGTGTCAAGAAGGCGGAGGAAGTCGGTGCAGCGGCCCTGGTCATTCGCTCCCTTTTCGAGGAGCAGATCCAGCATGACGATATGACCATGGCGGAATTCATGGAACGTGCTGCCTATATTTCGCCAGAGATTCAGTCGTCTTTTTACCCTCCTGTTGAATCAGGGGGGCCACGGGAACACCTGATGTGGGTCGAAAAGACTCGCCGCGCGGTCAGCATGCCGGTCTTCGCCAGCCTGAACGCGGTGTCGCCGGGCGCATGGACCAGCTATGCCAAGCAACTGGAAGAAACCGGGGTCGCTGGCCTCGAAATTAACTACTACGTTGTGGCTACGGATCCCGACAAGCCGGGCAGCGACCTTGAAAAGGCCTTGTTCGACATCGTTGAGAGCGTCGTCCAGGAAGTTTCGATTCCCGTAGCGGTTAAGCTCAGCCCGTACTATAGCTCAACGCCTTACGTTGTTCGGGAAATTGAAAAGCGCGGGGCCAAAGCGGTCGTGTTGTTTAACCGCTTCCTCCAGCCCGACATTGACGTCGATGAAGAGGCGTTGGTGAGCGAGATGATCTATAGCACTCCGCAAGAACTGAAAGTGCCCTTGCGTTGGGTGGCGTTGTTGTACGGTCGCACGCCGATGGACCTGGCGCTCAACACGGGTGTGCATAGCGGACGTGATATTGTGAAGGCGCTCCTGGCCGGTGCGACAACGGTGCAGGTTGCCTCGGCATTGCTTGAGAACGGTCTCCCCTATATCTCGACCATGTTGCTTGATCTGCAAAGCTGGATGGAGGAGAAGGGTTACGAGACGCTCGATGAGTTCCGGGGCAAGGTCAGCCAGCAAAATGTCGATGATGCCTTTGGTTTTGAGCGTGCTCAATATCTGAAGCTGCTATTGTCCCAGCAATAACCAGCGCGTGCAGTTACCAACCAGAACGGGGCCATCGCACGGCCCCGTTTTTACATATCACGAAACAAACTGCGAATGGTATCTAGCGGGGCAGGTGGCACCTGGCTGAGCCGGAGATTTTCCTCGACGTGCGTAACCTGGCTCATCCCCACCAGGGCGCTTGTCACCCCCGGCGTCGAACGTGCGAATTGCAACGCGCGTTGGGCATCTGTCGCCAGGTCTGGGAAGAAGGGGCGAAGGTCGGCCATAAAAGGGCTGGCCAGTGTGCCTTGTTTTAGCGCGGCGCTGGTCACAACCGTGAGGTCAAATTCCCGTGCGGCTTCAATGGGGCTATAGAACGCGTCACCGATTTGCTGGTTTTCCAGCGCAAAGGCTTCTGTCATGACCAGGTTATAGGGCATTTGCACGAATCGGAAGTGGTTGGCGTCGCCCGCAACCTGGTACGCCAGCCCGTATAATTCCGTCACCGACAGAAAGTCCGGCGCGTCAGGCGGGCTGCGAAAGGCCGTCCAGGTCGCCACGCCATAGCAGGCGATTGCTCCGCGCTCGACGGCTTGTTCGAGCGCTTCGAATGCGTCCAGCATGCGCCGCCGGAATGTTTCTCGCGTGTTGTTGATACGCTGTGTTTCCGGGTTGTGCAGGTAGTAGATATCGATCGTTTCTACACCGAGATTGCGCCGGCTGAGTTCGATCATGGCTTCGAGGTAATCCGGGGCCATGCAATGCTGGTAATTGGCCACGAAGTCATTCGGATGCGCCATCCCCGACTCGATGAATTGCTCATATACCCACTGGCGCGGGTCGGCAGGCAGGGCCGAATCGAACGGGACAAAGCCGCCCTTGGTCGCCACGACGACGGCTTCGCGCTGAACGGCTCCCCGTTCCACTGCCGCCGCGAGAGCCTGGCCGATGGCTCGTTCGCTGCGTTGGAACCGGTAGTTCACCGCCGTGTCGAGGTGATTGCATCCCAGTGACAGCGCACGTTCAATCGCCGCCTGATAAGCGCGATCTGTAGCATCATCTGGCGCACCGAGATATGTCCCCAGGCCAACCGACGACAGCGTGAGCGCGTCGCCGCCCACCCGAAAATAGCCGGTCGTCACCCGTTCCCGCAATTGCCCGGCATAGGCCGCCGTAGCTCCGGGTGTGGCGCGTCCTTTAAGCGTCATTGGTTCCCCCGCCGCTTAGCTTTCGCGTACAAAGTTGTTCGATTCTGGCCGGGCCAACCATTCGGCCAGTGATGGCGCGTTGGCATCTTTATCGGAAAGTATGGGGTTGTCAACCGGCCACTCAATGCCAATATCCGGATCATTCCACCGAATACCCCCTTCGCAGGCCGGGTTGTACAGTCCTGTGCACTTGTACTGCACCACGGCTACATCCGAGAGTACGCAGAATCCGCGGGCGAAACCCGCCGGTGCCCATACTTGAAGTTGGTTTTCCGTTGAGACTTCCAGCCCGAACCACTGTCCTAGCGTTGGTGAATCCTTGCGTATATCCACGGCGACCAGGAACGCCCGACCGAGCGTCACGCGCATGAGCTTGCCCATGGGTGGATCCCACTGGAAATGCAACCCGCGCACGACCCCTCTTTTTGAAAATGATTGGTTGTCCTGCACGAACTCGTAAGGGATGCCCAGTTTGGCGAAGGCGTCTTTGCGATACGCTTCCATGAAATAGCCCCGGTGATCCTCGAACACCCTGGGGGCAATCACTTTGATGGCATCGAAATGCACACGTTGTATCTCGAACGGCACAATATCACTCCTCAACCACTCTGCCGCCCGCATCAACTAGCGGCGGAAGAAATTGCTGACGATGAACCACAAGTTGGCGGGACGTTCCGCCAGGCGGCGCATGAAGAACGGGTACCACTCTGTGCCATACCCGACGTAAATACGAACCTTGAACCCGTCGTCACGAAGCTGTGTTTGCAACCGGGGCCGGATGCCGTACAGCATCTGAAACTCGAAGTGGTCAACCGGGATGTCGTGCGCCCGGATATAGGCTTTGGCGGCATCAAGCATTTTTTCGTCGTGGGTGGCGATGGCGAGATATGCCCCGGTGGCGCGCGCTTCTTCACTCAGGTATAGTTCGGTCAGCCGCACATAGTTGGCGTCAACATCGGTCTTATCGGGGAAGGCGCGGTCGGCTGGCTCTTTGTACGCACCCTTGCACAGGCGGACAAATGCCCCCTCTGCGGCCAGCGCCTTCATGTCATCTTCGCTGCGATACAAATAGGCCTGAATGACCGTCCCGACATTGTCGAATTCCTGGCGCAGGGTTCGGAAGATTTCAAGGGTGCTATCCGTATACTCGCTGCTTTCCATATCAATGGTGATATGGTTGCCGGTCTCCCTGGCACGCTCCAAAATCCGGCGAATGTTGCTGAGGCACAACGCCTCACGAATGTCCAATCCGAGTTGTGTTGGCTTGAGCGATGCTGTGGCCCGCACACCGGCTTCGGCGATGGCGTCCAACATGTCCAGATACGCTTCGGTAGCCTGGAGCGCACCTTGTTCGTCAGTTACACTTTCCCCCAAATAATCGAGTGTGACGTCGAGACCCTCGTTGTTCAGGTGGCGTGCCACCTCAATGGCCTCCTGCAGAGTTTCGCCCGCCACAAAGCGTAACGCGGTCCGGCGAGCCGGGCCAAAATGCGTCACCAGCGACTTGGCCCACCTGGCCCGGGAAAGATATAGTAGTAAAGAGCGAAGCATTGCGTAATCCTTTACTAAAAAAGAAGTACACTAGTCGCACCCTATTGTACGCACTGACGGCGTCCGAACCAATAGACTTTTTGGCAGGTGTTCCCCGGTCTGAAGTCACATGGCGCAAAAAAGAGCGCCACTTGTGTGCGCTCTGCAGTGTTTCTGGTAGGGCAGATTACGAGTCGGCCATCGGGTCTTGATCGGGCGGGAGAACCTTGTCGCGGGAGTACCCCGGCACAACGATAGCCACTTCATACGCATTGCCGTTCCGCTCGATCACCTGAATATCACCCACTCTCTCGCGGGCGCTCCGCCAGACCTCGGTCGCCAGCGGGCCTTCGAGCCATCGTTCTTCGCCATTCTCGGCGAGTTCCTGCAACGTGAACGGCGCGTTGGGCGGCCATAGCCAGCTAGGGGCTGATGTGTCACGCGGAACTTGATAGGCGCTCACCCAGCCAGCGTCCGGGAGCACGCGGACGGGGGTATCGCTGAGTTGCTGGCACTGCTTCAGAATTTCCAGGTAAGCATTTTGCGGCCAAAAGCTAAAGCGCTTCACCGTTCGCACTTCGCCATACAACGAGACGGTAATGGTCTCAATCACCGGGTTGTCTTCGCCCGGCGGGATGATCTCATCTTCCCAATCGTAAAAACCACGTTCGATGATGTCTTCAAGAAACGCTCGGATGACGGAATCATCGGTGATCCGCGCTTCGAGAAGCTCCTCTGCTCCGTACTGGTCGTAAGTGCTCCAGACGAGGCGACCATCTCCCCACAATGTGCACGGCGGGATGCTGTTCAGGAGATAGGCCGGGTTTTCCTGAGTGGGGCGGCTATCCAGGCGCACAATGATGGAGTCGGGGTCGCGATTCCAGTCAAACAAACCCAGCTCCCCCTGGCCGGTTTCGGCTGTGTTATCTGTCCCACCGTCGGCACCGCATGCCGCCAGTGCCAACGCCAGCAGCACAATTCCCCACAGCGCCCGTCGCATGGCAGCCTCCTGACATGATCTTGAATGCTTCGTGTTTCAAAGCGATTGTAGCCCGGCATCGATCCGGGGACAAGCGTACCAAAGTCCGGCGGCTGAGTGCCAGCCGCCGGAGATACGTTACCTGGGCGTAACCGTCTAGTCGGGAACGATTTCGTAGGCTTGCCCTTCCCATACGAATAGAACGCGCTCGCCAAGCGCGAGGAACTCGCCGATCACCGGATCGAGATCAAGCAGGTCAAAGTAGTCGTCGCTGAGGAACGCGACCTCAATCGGCGTCATGTGGTCGGCCTCGTACAGCGTGTCTATCCAGATGCCGTCGCGCCAGATGAAGGTGCGGTTGGCAACGTATTCGATCACCTGTCCACTTGGGGAATACCGGCCAGATTGATCGACAGCGGGCCCGGCGCCTCCCTCACCGCCGCTGAGATCACCGTCACGAAATGTTTGAGTGGGCATCGGGGCTTCCATCGGGGCGTTGGCGCTGGATAGGCCGGCAGCGGCTTCGGCGGCGTCGACAGCGACCTGTCCAGATGTCTCGCCAAACGATGCATCCGCTTCCGCTTCAAACATCATTTGGGCTTCTTCGCGTCCTTGCTGGGTGAAAATGTCGTCCTCGGTGATCAAAAACGAGGTATATGGGGTGATGATCCCATAGCGGATGCTCAGTCGAACGATACTGTCCACCAATTCCGGGTCTTCGCCGTAAAGCCGGATGGCGTTTAGGAGCGCGCCGATTTTCCGTGTCGCCCACAGGCGCGGGATGAACGCTTCACCCCCGGCGTTCTTGCGGAAGTTCACTTCGTATTCGAAGACCTTCCGCCGCCCGTCTAGTTGGCCAGATAGGCGCACGGTTGCCGTCCCCCCATCGCGGTAACGCCCGACAAGGATCAACTGTGTGCCCACGAACAGGTCTGGCAATGGCGCTGAGGGGTACATGTCATCTACCCTGACCCCATCAATTTCGATGCGGATGTCCGTCAGCACGGGGGCGCTGATCTTGTTGTACAGGCTCTTGACTTCGTCGTCGATCCGTTCGCCGGGCCGCACATATACCCCAGTGCCGCGAAATTCCTGGTGCAACTGGTCAAGCAAAAAGGTGTCCACATCGTCGCCCACCCCAAACGTGAAAATGCGCACATTAGGCGGTGCGATGTCTTTGACATTCCGCAGGATTGCGGCGGTATCGGTTTCCCCCTCCGTGGGGAGGCCGTCGGTCAAAAATAGCACGACGGTGGAGCGTTCGCGGTCAGCCATGCGCATCGCAGCGCGCAGCGCGCCGTCAATGTCTGTGCCGCCGAGCGCCTCCAGGTTTTCGATCCAGTCTTTGGCGTCTTCCACTTCCGATACAGGCTGCAATTCGCTGGCATAAATACGGTAGCCGGTGCTGAAGACTACCAGATTGAAGCGATCACGACGGTTGAGGCTGTCCAGCACCAACTTGACGGCGTCACGAGCCTGTTCCCATTTGTCGCCAAACATCGAACCGGACTGGTCTAAGACAATGATCACATCCTTGGGAATTACGCGGTCTTCGGTGACGGTCACCGGGGGGGTGATCATCAACGTGAAAAACCCGTCCTCGTTGGCGCTTTCGCGGTATGACAACACGTTGGCCGCAATCTCTTCGCTGGCCAGGCCATAGTACAGGCTAAAATCGCTATCAGGGCGTACATAGGTGGCCTCGTAGCCTGCCCTGAAAGCGAATTCACCATCTCGCACGACGCTAATGGCGTGCGTTGGCGAATAAATGGTGCTGATTGCGTCATTCGAACGTACACTGACGCTGATGTTGATTTGCTCAACCGGGCGGCGGGTCAGGTGGTCGGTGCGTAGCGGGTACTCGTAGTGTACAAGGCCGTTTTCGACCGGCAGCAGTTGCCCGTATTCGATCTCGATCTTTACCTCGGAAAACGGCTGGATCGGAAACACGCTGGCCTGGATCGCGCCCGCGCCAATATATTCCAACAGGGCCGGATCGCGCATCCGGCGCACGATTTCATCGTAGATATCGCGTGCTTCATCGGCATCGAGAATCCGGGCTTCGATCGGTTTGCCATCGACCCACATGATCAGGTCTGAGACGGCAGCCCCGACCGGCAGCGGGAACACGTATGTGCCCTCAGCCATGCGGTTGCTGTCGTTGTAGAAAACCTGCTCGATGCGCGTTTTGGCAACCTGGTTGTCAATGTCAACAGTCACGCGGTGCGATTCGATGACCACGCCCTCCGTGCGGAAAAACGGAAAACGTGCTTGCTGGCCGTCAGCGCTCGTATAGGCCAGAGCTGGCGACACCGCCGCGACGAGGAGCGCGCTCATCAACAAAAATACAACCGTGCGTTTCATGGTCTTCCTCCAATCCTCGGTGTTTGGGCGTAAATTGTTTCTCTTGCTACGCCTAAGACGCCGCAGGGTGTCGAAAAGTTCCCGTTCGCCCCCATTGTGTAAGGGCGTTGGCCGTAATCTGTCATTTTAAAATGCCGTTGGGGGCTGTGGAAACAAAAACGGCGGGCATCGTCGCCCGCCGTCACCATTCAGACGTAGAGGGTTACTTGGCGTAATCAACCGCCCGCGTTTCGCGGATGATCGTCACTTTGATCTGCCCCGGATATTGCATCGTTTCTTCGATACGGTGCGAGATCTCACGAGCCAGGCGCGTGGCCGCCAGATCATCGATTTCTTCGGGTTTGACCATAATACGCACTTCACGCCCGGCCTGGAGTGCGTAACTCTGGTCAACGCCCTCGAACTCTTTGGCGATGTTTTCAAGCGCTTTCACGCGGCGAATGTACGTGTCGAGGCTTTCGCGCCGGGCCCCAGGACGCGCACCGGAGATAGCGTCGGCAGCTTCCACGATCATCGCTTCGACGTATTCTTGTTCTACTTCGTGGTGGTGCGACGCGATGCAGTTAACGATTTTTGCCGGAACCCCATAGCGTTTGGCGAATTCTGCGCCAATTTGGGCGTGAGTTCCTTCGACTTCGTGGTCAATGGCTTTACCGATATCATGCAGCAGGCCACCCGCCTTGGCCACGCTGACATCGGCTCCTAGCTCGGCGGCGATCATCCCGGCGATGTGCGCCGTCTCGATTGCGTGAGCATGCTGGTTCTGCCCGTAGCTGGTGCGGAATCTTAAGCGCCCCAGCAGTTTGAGAATCTCGTTGTGCAGGCCCGGCACGCCAGCCTCGTATGCGGCTCGCTCGCCTTCTTCACGGACGATGCGCTCAACTTCTTTGCGGGCATCCGCAACCAGCTTTTCGATGCGGGCCGGATGGATACGACCATCGAGTACGAGTTTTTCCATGGCCCGCTTGGCGACCTCACGCCGGATCGGATCAAAGCTCGAAATCGTAACTGCTTCGGGCGTGTCGTCGACAACGACATCGACACCGGTTGCCAACTCGAACGAACGAATGTTGCGCCCGTTCCGTCCGATGATCCGTCCCTTCATTTCGTCAGAGGGTAGCGGAACCACGCTCACCGCAATCTCGTTTACGTGTTCTGACGCAATGCGTTGGATGGCCAGGGCGATGATGTCTCTGGCGCGCGCGTCGGCTTCGAGCTTGGTTTCTTCTTCGACTTCGCGGATGCGCCGCGCCATGTCCTGGCGGGCCTCTTCTTCGACGAGATGCAGCAGTTCTTCGCGTGCTTCTTCGCGTGTCATTCCGGCGACGCGCTCCAGCTCCGCTTTTTGCTCCTCGTACATGGCGGTGACTTCATTAAAACGTTTGTCGAGCGCACTTTGCCGCTTGTTGAGTGTTTGTTCGCGGGTCTCCAGTCGCTCATACCGGGCATCGAGGTCTTCCCGGCGCTTTTGAAGGCGATCACTTTCACGTTCTAGTTCGGCACGACGTTTTTTGGCGTTGTCTTCAGCTTCTCGTTGGATGCGTAACGCATCGTCACGCGCATCAACTGTGATCTGCTTGGCCTGATTTTCTGCCGCGCTAATGATGCGCTGTGCGTCTTCTTCTGCCTGGCGAATCCCGTTGGTGCCCCGGATGGTCTGGTATACCAACAGGCCGCCTGCTCCTAGCCCAACGCCAATCGCCAGCCCGACCAGGGCTAATACGATTTCCATAGGGCTTACTCCTCGTTCATGGTGTCGTCGATTGTAAAGGTATCCGGTTGTTCTATTTCTAGCTCGGTCAATATGTCATCAACTGCGTCGCGAATGATGTCATATCCAAACCCGCGCCGGGCCAGGAATTGCCCCAGTTTGTTCCGGGCTTCTGGTCGGGGCAGCCCTTTCAGGCGGCGCACTCGTTCACGGGCAGCACGCCGGGCCGAGTCATGCACATCGAGCGGAGCCAATACTTCCTCGATGATCGCGTCAGGGACGCCTTTTTGGCGTAGCTCGTAGCGAAGTGCACGCGGGCCGCGCGGGCGGAAACGTTCTCGGTTCTCGATCCAGTACTGGGCAAAAGCTCGATCATCGACGTAGCCTTTTTCAACCAGACGGTCGAGAACTTCATCAATCACAGTCGAGGCTATACGTTTCGATTCCAGGTTGCGGCGAATCTCAGCGCTGCTATAGGGGCGGCGGGCCAGAAGCCGGACCGCATGATCAAAGGCACGCGCAACGGCATCTGTGGCACAAAGGGCGTCTATCTCAGCCTGAGACAAAACTTGCCCTTTCTTGAGCCGTGCCGCTTCGATGATCGGTAGCCCAAAAGCGAATTCTCCGTCCAGGTACACATTGACCCGTTCTTTGTTGCGCTTTTGGACTTCCAGCGCCGTGATGATGCGGCCCACTGTTCGCGTCCTCAAAACCAAACAGCCGTGGTAAACGCGCCACGGCTGTTGGCAAACGCTACGTAGGAAACTCGGTTATCTCTGAGCATATGACCGCTCAGAAGAATGATCTGGCTGAATCAGGTGATCATCACCACACGGCTCAATTGTGTTGGAGCCGCTAACGATCACCGTTCTGTCATCCCCATTACGCGGGACTGGACAAACAAACCATTGTTCAGCGCACGATCACTGTGCAAATCCCCGGCTCTCTGGGCCGACTGCTGCGTGCCCTTCCTGCTACTCGCAGAGGACGATCTCATCATCGGCTGGCCCGGACGTATACGCTTGGTTTTACGGGCGCTTGGCACCTTTTTCGGGTGATCCGGGCATTTCGGGTTGCTGATACACTCGTGGTTTATGCCACGAGATTATTGCTTGCCGTCAACATCCATTCGAGGATGGACTTGCCTAACCGCGATCGAGTTCCTAACTGCAACCGTGGTACGAAACTACATCCCTAACTGTACCACTATATTATCCGCATCTTCCAAGAATGACAAGCGGTTGATTTGGGTCCCAAGTATAGGCGACGTGCCCGCCGGTGTGGGTGGCAAGGTGCACGTGTGAGAAGGTGTGTGGGAGACCAGTAGAACGGATTGCAGCAGGCACGGCGAAGCTTAGCGATGGCCTGGAAGCGCCGTGTCCAGCGCGTCCGAAACGCTCCGCACGGGGATGATTTCGACGCCGTCGGGAGGTGTTTCCTCACGGCGGAAGGTGCGCGGAACCATGACGCGTTTGAAGCCAAGCTTGGCCGCTTCGCGTATGCGTGTTGAGGTCTGGCTCACCGCACGCAGTTCGCCGCTCAACCCGATCTCGCCGACAAACGCCATGTCCGCGGGCACAGGCACATCCCACGCGCTCGATGCAATGGCGACGGCGATGGCGAGATCGGCGGCCGGTTCGTCGATCTTGAGGCCGCTGATCACATTGATGAAGATGTCTTTTTCATAAAGCTTGATGCCGACGCGCTTGGTCAACACAGCCGTGATCAGCCACATCCGGTTGAAGTCAATGCCGTTGGCGGTGCGGCGCGGGTTCGGGTAGACGGTCTGGCTGGCAAGCGCCTGCACTTCTACCAGTAGCGGGCGCGTGCCTTCAAGGGTGACGGCGATGGCGCTGCCGGGGGCGTTGACGACGCGCTCGGCAATGAACGCTTCGGACGGGTTCGTAATTTCGACCAGGCCCCGGTCGCGCATTTCAAAGACGCCTACTTCGCTCGTGGGGCCAAAGCGATTCTTCACACTGCGCAACAGGCGATAAGCCTGGAAGCGATCGCCTTCCAGGTACAAGACTGTATCTACGATGTGTTCGAGGACGCGGGGGCCGGCGATTACGCCTTCCTTCGTCACGTGCCCCACCAGGAATATGGCAATGCCGCTGTTCTTGGCCAGCTCGCGGAACTGGCTGGCGCACTCACGGACCTGGCTGACGCTGCCAGCCGCAGAGGCTTTCCCTTCGAAGTACGTGGTTTGAATTGAATCCACAATCAACAGGCGCGGTTGGATGTGCTCAACGTGCGCCAGGATGGAGCCGACCTCGGTTTCTGTGACAAGATAGACACCCCCGGCCTTTACGCCCAGGCGTTCGGCTCTCATTTTGATCTGGCGCGCGCTTTCTTCCCCGCTGACGTAGAGCACCGGCCCGGCGATCGGATCCATGAGTGCCGCCATTTGTAGGAGGAGCGTGCTCTTGCCGATACCCGGATCACCGCCGACCAGTACGACGCTTCCGGGAACAAGCCCGCCACCCAGAACGCGAGACAGCTCATCGACCGGAACCGGATAGCGCTCACCCCCCTCGGCAGACACATCACCCAGGCGTTGCGGGGATGAACGGGGTGGGCGCATGGCGCGGTGGGAGCCTGCTCCGGCGTCCGGTTCCTCTATCTTTTCGATCATCGTGTTAAATTCGCCGCAGTTCGGGCATCTGCCCATGTGGCGGGGCGAGCGCCGCCCGCAGCTCTGACATTCGAAGTATACACGCGCTTTGGCCATCTCGTCGGCTCCGCAGATCGGGCTTCCTGTATCAAGTCATCACTAGTCTAGCGCGAACAAGTGTTCGGCGCAATGAGTATCCAGGCGCAATAAAAAACGGGCACCCCGGTGAGATGCCCGTCTGCGCTCAAGGTTGCCGCAATCAGCCGTTGATGCGGGGGTCGCCCGGCGCGACTTCGTATTGGTCGGCCCAGGGCACGTAGTGACTGTAGAATTCCTCGCGGTCAATGATCACGCGGTCGCCCTCATATACGGTGCGGTAAACGTAGACATCGGCCCCGCTGGTCGCGTAGTCCACGTGGCGGATTTGCCCCGGAGCCAGTTCCGGGTTGGCCCGGTAGATGGGTGGCGGGGCAGGGGTTTGGTTGCGAACGTAGGGGCCTTCTTTCACGACGCGGCGGTTCATGCTGGTGCTGTAGAACTTCCATGTGACCGTGCTGTTGGCCCGGTTGACATACGTTTCGATGAGCAGGTGATAGGGCGTGTCGTTCAGGAACCGGAAGTCGACGATGGGCGAATAAACGGTCGCGTCCATGCCAGGGCCTTCACCTTCCTCGTAATAGCCCACGCGGTAGGCGTGCTCAACCCGTTCGAGGATCGGGAATCCCCCATAGAATGCGGTCTGGAAGGCCGTCGTAGCGACCTGGCAGACGCCGCCACCTACGCCTGTAATTGTCTGGTTGCCGACGATGATGAGACCTTGTTCGTACCCTGTTTCGACGCTGACATCACCCAGCCATTCGTTGAACGAGAAAACCCCGCCCGGCGGGATGACCAGGCCGTGGAAATTGGCGGCGGCCACTTCGATATTCTTACGGCGTGCTGCCGAAGAACCGTAGAAGTACGTTGTTTTCTGTACGACTTTTTCGGTGATGCCGAGTGTGGCCCCTGTCGCCGTATCGGGGATAGTGGCAGGAATGTCTTGGAATACTAACTTCACGCGGCGCTCTGAGGGATTCGTGGCAAACACGGCTTGCTCGAATTGGGCAACGGTTTGCTCGATATCAAGTGCCCGGCCATTGATACTGTTCCGGATGACTTCGAGTTGGCGTGTTTCATCGTTGAAGACGAAACGCGCATTTTGAGGTTCAACAGTGAGTTGCGGAGCCAGGTCAGCCAAAAAAGCACGAGGGTCATCCAGGTTGATAGCAACCTCGTAGGCGGCGGTTCCGTCTGGGTTGTTGACGCGTTCGATGATCAGCATTTGCTCCAGCGAGCTAACTTGCGCGACCCACGGGCCTTTACCGGTGCCATCTTCCGGGGCCACGTAAAACTCTACCGGCCCTGATAAGGCCAGATTCACGCGTTCCGCTGCGTCTCCTGTATCCCAAACGGTGGGTGGCGTTTCATGAATCACCAGATTGATTTCACTGTGCGTCGCCAGCGAGGTGATTTCCTGCCGCAGGGCCGCTAATGTGGCTTCTATGTCCACTGTACGCCCGATCTGGCTGGGTGAGGCGACGGCGTGCCCGTCGCGAATCGTCAGCGTGGCATCGAGAACGGGCCGGTTGATGTACGAGTGGGCGATGTCATTCAGAATGCGCTCGGCGTAGGTCTGGTTGTAGGTGATAACCGGTGTGACGGGGTAGCCGTTTGACCGAATCTCCAGTTGTGAGAGGACGTTTTCGACAAAGCTACCGTCACGCCCGGCATTGTAAGCCACATCTACCGTCGCTTCGGCATCGAACATCACGCCCAGTTCACCGGCGGTGAACTCCCACGCTTGATCGCCGTAGCGAAAGACGAACGTTGCCCGTTCGTCATACGTAAACTGCTTTGAGAGCGCGGCTATAGCTTCCTGGCGTGTCATGCCGGTGATGTCCAGCCCGAAGATCGTCGAGACGCCGGGATATATTTGATCCTGGTGCAGGAATTCGTAGCCGGTGATTATGATCACGAAGATGAATGCTAGCAGGACGGCCCCGGTCAGGGTTAGCAGAACCAGGCGGAGTATCCAGGGATTGAGATGTTGTTGGCGGTGACGCCGGCGATAGTAAGGTTGGGGAACCTGACGGGGGTAGGACATATTGGGAGCGCTCATGATTACCACCCGAAAAACTAATAGCACACCATCGATCGTTGGAATAGAAATACCACTTTCTCGTGTTTGTATGGTAGCATGTTTGTGGGTGAGCGACAATTGAGGTGCTGGCTCGCACGGGAGGAACTGGTGGATCAGAAGAGTAATCAGCAAGACGGTGTGACCGATGCCGGTGCGCGCTCCTGGACATCCTTGCGGGATGCGAGGCGTTCCGTTGTGCAACGAGCTTATGCGACCAAAGAGGCGGCAGCCGATCAACTGATTGTTGCTGCCGAGCATATTCGGGCCGAAGCGTTTCGTTCGTCTGACGAGGATGCCATCCGCCAGGCGCAGCAATTGGCGCGAAGTCTCGAACGCGCCGCCGTGTATTTGCACGGACACACGTTTGATCAGATGACCGGCGATGCAACCCAAATCGTCCAGTCGAAACCCTGGCAGGCGGTTGTGATTGCGTTTCTGGTTGGCATTATTTTCGGACGCAATTTCCGGCGCACGAACCCCTAATTACTACAGCGATTCATATTCGGTAATCTTACCTGAACACTGGCGAGGAATTATGATCAAACTTGTTCTGCTTATCCGGCGAGCGGCTCAAACGGGGAACTTTGATCTGCGGTATGCCCGTAACATGGCACTTTTGCGCAAGATGCCCGGTATCAAAGACATACGCGAGGGCCAGGTCATTGGGAGTGCTCGCGGGGAGTCGCCCTATGGCCGTATGGTTGAAATCTTCTTCGAGTCGTTTGAGGCACTCGACGCGGCCTTGCGCTCGCCGGAGGGTGTGGCCGCCGGTAAGGACTTGATGGCCTTTGCCGGAGAACACGTCGAACTGTTTTTTGTGGATGCCAGCGAGAGTCTCGCAGACCAGCCGCTGAGTCCGGCACATCTGCAAGCGTATCTCGATGATCACGGAATCGACGCTCGGATTGTATATCCGGGTGCGCCGACCCCCACCGTTCCTGCTGCTGCCGAGGCGCTGGGCGTGGCTGTCGACCAGATCGTCAAGTCGGTTATATTCCTGGTGGATGATCGCCCGTTTTTGGTTTATGGTTGCGGCGTGCGTCGGGTTGATCCGCGCAAACTGGCAGCGCGTTTGAACGTCAACCGCAAGAAGGTCAAGCTGGCCGATGTTGACCAGGTGCTGGCGATTAGTGGCTATGCTGTGGGTACGGTGCCGCCTGTCGGCCTCAAAACGCCGATGCCGGTGTTTATGGACCCGGCGATCCAGCAACATGAGGTCGTCTACGCGGGCGGAGGCGGGATCGATGCATTGCTGAAAATCAAGACCGCCGAGCTACTGCGCGTCAGCAACGCCGAGATTGCGCCCATGTTGAGGGACGAGCAGGGCGCGACCGAGGCTTGACGCTTGTACCAATGCTGGTACAATTGGGCGTACTTCGCCCCCATAGCTCAGAGGATAGAGCGTTGCCCTCCGGAGGCAAAGGCCCAGGTTCGAGTCCTGGTGGGGGTACCACAAAAGCTGGCCGCATGGTGAGGCCGGCTTTTTGATTCCAGCGCCCCCAATTCCCCGGCTAAAACAGATGCTGGTCTATCAGGCGCGTGCCCGGCCCTGGCCGGTTGACGATGACGTCTTGCACGCCCGGTATGGTGCGCAGCGCGTTTTCGATATGCGGCGCATCTGCTCCGAGGCACAGGACATGAACATTAGCACCCGCATCGATCGTGAAGTACGCGGGCAGGCCATCGTCGCGCCATTGGTGGACAGCGTGCATGATGCGGATTGTTTCCGCAGACCAATAAATCAGGCTGGGGCGCGATGTCATGGCGACGGCGTGCATACGGATGGCTTCCTGTTCCGTTTCCTCGCCGAACGTTGCAAAATCGCGGGCGAGAATCGCCTCGCGGATGATGGGGACGGCGCGTTGGGCTTCGGCAAGGCGGGCGGTTGCAAACGGGCTGGGGCCTACAAGCTCGTGGCCTTTGGTGGACCCTACTTTCTTGTGTTCGGTCTGAACGATGGCTATCAGGTCGCGCAGGTCCCAGTGCTCAGGCGCGGCGATCGTTTCGGCGAACGATTCGTCGCTGGTGTCGGCGGCGTGCCATTCCACAAAACCCGCCGGTATCGACCGGCAGGCTGAGCCTGACCCTTGCCGGGCCAGTACCGTCAACTGGCGTTCATCCGGCGAAACACCTGCGGCGGCACAGGCCGCGACGGTCAATGCCGCGAATGCTGACGCTGACGATGCGATTCCCGCCCCCATCGGGAAGGAGTTGCGCGATGCCACCCGCGCACGGGCGTCGATTCCTGCCAGCGTTCGCACGCGATCCAGGTGCGCATTGACGCGCTGCACAGCCTTTGCCGGTGTTTGTTGCATGCCTTCTATGGTGATGATGTCTTCTTGCAGCGTCGGGTCGAACGCAACGGTTGTGACGGTCGTTGCGTTGTCCAGGTTCATCGAGATGGACGAGTTAAGGGGTAGACGCAGGGCGTGATCCTTGCGGCCCCAGTACTTGACAAACGCGATGTTGGCGCAGCTTGTGGCCGTTGCTTTTTGAAACGGCATCAGGTTACCTTTCTGATTCAATGCGAACGCCCGGCGCGTGGGGCGCAACCCGGATGATTTCACCCCCGGTGGCTTCGAGGGCTTCTTCAATGCGGGCGCGCTCTTGGGGAGGGGTCAGGGCGATGATGCAATCACCCCCGCCAGCCCCGCTGAGCTTGGCTCCAAAGGCCCCGGCGTCGCGTGCCGCGAAAACCATTTTCGCCGTTTGAGGAATATCCACCCCCAACGCGTGGGCCAATCCGTGTTGTATATCCATGAGTTCCCCGAACTGTGGCCAGGCGCGTTGTCGTAAAGCGTCACGGCCTTCGAGCACGAGGTCTCGCGTGGCATCGAAAATGTGCGTCATGGCGGACGTGTGCGCCTGGAGCCGTTGGGTGACCCGCTGAACGTATGTGGCGGTGTCGGCTTTGATGCCGGAGTAGGCGGCAACCAGCGGTAAATCGGGGACGTCGATCGGCGCAATGACACGCGGGTTGGCGTTGTCGTAAAAGAGCGTGCCCCCCCAAATGGCCGCTGCCAGATCAAAACCGGAGCCGGTACGTTGCACGCGCCTGATTGCCTCGAGGCCTAGCTCGAACAACTGGCGTTGCGACAACGACACGGCGGTTACCTGGGCCAGCCCATAAAGCGTACAGGCCACCGTCGCCGATGAACTGCCCAATCCCAACCGGCTGGAAAAATCGCTGCGGGTTTCGATGGAAAGGCTTCCCGCCAGGCCAGCATGTTCGCGGAACACTTGAAGGCTGCTCTCGATAAACCGTGTGCCCCGCGCCAGGGTTTGCCCATGCCGGAAAGCGTTTGTGACCTGCCCTTCAACATGCTCAACGCCAACGTCTGGGGCACGGATTATGAGTTTGTCGCCCGCGTCATCCCGCGTCATGGTCATATGCAGGCGCGAATCCATAGCGGTGACCAGGCAGGGCCGCGCATGAACAACTGCGTGCTCGCCGAGCAACATCAATTTGCCAGGGGCTGAAACATGAATTGCTTGTGGCATGAACATCTACCTGAAAATAGTTTGTCACGAATTCGTGATGAAGTGTAAAACGTTTGCGGACGCCCGGCAACGGTAAAACATGGGCGGTTTGCTGAAAAATGCGTAGAATGGGGGGAGTTGCCAGCCGAAGCTGTGACGTTGAAAGGGGAAATGATGACTGGTTCCTACGAAGCGCTTTTTGCTTCCATCCTGGCCGATGTCGATGCCGAAATGCGCAAGGCGCGCCAGGAACAGGCCGGTGTGGCCCCCCTGCTATGGGACATCATCGATTACCAGTTTGGATGGGACGCGGAAGGCGCTTCATTGGGCAAGAACGTGTCGGGAAAAAAGATTCGCCCGGTGTTGATGGCATTGGTTGCCAGGGCGGTTTGCGGCGAATACCAACACGTACTGCCGGCGGGAGCAGCCCTTGAGTTCTTGCACAATTTCACCCTGATTCATGATGATGTCATGGATCGTTCGTTGGAACGCCGTCATCGTCCGGCGGTGTGGGTACGCTGGAGCAGTGACCAGGCGATCAATGCCGGTGATGGCCTGTACGCCCTGGCTAATTTAACCGTCAGCCGGTTGCTGGATGCCGGAATTTCGGCAGAAAAGGTTGTCCGTGTTGGTCACGTCATGTCGCAGGCGTGCCTGTGGACCGCTGAGGGGCAGGTACTCGATATCGACTTTGAAAGACGCAACCAGGTAACACCCGACGACTACATCACTATGATCACACATAAAACGGGCACGCTGATTGAAGCGGCAGCAAAGATAGGCGCTTTGCTCAGCACGGGTGATGAGCAGGTTGTCATGGCGTACGCGGCCTTCGGTCGCTCTCTGGGGGTGGCGTTCCAGGTTCGTGACGACTACCTGGGCGTATGGGGAGACGAGACCAGGACGGGAAAACCGGCGACAAGCGATATTCGCGAGAAGAAGAAGACCTATCCGGTGTTGGTGGCATTTGAGAAAGCTTCTGGGGGCGACCGGGAAACCCTGGCGCGTATCTACGGACAGGAAGCATTAACCGACGGCGATGTAGCGATTGTGCTCGAAATTCTCGCGCGTGTTGGCGCGGAAACAGCAACGGATCGCGTTGCCAGGCAATATTACGAAGCAGCGATGAACCACCTGGACGCTACCGGCATAGCGAATGATACACAAGACCTGATCAGGCAATATGCCGCATTTCTGATCCGGCGTGCCTATTGATCTGAACGGAAGCGCCCGTGTGAGGAGCAAACACCACGCGGGCGCAACAAGACGGCGTTACCAGTCAAACCGGGCTATCCGGTTAAGGCCTGTACCAGTTGGCGGAATTGTTGCTTGTAGTCATCGCCGAAGAAATCGAACCGGGGCTTGCGGCGCAATACGTCCGGCACTTCGGCAGGCTCGAGTTGCACAACAACAATCGGTTTTCGCGCCTTGATGAAAAACTCGATGCCCTCACGGACGTTCGTGGCCTTAATCGCGAGTGGCGTCAGGATGACTATCATTGACTTGCACTCAACCAACGCCGGGTGAACGCCGGTGGCCCATTGCACATTGTCGGCTTCTGGCCCAGGCAACCATGTTTGAATACCGGCGCGGTTGAGGTCTTCGGCCAGAATCTCGGCAAACTCGGCGTCCGTCACGCTATAATTGATGTACGTGACTGCCTGGGGGACTTTGCGGCTCCTTTTGCCTGCCTGTGATTCGGTAACTTGCACCGGCTCCGGTCGCTTCAGTTTGTCATGAGCGGGGGTTTTGCCCATGCGAAACACAGTGGTTCCGCAAATAGAGCAGGTGCCGCGTGTGCCCGGTGCGCCGCGTCGCGTCCAGATAGCCTGTGGGTTTTCCATAGGCGTCTTTTGCTTGCAGGTCATGCAATAAGCTTCAAAGAAATCATCATCGAGGAATGCGTCAAGTTCGTCGTTCATGGTGCTGACTCTATCTTTTGTGCGGGCGGTTTGCGCCGAATGCCTGTTCGATGAATAGCATAACACACCCCGCCGATTTATGCGTAGTCTGGTAGCATGGCTACAATTGTCTTGATGTAATCACTAAAGACGACCGACTCACTATCAACCGTGCTGGCCATTGAGGCCGGCGAAGCTGCGCTAGCAACAGATTCACTGGGAAGGGACACATGAATGATTTTGATCGCAAAGCCATAAACACCATTCGGATGCTGGCTGTTGACGCCATCCAGAAGGCCAATTCGGGCCATCCGGGGCTGCCAATGGGGGCCGCGCCCATGGCTTACGTCCTGTGGACGCGCTTTCTCAAGCACAACCCGCGTGATCCCAAATGGGCCGACCGTGACCGCTTCGTACTGTCGGCGGGGCATGGGTCGATGCTGCTCTACGCGTTACTGTATCTCACCGGATACGACGTGACGCTGGATGATCTCAAGCAATTCCGCCAGTGGGGGAGCATCACGCCCGGCCACCCCGAAGCCGGTTTGACGCCTGGTGTTGAGCTGACTACCGGCCCGCTGGGGCAGGGTTTTGCCAATGGGGTAGGGATGGCGATTGCCGAACGCTACCTGGCGTCGCTGTTCAATACGCCCGACCACACCGTCGTTGATCACTACACCTACGCGATTGTCAGCGATGGCGATTTGATGGAGGGTGTGGCGGCAGAAGCAGCGTCATTGGCCGGACATCTCAAGCTAGGAAAACTGATATACCTGTACGACGACAACCTGATCTCATTGGATGGTAGCACTGACATGGCCTTTACCGAAGACGTGGCCAGACGGTTTGAGGCCTATGGCTGGCAGGTGCTGCGCGTGGAAGACGGAAACGACTTGGCTGCAATCGAAGCAGCCATCCATGAAGCGCGGACTGATGCAGAACACCCATCGTTGATCATGATTCGGACTGTTATCGGGTACGGCAGCCCGAATAAGGCCGGTACAGCGAAGGTGCATGGTTCGCCGCTTGGCGAGGACGAGGTGGCCCTGACGAAGCAAAATCTCGGCTGGCCACAGGAACCGCCATTCTTGGTGCCTGATGATGTGCTGGCGCACTTCCGGCAGGCGGTTGTACGTGGCGAGGCGGCACAGGCCGAATGGCAACGCGTGTTCGATACCTGGGCTGCGAATCAACCGGGGAAGGCCGCCGATTGGCAGCACATGCTGGGCGGGACGTTGCCGGATGGATGGGACGCTGACCTGCCGGTGTTTGAGGCTGGTGAGCAGATCGCCACCCGTAACGCGTCCGGAACAGTTTTGAACGCGATTGCGCCGCGCTTGCCGGGCTTGCTCGGTGGGGCGGCAGACCTTGATTCCTCGACGAAAACGGCCATCAAGCTGACCGGTGATTTCCAGGCCGGGCAGTACGGCAATCGCAACCTGCGTTTTGGCGTGCGCGAACATGCTATGGGCGCGATTGTCAACGGCATGGTGGCCCATGGGGGGGTGATCCCCTATAGCGCGACATTCCTCGTGTTCTCCGATTATATGCGTCCGGCCATGCGCGTCGCGGCGTTGAGTGAGTTCGCGCCGATCTATGTGTTCACGCATGACAGCGTTGGTTTGGGCGAAGATGGCCCGACGCACCAGCCGGTTGAGCACGTCATGTCGTTGCGACTCATTCCCCGCCTGGACGTGATTCGTCCGGCTGACGCGAACGAGACGGCAGCGGCGTGGCGCTGCGCCATCCAGAACCGCGAGCACCCGACCGTGATCGTGCTCACCCGTCAGAATGTGCCGGTGCTGGATGCGGCGCTTGGCACTCTGGAAGGGGTGGAGCGCGGGGCTTATGTCCTGTCGGACGCGCCGGATGGCAACGTCGAGGTACTGTTGCTGGCGAGCGGGTCCGAAGTGCACTTGGCTCTAGAGGCCCAGAAGCTGCTGGCAGGCGAGGGGATCGGGGCGCGGGTGGTCAGTATGCCCAGTTGGGAACGATTTGAGCGGCAGCCTCAGGACTATCGTGACACGGTGCTTCCGCCTGCCGTGAAAGCGCGCGTGGCCGTCGAAGCCGGCGTCACCACCGGCTGGCAGAAGTGGGTGGGAGCCGACGG
>CAZSXY010000001.1:27521-46179 GCA_964611395.1 uncultured Anaerolineaceae bacterium | reverse complement strand
CCCCCATGCATGTTGATGTGATCGGTCAATTGCGCGAGGCATTTCCTGACCTGGATGAAGATGCGTTGCATGAGATTGCGACGCTGGTGCGCACACAGACGTATCCCCCCGGCACGCTCATCTGCAAAGAAGGCGCATATGAAGACGTATTTTATGTGATCGTGGATGGTGAGGTAGCGATCACAAAACACTTTGATGGGGATGAAGAACGCGTCCTCAGGTACAGCGTGGCGGGCGACTTTTTTGGAGAGATGGCGCTGATTCAAGATGAGCCGCGGTCGGCCAACGTGCGCACAACGAAGCCCACGACCGTGATTGAGTTTGAGCGCGATGTGTTTTACCAGCTCATTTCGTCCAGTCCCAGTCTGGCCTGGCGCATGGTGCGGATCACGTTCGACCGGCTGCGCACCAATGATCAGATGGCCCTGGCGGATCTGCGGGAAGCTTATCAGACGCTGGCGCGTCTGGACCAGACCAAGCTTGATTTCATCGAAGTGGCGGCTCATGAATTGCGCACGCCGTTGACGGTCGTCCAGGGTTATGCTGATGTCTTGCGGAATGACCCGCGCGTTCAACAAGATGCGGTCTTGAGCGAAGTGGTGGCCGGAATTATACGTGGTACAACCCGCCTCCATGAGATTGTGAACGGCATGTTGGATATTTCCAAGCTGGATACCGAAACGCTGCGCGTGTCGCGGGTTCCGGTGTTGTTGCAAAGCGTGTTGACCGAGTTAAAGCATGAATTTGAACAGGTGCTTAGCGAGCGGAACCTTTTGCTGAAAATCACGCAAATTGGCGATGTGCCGCCGATCGATGCAGACCCCAGCCTGATCTACAAAATTTTTTACCAGCTCCTTGTCAATGCGATCAAGTACACGCCAGATGGGGGGAAGATCACGGTCTCCTACTGGCAGACAGAGGTACAGGCGATGGGGCCGTCGGTGGCCATCGTAGTGCAGGATACCGGAATCGGTATTGATCCCAAGCATCACCAGGTTATCTTCGAAAAGTTCTACCAGATCGGCAAAGTGGCCCTGCATTCATCCGGCAGGACTTCGTTCAAAGGTGGCGGCCCCGGCTTAGGGCTGGCTTTCGTCAAGGGGGCCGTCGAAGCGCATGGCGGGATGGTCTGGGTGGAAAGCGAAGGGTACGACGAAAGACGGCTGCCCGGCAGCACGTTCAAGGTGTTGTTGCCATTGCGAGCAGCGTCGGGGGCGGGATGGGAATTGGTTGATCAGGCCGGGCCTGCGTAGCCGAGAACTCCTTCACGGCGCAGAATCTCGCGCAAATGGTCGCGCCTGGTCGTTCCGGCGAGGGTTTCCAATCGTCGCACGCCCAGCGGGTCGATCTCCTCACGCAGCAGGCGAATCTCTTCGACGGTTGGCGGGGGTGTTTCGTGCACATCAGGCGCGATTTCAAGCTCAAACCCCGTTTTCATCTGGATGCGCCGGATGCTGACGCCAGGGTGGTGCGTGATCAGCCGCATGCGCCCGCCCGCCCAGTCAAATTGCCCCAGGTCGCTGATGAGGTAGCGCGGGCCGCTGCCCTGTTGCCGTTCCGGCACATGGCCGAGACCACTGCGCCAGTCGAGTTCGGGGACGAACACGGCGCGTGAGTGGCGCGGCACATACATATGCATGTGTTCCGAATACACGGAAACATCCGGAATCCCCGCCGCGCCGGGCAGTCTCAAACGAGGCCGCGCGGCATTTTTGCCGATGGCAATGTTGTTGAAATTACCGGCGGGATCAACCTGGGCCGGTCTGAAGAACTCTTTTGGGGCTATGACACGCAAGGCATCGGCTACCAGAACGACGAAGCTCGCATGGGCCATCGCTTTGCCAGACCATAGCGCCTCGGCCTTTGCCAGACCCAACGGGGCCCAGTCCTGAACCATCCCTTGCCCAATGGCCGAGGCGAAGAAAGCATTTGGGGCGTGGGTGCGTTGAGCCAAAATGTACCCGGCAGCAACTAGGGGCGTGGCGAGTCCCTGGACGAGAACATCGCCATCTTCAACCTGCCGCGCGATGCAAACGGCCATGATTTCATCAACGGTGTAGTCGGCGGCAGGTTGTTCTGGCGTGGCCATCGCTTAGCTCCCCGGGTGGTTTAACGTCAGTCGCGGTCGTTGCCAAAGACCAGCATGGCGTAATACAAGAGCGTCAGGAGCGATGTGGCCACAGCCGCGACGTAGGTGAATGCGGCGGCCCGCAATACGGCCTGCGCCCCTTGCGCGTCTTGCTCGTTCGCGATCAGGCCGGTTTCGCGCAGCATTTTCAAGGCGCGGCGGCTGGCGTCCAGCTCAACGGGCAGCGTGACAATGGTGAACACAGTCGTGCCTGCGAACAGCACGAGTCCCAACACGGCCAGGCCGGTGAAATTCATGATCAGCCCCAGGAAGATAAGCCCAAACCCGATACGCGGTCCCAGGGTGGCGCTGGGGATCAGCATGGCCCGCAGCGCCATCAAGGGGCTGTTCTGCTGGTCCTGCTGAACATGACCGAATTCGTGTGCCGCGATTGCCATGGCAGCGACAGACGGCTGGGTGGCAACGCCAGGCGACAGGCGTACAACGCCCGCGCGGGGATCGTAGTGATCGGACAGTTCGCCTTGACCAACCTCTAGGCCTACAGGGCTAACTCCGCCGTTGCGCATCAAGATTTGGGCGGTCTGTTGCCCGGTGACGCGGCGACTGTTGGGGATGTTACCCCATTTCTGGTATGCCCCGCGAACCCAGGCCTGCGCCAGTCCGGTGATGATCAGGGTTGGCAGCATCACATACAGGATATACGTTGGGTCGAAAAACATCGCACACTCCTTGGGAGCCTGATACGTTTCACACCTGATATGCAAACATGCCTGCGAAGGAGCGGGCATGTTTACTTAAAGTATAGCGCCTGACGGTTAGAGTAGCATTAGAACGTTCTTAGAAACACGCAAAGGGCTTACTGAGTCACACGCTCCTCTGGGGCTGTCTGTTCGGCCACATAGGTGCCCTGGAGCACCTGAATGGCGGCAGCAAGCTGGTTGTCGTCGCCGTTGGTTTCGTCAGGTTGGTAGGGCACGATGATATCCGGATGGATGCCGGATTCACTCACAGAGCGCCCGCTGGGTGTGAACCAGCGTGATACCGTGATGCGTATGCCCCCGCCGTTGGGTAACCCATACCACCGCTGCACCGAACCTTTGCCAAACGTTGGCGTGCCGAGAATGGTTGCCCGCTCGTGATCCTGCAAAGCGCCCGCAATCAATTCGGATGCGCTTGCGCTCCCCTGGTCGACCAGCACGACCATCGGTACATCAGGCGCGATTACGTCGCCGACGCGGGGGTACTCGGTGGTGCGATCGGGCGTGCGCTCGATCAACACATTGCCCTCCGGGAGGTAAGCGCTGGCGACCTGGATCGATGTGTTGAGATACCCGCCGGGATTGCCGCGCACATCCAGGATCAACCCGCTGAGATCGTTGGCGTTCATGGTTTCCAGGGTCTCGATCATCTCAAAGGCCGTATGGTCTTCAAAACTGCTGAGGCGGATATACCCGATGTTTTCCTCTAGCATGCGGCTGGATACACTTGGAACATTGATGCGCTGACGCACCACTTCGAACGTGAGAATGCCCTCGACGCCGGGGCGTCGAATCCCCAGCCGCACGGCGGTTCCCGCCGGGCCTCGCACCATGGCGATGATCTCGTTCTGGCTGAGAGGCGTAACATCCTGGCCCTCGACCTGGACAATCACATCCCCCGACCGCAGACCGGCTTCTTCGGCTGGTGAACCTTCGATGATCGACACCAGTTCCAGCCCGCCGAATTCCTCGTTCTGACGCACTGTCGCCCCAATGCCCTCATATTCCCCGCTCATGCCTTCCATGACGTTGGCGTAGGTTTCTGGGTCCATGTAATCGGTATGCGGGTCGCCGACTGCGGCCATCAGCCCCCAAAGAGCGCCGTCCAGCAGCACGTTGTCATCGACATCGGGGTAGGTTTCATGGATGGCCGTCCATAATTCCCAGAATGGCGCGAACTGCTTGTCCGTATTTTCTGGTGCTTCGGCCAAAGGGGGCAGCGAGATACTCGCGCTGACATCTTGGGCCGCCCGGAGCAAGCCTTCCATCGCGCCCTGAATCAACGCGTTGTCATCCAGTGGGTCGACATAATTGTCGTGTAGCAAGTCCCATGCTTCCCAGAAGGACGCGAACAGCTCTTGCGTGTCAGGCGGCTGGTTTCCCTGGGCGCTGGTCGGGCCACTGGTTAGTAGATGCCCCCACAGCATCAAACCAAGCACCACAATAAGCACACCTACCAGACCGCCGCTTGCCCGCTTCCAGCGGGCCTGTGAAATCTGCATCAGGTTATCTCCGTCACGGTCTTTGTTGTCTAAGATTATACGCGTGTTCCACTCGATGTCAGGTAAAAGTGCGGAGAAGTGATTTTACACACGGTGAAGCACCTCTTGCAGGTAGTCTTCGAAGCTGCCGTTCGTACAGGCCTCGACGTACCGCAATAATTCCCCACCGCCAATCGGGTATAGTGGGTAGGCGGACGTCGGCCACGCACCGCGCGGCGCGTGGGCCACCGCCGAGACGAAAAGCCCCGGCAGGTCTACGTCTTCGGTCAACTTGTCTACGATTTTTTCTGCGGTGACGATGACCGTCGACGCGCTAAGAGCCAGTTCGGGATCGATACCCAGGTTCTTGTTGAGCCGCGCATTTCCGCGCCGGTCGGCGACGAGCGCATGAATCACGGCGACGTCGCACGAGATGGCGGGGAACGCCACGAGTGTTTTGTGGCTGTAGGGATCGACGACCGTTTTGACATCAGGACGCAAGCGGAGTAGATCGGTTCCCAACCAGGCCGTCGAGGGCATGAACCCCACCCCCGCCAGTTGGGCGCGGATGCCAAAAGCAATACTCGCCTCTGTTTCTTCAATGATGTGAATGCGTCCTTCGTTTGCTGCCGCAGTGAACATCGGGGCAAAACCAAAGGCTTCCAGGCCGAAATAACAGGTGCGGATCGTGCTGACACAACCGGCCCCAACCAGCAGGTCAGCGCCGTAACCGGCTGTAAAGCTCAGGAGGGTGAGATCGGACGGCGGAACGGGTTGCCGCAACAGTTCATAGACAAAGGCGATGGGGCGACGGTATAGCATGTTGCCCCCCAGGGCCAATGTCTGGCCTGACCGGACGCACGTGACGGCTTCCGCCAGCGGAAGGACGCGGTTTTCAGGGCTGGTACGCGAACGGAGTGACATGACTAAACCCGTTTTCTTGAAAGACAAGACAGACCAAGCAGCACTTTAGCATACCGCGCCGAGCCGGTTATCCAAAAAGTGACCAGACTGTCTGACGATCAGCCTGGTCACCGATAGGCAGGCGGGTTTCTGCAAAGTCGCTATTGGCGTTGCGCCAACGGAACCCATGGCAGATTTTCGGGGCCTACGTAATTGGCGCGGGGGCGGATCAGGCGATTATCGGCCCATTGCTCGATGATGTGAGCCGACCATCCCGCAATGCGAGACATGGCAAAGAGGGGGGTCATCATATCAGTTGCTATGCCCACAGCATCGAGCACGATGGCGCTGTAGTAGTCCACGTTGGGAAATAGCTTGCGCTCGATGAAGTATTCATCCTGTGCTGCAAGCTCAGCCAGTTTTTGGGCTACGTGGAACAGCTCGCAACGATCGTTGAGTTCGCACAGCGCCGCAGCGTGTTTTTCCAAAATAATTGCACGGGGATCAGGTGCTTTGTAGACACGGTGGCCGATACCCATAATCCGGCGGCCTTTGCCTTTGACTTCGTCCCGGAACCACTGCTCAACGCTTTCGGCCTGGCTGACTTCAACGAACATGCGCATGGCTGCTTCGTTCGCACCACCGTGCTTGGGGCCTTTCAGGGAACCAATGGCAGCGGTCACAGCGCTGTACATATCGCCATCGGTGCTGGTGACGACGCGGCTCGTGAATGTGCTGGCGTTTGTGCCGTGATCGGCCAGAAGCACGAGATAGACGTTAATGGCTTGAACCTCAGTTTGGTTCGGTTCAGCCGCGTTGAGCATATACAGAAAGTTCGCTGCCAGCCCCAAATCATCGCGCGGCGCTACAGGCTCTTTCCCGGCACGGATGCGCGCCCACGCGGCGATGATGGTCGGGATCTTGGCGGTCAGTTTGATAGCTTTCCGCAGGTTTGCTTCGGGGCTGCCATTTTCTGCTTCGGGGTCATAAAGGCCAAGCATCGAAACGGCGGTCCGCAACACGCCCATGGGGTGGGCGCTGGCAGGGAAGGTCTTCATCGTCTCAATGAGCGAATCGGGAACGGCCATCTCGCCCGTGATGGTTTTGCGGAATGTCTCAAGCTCTGCGGCGTTGGGGAGCCTGGTGTGCCAAAGCAGGTATACTACTTCCTCGAATGAGGCGTGTTCGGCCAGGTCTTTAATGTCATACCCGCAGTAGATCAGCCTCCCAATATCACCCTGTACGCGGCTGAGTTTGGTGTCGGCAATGACAATGCCTTCCAGGCCCTTCTTCTGTGCTTCTGCCATTCTTTACATAACCTCCTCAAGAGCAATGAAATGTATACACGCGAATCAGCTAAAGACAGTGTGTGACACGCAATAGCTGGTTAAAAGATAATCCCGAACAACCAGATCGTGGCACGCGCGAATTGTGATGTCAGGGTGGGAATTTGTGCCCCAAATGAGTTGCTCGTGATATCTTCTGATGGTAGAGTATAGCAGTTGGTTATTTTGGCTCCAAACGATTTTGTGCGTTTCTAATAAATGGTGGTTTGGTTATTCACCAGGGCTGATGGCAGGAGGACAATTGGTAGTGCAAGGGAGTTTTTAGTATACCACACACTTGTTGGCCTGATGGGCCGGGCTGTAGAAATTTGAGTTACTACCTGTCGTGGAGGCAAAGTGTAATGACATCTTTGGTCACAACTGTTACTGAGACGCTGCGGTACCGGGGGGCGCTTGGCCAATGGAGTTGGGTCCTGCACCGCCTTTCAGGATTAGGGACGGTGCTTTTCTTGATTTTGCACGTTGTTGATACGTCCTGGGCTGCGTTTTACCCGGAAGATTACGAACAGGCGATCCGCGAATATCAAAGCCCTTTGTTTACCATCGGCGAGTTTTTCCTGGTTGCCTGTGTCGTCTACCACGCATTTAACGGGTTACGCATTATTTTGCTGGATTACAAGCCCGAATGGTGGGAGTACCAACAACGTGCGGCCATGCTGGTTTTTCTGGCGACGGCGATTGTGCTTACGCCTACGTTCGTTTTGATGCTTGGCCACGTCGCGGATTTTTACGGCGATGGAGACCGTGATATCGCCGGCCTGGACGAGATTGTCCGGACGCAGGCGCAGTTTGTGCTGGGGTTCGTGGTGATTCTTGTGGCGGCGCTGGTGCTCTCTGCTCTGTATGGGTTGATTGCACGTAGCCGCTCTACGTTCGATCTGCCAGGGCGGTTTGAGGCATCGTTATGGTCGTTCATGCGCCTGTCCGGTTTGCTGATTTTGCCGCTGGTATTCGGGCATCTGGCGATGATGCACGTGCTGCAAGGTGTGTTTGACATCACCGGCGGAGGCATTGATATCATTGGCACCGACGCGCTAAATGAGACCGGGAAGGCCATCGAATTTGTTGGTGCTCGATGGGATATGCTTGTCGCCGGTGTTGCGATCTGGCGAATATACGATGGGCTGCTGCTGGCGCTGGTCGTGATTCATGGCTTCAACGGATTACGTTACGTGGTCAACGATTACGCGCACCATCCGGTTGTCAATCGTGCGCTGAATTACATGATCGTCTTTGGCGCGGCGGCACTGATTGTCCTCGGAATCGCGGCATTGCTTGAAGGGGTCGATGAGACAGCCTACCGGATTGCTGAAGACCTGACATCGTATATTCGGGTACTGTGGTAAGTCACAAGAGTTAGAGGGCGACTATGCAAACACATCAATATGAGGCGCTGATTATCGGCGCTGGCGGTGCAGGTTTGATGGCGGCGCTATATGCCTCGCGCCAGGTGAAGACGGCGGTTATCAGCAAGCTTTACCCCACCCGATCCCATACCGGGACGGCGCAGGGCGGCATTGGCGCGGCCCTGGGCAATCTCGAAGAAGATCGTCCGGAATGGCATGCATTCGACACCGTCAAGGGGGGCGATTATCTCTCCGACCAGAATGCAGCGTTGGTGCTGGCCGAAGAAGCGGTCAGCGCGGTGATCGAGCTGGAGCATTTGGGGTTGCCGTTTGACCGCACACCGGAGGGGCGCATCTCCCAGCGGCGGTTTGGGGGGCACACCAGCGGTTTCGGGGGCCAGCCGGTGCGGCGTGCGTGCCATGCGGCGGATCGAACCGGACACATGATCCTGCAAACGCTTTACCAGCAATGCATCAAGAACGACGTGACGTTCTTCGACGAGTATCACGTCGTTGATTTGATCCGCAACGGCGACGCCGTCGTCGGCGTGGTGGCGGTCAATATCGATGATGGTGAATTGCACGTGTTCCACAGCAAGGCGGTGCTTTTTGCTACCGGTGGCTGGGGACGCGTATGGGAAATCACGAGCAATGCGCACTCGCTCACGGGGGATGGGAATGCGATCACCTACCGGCGCGGCGTTCCCATGCAGGACATGGAGTTCTTCCAGTTTCATCCGACCGGCATCTACAAGATGGGCATTTTGATCACGGAAGGCGTGCGCGGGGAAGGTGGCGTGCTGCTCAATGACCGGGGCGAGCGATTCATGGAGCGATATGCGCCCAGCATCAAAGACTTGGCCAGCCGGGACGTTGTCTCGCGGGCGATTTACCTGGAATTGGAAGCCGGGCGCGGTATCAAGGGGAAGCGTTATGTTCACCTGGACATTACGCCGGAGACGGTCAACCGCTATCTGGCCGAGGCCGGTGAAGATCGCCGCATCACCCGCGAAGATGTCGAATCCAAACTACCGGACATTCTCGACTTCTGCCGCACGTACCTGGGAGTAGACCCGGTCAGGGAACCCATGCCGGTTCAGCCAACGGCGCACTATGGCATGGGCGGTATTCCGACCGATCTCGATGGCCGGGCGATCATTGACGCGCAGGGAACGCCGCTGCCGGGTCTGTACGCGGCGGGCGAGGTGGCATGTGTGAGCGTGCACGGCGCAAACCGGCTCGGAACCAATAGCCTGACCGATCTGATCGTGTTTGGCCGTCGCGCGGGCAAGCACATGGCGGCCTATTGCCAGGGAGCAGAGTTCGCGCCATTGCCCGACAACCCCGCCGGAGAAATTGAAGCCGAACTGGACCGGTTGCGCCGGTCAAATGGTTCGCGCAAACCTTACCAGATCCGGGCCGAAATGCAGCAGATCATGATGAAGCATGTGGGTGTGTTCCGCACGTCTGAGGGGATGCAGGAGGCGGTCGAGGCGATCCGGCGCTTGAAGGATCAATACGCCAACGACCTGGTGATTGATGACCGGGGCCAACGCTTCAATACGGATTTGTTTGAGGCGTGGGAGCTGGGTTGCCTGCTGGATATCGCCGAAGTGACAGCCGTGAGTGCGCTGGCCCGCGAGGAAAGCCGGGGCGCTCACTCGCGCGATGACTTTCCCAAGCGTGATGACGAGAAATGGCTGGTTCATACCCTGGCCTATCGAACTGACGAGGGCGGTGTCACCCTGAACCATGACAAGCCCGTCGACATGTCGCTGGCCACGAAGGATGAGAAATTCAAGCCTAAAGAGCGGGTGTATTAGTTACAGTTAATGGAAGAGGATTGTTATGCAGGTTACATTGCGAATCCGGCGCTTCGATCCGGAAGCTGAGGCCAAACCCTATTGGGCCGAATACACGCTCGATGATGTTGAACCGAACGATCGCGTGCTTGAACTGCTGCACCGGGTGAAGTGGGAGCAGGATGGCACGCTGGCCTTTCGCCGTTCGTGTGCGCACGGCGTTTGTGGGTCGGACGGGATGCGCATCAACGGCGTCAACCGGCTGGCATGCAAAGTGCTGGTCAATACGCTGGGGGCAGGTGATCACGTCCGCATTCAGATTGAGCCGATTCTGGGGCTGCCGGTGCTCAAAGATTTGATCGTGGATATGGAACCGTTCTTTGCCCACTATCGTGCGGTGATGCCCTACTTCATAAATGATGATCCTGTGCCAGAGGATGGCCGGGAGCGTCTTCAGAGCCAGGAAGACCGCGAACGTTTCGATGACTCCACCAAGTGCATTTTGTGCGCATGTTGCACAACAGCATGTCCCAGTTTTTGGGCGAATGGGACGTATGTCGGGCCGGCGGCTATCGTCCAGGCGCATCGCTTCATCTTCGACAGCCGCGACCATGCGGCTGGTGAGCGATTGAAAATCCTGTCCGAACCGAATGGTGTGTGGCGGTGCCGCACGATCTTCAACTGCACGCCGTCGTGTCCGCGTGAGATTGAGGTCACGCGGGCTATCGGCGAGGTGAAGCTGGCCATCCAACGCCACAAAGATTGACCCTGGCTGGTTCGAACAGGACGTGGCAACATTTAGCATTGTCCCGTAGAATTGTCGCGCGGCATGCGCGAATCGTGAAATTTGCCTGATTTTTTCGCCGGCGAGACGCGCATCTCGCCGGTGTGTTGTTGGACGGAGGATGGCAGAGGCATGCTTGTTCTACTTGAAGGTAACATTGCAGCAGGCAAGACGACGCTGGGCACTACGCTGGCAGGTGATGGGCAGTTTGTGTTCATCCCAGAACCGGTTGAACGGTGGCAGGGGGGCTTTGCCGCTAACCTGCTAGAGCGGTTCTATACCGATACACCGCGCTGGGCATTTACCCTGCAAGTGTGTGCCTTTGTCACGCGCACTGAGGCCATTCAGGATGCATCTCTCCAGGACAGGGATGTCGTGTTCGAGCGCTCGATCTATTGCGACCGCCACGTGTTTGCGAAAAACCTACACCAGCAGGGATTGATGGACGATACCGAATGGGCGCTGTATTTGCGGTTTTGGGAACACTTCAAGGCGGTTGCGCCCGTTCCGGATGCTATCATCTATCTACGTACCCCTGCCGACGAATGCTACCGCCGCTTGCGGGCACGCGGGCGCTTCGAAGAAAAGGGCGTGTCTCTGGACTATCTGCGGCAGCTTGAAGCTCGCCATGATGAGTGGTTGCTGAACCCCTCGACGGCCCAGTATCCTGTGCTGGTCTTAGATGGGATGCAGCCCTGGGCGGCGGATGATGTGCGCCGCCAACTCGTGCGCGTCCTGGCGTAGAGGTTTGAAGGCAGGCAGTGCTCGTGTTACAAGGTTTTGATCTGAAAGCAGTATCTGGCAGAATAAGGGGGAGAATCACACGGGATTTTGTGCCTGCTGCCATAAATGTCAAGGCGTGACGCGCAAAAAGTATTGGATGGAGTAGCAGCATGCCTCGCTACCGGTCAGGGCCGTCGCCTGTGCTGATCATCATGATCGGCGCGTTAATGGTCTTTGGTGGGTATTATGTCTGGACGGGATTCCTGTCGTTTCTTGAGGATCGGGGCGACATTACGGCCCGGGTGACACGCCAGGCATTTGCAACCGCCACAGCCCAATCAGCGCCTGTGCAGCGTTTGCCCACACTATATATCCCGGCCACGTTCACCCCGTTGCCACCCTGCCAGATGTTCAGCGTCAGTGTTGAGCGGGCGGTATATCGCGAGTGCCCCAGCACAGATAACCGTGAATGCCCGATCAGGGACGTTGTCACGTTTGGAACCGAATTGTGCGTGTATTCTCGCGCACCGGGTAATCCTGAATGGTATGTCATCGAGCTAAACCCTGGGGGGGCGTACCGTGACACGGTGTTCATGCACGAGAGCGTTATTGAGGCTATGAATCCAACGCCAACGCCGACGGCCACATTTACACCGCTGCCAACAGTCAGTCCAACGCCTTCACCGGAACCTGTTACTTCGGAGCCGAGTCCTGCTGGCGCAACGGACACGCCCGGTCCAGCGCAAATGCCGACGATGCCACCCGTACCATCCCCGACGCCGACCATCCGCCATGTGATCCTTTGACCGGTCGCTTGCCGGAACTTCCGGAAGTGCTCAGTTAGCGGGTATACTAGAAGAAATCCTTTCGCGCCGGAATCTTTTGTATGACGGAGATAAACTGGACCCCAATCGAAGCTCCGCGTCATGTGCTTGCAATCGTTAATCCCGCTTCTGGATCGAAGCGCGGGCAGAAAGTCGTCGAACGGCTGCGCAGCATGACGGCCCCGCGCGTGACCCTGCACGTCACGACGCCCGATTTTGATTTTGCGGGAGTCATCGAACGTGGAGTTGCCGAGGGGATTGACCGTATTCTGGTTGCGGGTGGAGATGGGACTCTGATGGAGGGCGTTTCTGGTGCGCAGCGCGTGTTGGGCGACCAGAGTGTACCGTTTTCGTGGGTTCCAGTTGGCACGGGGAATGTAGTTTCTGGTTTTTTGGGCCTGCCCCATCGCCTTGACCCTGCGCTCAAACTGGCATTGGGTGCGGGCGCGATCCGGCATATTGACCTGGCGCGTGTGGGCGAGCGGTGTTCGGTGTTGAGGGTGTCTACGGGGTTTGAGGCTGAGGCGGCTTATAAGGTCACGCGCGAAGATAAGGACAGGCTCGGCGTACTGGCTTACGGAATTTCAGGACTCAAGTCGCTGGCCCAAACCAAACCCGTTGAGTACCTGATTTCACTGGATGGGCAACCGCCAATCCATGTGGAGGGAATTCTGGCGTTTGTCACGGCAACGGGGGCATTGACCTGGATCAACGGGTTGTCGGTTATCAATGAAGCCATCCAACCCGACGATGGTCTGCTCTATGCCGGCGTGTTGCGCCCGTTAAACCCGGCGCGGGTGTTGAATAGTGTGACCAAGTTTGTGTCTGGGGGTGGGTTGCCGCCGGAGTCCATCATCTATTTTTCGGCGCGGAAACGCATCGTGGTCGATGCAAGAACTCCCCAACCAACACAAATTGACGGCGATCCACTGGGGACGACGCCCATTATTGCCGACCTGATGCCGCGTGCGTTGCCGATTGTCGTCCCGCGTGAACGCCAGCGCATATTCTCTTACCTGGATTGGCTGTCCCTGGGCCAACTCGATGACGACGACGAATGATCGGGTTGTTCGGAGGGATGCCGCGCTAGCTCTTCGGAAGCCAGACGCTAAACGTGCTGCCCTTCCCCGGCGTGCTTTTAACCGATAGTTCACCCTTATGCTTTTCGATCACGGTTTTTGCAATCGGCAGGCCCAGGCCGCTGCCCTCAATCCGCTGCGTTTCGGGCGAGTTTACCCGGTAGAAACGATCGAATATTTTAGGCAGGTCTTGCGGGGCGATACCGATGCCGTGATCCTGCACCTCGACAACAACCGCGTCGCCATTATCGACCAGCGAGATATGAACCGGGCCACCATCAGGTGAATATTTGATCGCGTTGCTGATCAAATTGGTCAGCACGCTCCTGATTCGATTTTCGTCGGCGAGAACGACGCAACTGTCCTCTGGCATATCCGGCTCAATGGTGACGTTGTGGTGCGTGGCGTATTCCCGGAAGTCATCTACAACCCGTTTCGTGAGCGCGATCAGGTCAATCTCCTTACGGTGTAGCTCACCGCTCGTTTCCATCCACACCAGGTCCAGGATTTCGTTTACCAGGTCGGCCATGCCCATCATGCGCAATCGTGCCCGGTTGAGATATTCCGCCTGTCCATCATTGAGTTCACCCAGCGCTTCGACCAGGTCGATCATGCTTTTGGCCGATGCCAGCGGTATTTTCAAGTCGTGCACAATGTCGTGCATGATTGCAGAGAGTCCGTTGGACGGCGGTGGCGCGTCTTCGGTTTGAATGAGTTGGACGGTCACTTCCCGGTCGGGGTCGAGGTGGATGGAACTGCGGGTTGCGTGGTGATTGTGCTGTGTGGTTTTTTCGAGCAGCGCGAGTAGGGGCTGGAGCACGGGATATTCGTGCAACGAGTGGTCTATGACTTCTGAGGCTTGCAGGCCGAACACGGTTTCGGCGGTGGCATTGAAGGTACAAATGCGCCCTTGTGCGTCCACGACGATGACCACGTCAGCAGACTGGTTGCATAGCATCTCCAATGCTTCGTGAGTAATACCGCGAACAATCATGCTTACTCTTCCCCCATCAATAATGCCGGCAGATCGCGCAAGGCATAAGCGACGCGCGTGCCGTGCCATGTCAGAATGCTCCCGTCAATCAGGTAGATACAACCGCTCCGCACCGCGGGAATATCGAGCCGGGCAATGGTTTCAACATCTTCGGGCGCAAATGCAAAGGGTTCGTCCGGCAAGAGTACGATCTCGGGTTGCGATGCAACGATTTCCTCAAGCGCCACGCGGGGGTAACGCCGGTCCCGGCCCTTGACGTCTGGGTGATCGTCTGGCAATGGATCGGCTGTTCCCAGGTCGGCGGCGAGTGGGAAACGGCGTTTCCTGTTGGCAAATACGTTCTCTCCTCCACAAACGCGCAGCACGTCATGGGCGTAGGTTTCGGCGTTGAACGTCATCCAGGGATCGCGCCAGATGGGTGCGAAGACGCGTGTGGGTTGCATGGCGCGGGCGGCTGCCAGGGTATAGTCGTAGGCGCGCTCGATCTCGCGTACGCGGGGAACCATAACCGCATGGTCGAATACATCCATGATCTGCCACAGCAAATTTAGGGCGTCCGCTATAGAGCGTGGCCCGGTGACCCAGACCGACACACCTGCTGCCTGCAACGCGTCAGCATCCTCGCGCCGGTTTTCTTCGTCGTTCATCAGGACGAGGTCGGGGCGCAGATCAATGATGCGTGCCACGTCCGGGTTCTTGGTCCCCCCGACTTTCGGCAGTGTCTGGGTTCGGTGTGCCGGGCGCGTGCAGTACTCTGTCACAGCTACCAGTCTACTGCCCAAATCAAGATCGAACAAGGACTCGGTCAGGCTGGGGACCAAAGACACCACCCGCCCCGGCACAAAGTCTACCGGCGGCTCCTGATGTGCCTTGATTTCCGCTGCATCCGAAGCATCGGGCGGGTGGGACATGCTTCAGGGGCCTCCTAACACTGGATAGCCTGTTCGCGTTCAGGCCCGACGCTGATCAGCGTTATCGGAACGCCGACTAATTCGGCGATGCGCTCAATGTAATGGCGGGCATTTTCGGGAAGTTCGGCAAATGTTCGGATATCCGAGATGTCGCTAGTCCATCCGGGTAGCGTTTCGTAGATGGGGGTGACCCGGTCAAATGTGGGCGTATAGCGCGGCATCGCGTTGGATGTTTGCCCGTCGAGATCATACGCGACCGCGATCTTGAGTTCCTCCAGGCCGCTCAAGACATCGAGCTTGGTCACGACCAACTCCGTGAATCCGTTGACGCGGGCGGCGTAGCGCAGGGCAACGCTATCGAGCCAGCCACAGCGCCGTGGCCGCCCGGTTGTCGTCCCGAATTCATGTCCGGCTTCGCGCAAGTGGTCTCCGGTCGCGTCGAACAACTCGGTTGGGAACGGCCCGTTACCCACGCGCGTGCAATAGGCTTTGGCAACGCCGACGACGCGGTCAATATGTTGGGGGCCAATGCCCAGGCCCGTCAGCGCGCCGCCAACCGTTGCCGACGAACTGGTGACGTAGGGGTAGTGCCCGTGATCAATGTCCAGCAACGTCCCCTGAGCGCCTTCACACAACAAGTGCTTCCCCGCGGCGAGCATGTCGTGCAGCAGGTTGGTGGTATCCACAAGGTAGGGGGCCAGGCGCTCCGCGGCTTCGCGGTATTGCCGGGCCAGCCCTTCGGCATCGATGGTTTCAAGCTCGTAGTAGCGAGTCAGGATCGTGTTTGTCCGCTCAAGCACGTGTTTGACCTGTTTTTCAAAGGCGCGGGGATCGTGCATGTCACCGGTTAGCAGCCCATTACGGGCCGCCTTGTCCTGATAGGCTGGCCCGATGCCGCGACGGGTTGTCCCAATCGACGATTGGCCGCGGGCACGCTCGGCAGCGCTATCTAACGCCAGGTGTCCGGGGGTGATGACGTGCGCTCTCATGCTGAGATGAATCCGTTCCGGCGAAATGTCGATGCCTTGCCCGGCGAGCATGTCCAGCTCATCGACCAGTCGCAACGGATTGATCACCATGCCAACGCCCAGGACGCATTGTACCCCAGGGTGGATGATGCCGGATGGCACCAGGTGCAGCTTGAACTCGTGATCCCCGACCATGACCGTGTGACCGGCATTGTCGCCGCCGGCATAGCGGGCCATCACGTCAGATTGGCGAGCCAGCCAGTCGGCCACACGCCCTTTTCCTTCGTCTCCCCACTGGGCCCCAATCAAAACAGTTGCCGGCATATTATTCTCCTCTAGAAGGTGGCGTGTCGGTGGTATAGTGTTGGCCAAGCGAAATTGTCACCGCCGCGTTGCCCCACACTTCGATTTCACCGCGCGGTCCCAGGGCAAGCGCAGACCCCTGGCCCAGGCCGATGCCGAAGCTTTGCGGGTGCTGGCGGACGATTTCCCGTAGCTCGTCTGCCATTTCGGCGGTATAGCCAGCCCGAATAATGGCATGCTTTACCCAGTCGAGTCCCGGCTCAAGTGACTGCTGGCTTACCCTGTGCGTTCCAAATAGCTCCGCGCTGTGACCAATCGCGTATAGCGTTGCCCCCCTGGCTATGGCCGATTGGATGCCCTCAAGGGCAATGCCGGAAAGCGCATGGTACAGATCGTCCTGGCGGAGTCCATCCCCGATGATGATCACCCCGGCTTCGCTGAGCTGGGCATAAAGCTGGTCATCGGTTTCCGCCATCAGATCGACCAGATACCCTGTGCGCGCGCCTAACTCGCGCAGGGAATCCATGTGGCGGTCGGCAGCGTCAATGTCACCCGCGGCCCATACATAGACGATGGGGCCTTGCGAGACAGTCCGTACCAGCACTTGAACCTCGATGTTTTGAATGTCATCGGCATCGATGGGGCCGCCGCCAGAAAGAATCATCCAACCGCGTCCAGCCTGCCAGCGAAAAACGTTAACCTGTGGCATAAAACGTGCGTGTTCTCCTCATGTTTCCCTATACTCAGGATCGCGGTTCAGGCCGTACATACGAAGTGATTGCTGCGGTCATCAACTCAACTGCCAGTGGAATGACCGCTTCGTCAAAATCGAAGCGCGGGTGGTGGTGCGGGTAGTCCAGGTCGCGGTCAGGGTTAGCCGATCCCACAAAGAAGAACGTCCCCGGCACAGCGTCCAGGAAATAGGACATGTCCTCTGCCGCCATTGTCTGGTAGTGTTCGATCATTGTGAGGTGTGGGGCGACTTTGCTGAAGACGGGGCGCAGACGCGCGTTGACGGCAGGATCGTTGACGACGGGCAGTGTGAGCTGCTCAATGTCTACGTTAGCTGTGCAACCCAGCGCAGAGGCGATGGTCTCGGCTATGTTGCGCACGCGCTTTCCCAGGATGTCGATGACCTCGGTGCGGAACGCGCGGACAGTGCCGCGCAGTCGCGCCGAACCGGGAATGACGTTGAACGAATCGCCCGCCTTGAACTCGGTGACAGACACAACGGCGACATCAACAGGCTGGATGTTGCGGCTTATGATGGTTTGCAGGGCCGAGACAATCTGGCTACCGGCAACAATCGGATCGTGCGCTTCATGCGGGAGCGCCCCATGCCCGCCGCGCCCCTGTATCTGGATCGTGAAATCGCCAGCCGAGGCCATCATCGGCCCGTCGACCAGGGCGATCGTTCCTACGGGAACCTCATTCCATACATGTAACCCCAGGCAGACATCAGGGGCAGGGTCTTTGAGGACGCCATCGGTGATCATGGCGGCAGCGCCGCGCCCGATCTCTTCGGCGGGTTGAAACACGAACTTCACCCGGCCCGCTATCTGATCGCGGGTGGCGCTGAGTAGCTCGGCGACGGCGAGGACAATGGCCGTGTGCCCATCGTGCCCGCAGGCGTGCATAACCCCCGGTGTCTGGGAGGCGTACTCGGTATCGTTCTCTTCATGGACCGGCAGGGCATCCATATCAGCGCGAACCAGCACTGTCGGGCCGTCTGCATGGCCCTCCAGCAGTCCGACAACCCCGGACTTACCCACGCCGGTCTGGACTTCCAGCCCCAGGGCGCGCAGTCGTTCCGTGACGATGCCCGCCGTTCGGGGCAGGTCGAAACCGAGTTCGGGGTGTTTGTGCAAGTCTCGCCGCAGAGCGATCCACTCGTCCTGTCGTGCCGCGATGCGTTGTTTTAGATCATGCAATGACCGGTACTCCCTTTTCAAAAATGCGTTTTCCCGCGCTGAAAATGCGGGCATGAGTTACATAAGGAACCCTCATGCCTACTGCAGGGTGAACACCCTGAACGACTCGGTATAACGCGGACCGTCTCCTACCAGCTCAGGGTCGATGTTGGCGCGTTGGCGGCGTTCCATGTCTTCCATATCGTCGATTTGACTCTTGTGTTCGCGCAGTGCGGCGATCTTGACGTCTATGTAAGCGGTGACGTCGATCTTGGCGTTGGGTTCGCGCGTGCCGCACAGGTAGACGAGTTTGACCTTGTGAGGGAGCAATCCTTCGGCCTGGTAGAGTTCCGGGAAGGAGAGATGATCCCGCGCTGCCGGAAAAACAGCATCGAGCACGGCATCACCAATCGCCCGGTGGTCGGGGTGATTGAGAT
>CAZSXY010000001.1:15661-27421 GCA_964611395.1 uncultured Anaerolineaceae bacterium | reverse complement strand
TCCGGATGGGCGAAGATGCCCAGTACGGAACGGAAAGGGATATTAGAACCGTTGCCGCTCATTACTATTCCCCCGTTCCTTTGTTTCCGGGCTTCTTCCGGTTTGGCTTCGAATGGCGGCCTCTGCGTCTTGGTCGTCCGCGTTTGGATCGCCTGCTGCCGGGTCTGCGTTTCCGACGGGGTGTTTCGGTCGGTGGAGGCGAATCAGGTCGGCTATCTTGACCCTCCTGGTCGTCTCGTTGATCGGTTGGTTCCGCAGCCGGAGCGGTTGGTTTTGGGGTATCTGCTGATGCTGGTGCATGTGCGCCACAATCGCAACCACCGTTTTCTGATTTGCTACAGCCTGCTTCCGCCTTTGCTTTTAAGGCTTCCCATTCTTCCATAGGAATGATGTCTTCGCGCTCGATCAGGTGGCGCTTGTCCCCCACGATCACGGTCACGGCGTCGCGTAAGGGGTGGACATCAATGACTTTGGCTTCTCCGAACGGCGTGCCGATCCGCTTGTTGCGCTTGGGCAACTGCTTGCGGGCTTCCACGTACTGCTCATACTCGTAGATCAAACAACAACGTAGCCGCCCGCACATTCCCGTGATTTCGGACGGGTTCAGCGAGATTCCCTGGGCCTTCGCCATTTTGATCGAGATAGGGCTGAAGTCTGTCAGGAATGTGCTGCAGCAGCGGGGAATGCCACACGCCCCCATGCCGCCGATGAGTTTAGCCATATCACGGGGGCCAATTTGCCGTAGCTCCACTTTTGCGCGGAAACTACGCTGCAAGGCGGACCGCAACTTGGCCGTGTTGATTTTCTCTTCGGCACTGAAGAGGAAGGTAAGCAACGATCCTTCGAAGTTGTACTGTGCGGCAGCGAACTTTGCACCATCAAAGCCGCCTAACTCAGCGGCCTTTTCGCGGCAGGTGATCAGCGCCTCTATCTCACGCGACTTCCAGAGCTTTTGGCTCATCATGTCGGTGGGGGTCGCCTTACGCAACACCGGTTTGTAATCGCGTTGCTCACTGCCCGGATCGAGTTCGATCAGGTTCATCACCTGTCCCAGTTGACGTCCGCGTGTGGTTTCGACAACCACATAGTCGCCAACTTTCAGGTCAGGAATGTGATCGTGGCTAAAGTGATACAGCTTGCCGACTTCGAAAAATCGCACACCGGCCACGTGGAGTGTCATTGTTCGAATTTTTTCGTCGTTGTGCGATGCCATGTTTGCAATGCCTTCACGGTTAGTTTTTGGTGGTGAGGTCGGCCAAGCGCCGACCGAGTCAACTATAAAAGATGTACACGGCGTTTGCAACAGCATGTTTGCCGAAAGACGCTTTGCCAGTTCCCACTCTCTCTTGGGACGGCGGACGTTGTGGAAAGGCGCTGTTCGGTGTATGCTGGTGGGGTGGAAGGAAGAGAGTGTTGCAGTACGTGTGTCCCACCTGGCTGCGCCAAGGAGAAGGGTTTGATGAGTAAAGAGCGCATGGTGTCTCGCCTGATGTTGTTGAGCGTTCTGACCTTGGTTGCGCTGGTGTCTGCGGCGTGCTACAAGGATGCCGGTGTGAATGTTCCGCCTACTTCCAGGCAAGTGAATCTTGACGAAATCACGCCGACGACACCCGCGCCGCCACCGACGCAAGAAGTGACCCTGACGCCTGATGCTATGGCGCAGGCTACTCCCACACGACGGTTGATCCCGACCACGACTCCCTCCGATGCCGTACAAGAGGAATTGCCCCCGACCCTTGCCACCTCCGAGATTCCTGCAGGCGATCTACCGGCAACTCCAACAACCGTGTTGCTGATCCAGCCAAGTTTTACGCCCTTGAGCGTTTCAGGAACACCAACGGAGATTGCGACCAAGACGACTATCGCAACTCCTGGGATGAGTGACATTCGCCCATCGGACACGCCCGTGCCCACCATCGACCCGGCCATGCGTCCAACGCCCACATCAATTCCGGTGGAGGAAAACCCGTGCATTCATATCGTGAACGCGGGTGACACTCTATTCTCTATTGCGCGAGACAACGAAGTCGAGTTGGAAGCGCTCGTTGCGGCGAACCCCTCGTTGCTAGGCGGAAACCCCAATGCTATTCTGCAAATAGGCTGGCAACTCAGGCTACCCGGTTGTGGCGATGAGGAGATCGTGGCGGGCGATGAGCCTCAAGAGACACCCGCTGGCGATGACCTCCAGGTCGCGCCCGGTACGGGTGAGGCGACCGGGCCAATTATTCATGTGGTGCAGCCGGGCGAAGGTATCTATGCTATTGCACGCAAGTACGGCCTTGATCCTCAGGTGATCATCGACGCTAACAACCTCGTCAACCCGAATGTGATTTACCCTGGCGATGAACTGATCATCCCGCTGGGCGAATAGCGGCTAATTTCCCGGACTATAACAACAGACACGCCCGCCAGCGTGCCTGTGTTGTTGAATCCTGGGGTTGGGGCAGCGGTGGCGTTGGCTGTCTACCCGCCATCACCGTATTTGTTCGAAAGTATATCGAGTATGCTACCCGCATCCATGACGGCGTCCTTGCCGCTCATCAGGGAAAACAAACCGGAGAAACCGCTCTTTGACTGGCGGCTTTCAAGGTCCATGGTCAGTTCGTCAAAGGCTTCGGCAGGAAGGCTACGCAGCATTTTTTCTTCGGATTCGCTTAGCTCATAACCGGCGAGAGCAACATCAGGGTCTGACAACAACTGGGCACGATAGGCGTCGTCGGTCAGGACGCGGCTGACGATCGTGGTCAGGTCTTCCTTTGACATCGTTTTCCTCCTGGGGCTTACGGCCACGTGCGATTGAGCACCGCTGGTGATTGGTTTGGTGAGTTTACTTGATTATAGTATTTTCATGGTGCGCGACCAAAACGTGGCTGCGGAGCGCTTTTTGCAGCTTTTGCCGGGGTTCGTTGCAGGTTAGTGATGAGGGGCAGGCGATACCGTTCAATGCTGACAAGAATCGGGTTTGCATGGGGGCTTGTCCTGTTGCTGCTTGCCGACGGGGCACACGGGATGGCTGCGGTAGCCAATGGGAAACCCATCGTGGAAGCGGTGCTGGCATCGCTTTGTGATGCTCCCGTAGATGATGCCCAGGATCCGTGCGAGCCGGTGACGGATAAGGCGGATATAGGGCGTGGACAAGGTCGCCCGCATGGTTATGTCGGTTTGGCGAACCCGGCTGCCGGGCGGACGTTAGTGGCTGAGGGTGATGATCCGCTGGCCATTTTCTCACGGCGACCGTTAGATGATTACATTCTTCTGGAGGGTGGCCTGTTTCTTGATCCGGGGCGCGAAACGCCGCATTATGGCGTCGATTATGCCGCTCCGGTGGATTATTTGGAGGGACAATTCACCTATGTTCACCCTATTTCGCCGGGATTTGTGACAGCGCGTGCGTCGTGCTGGATGTGCTTTGTTGACGGCGACGCGCAGGGGCGAGTCGGGTGGAAGTTGCCGCGCTATAATTTCGGTTGGGGCGGTTTTGTGCTTGTCGAAGTTCCCTATAGTGTTGATGTATCCATCTACGTCATGTACGCGCATCTCGAACGCGACTTTACCGCTTTGGGAGATTATGTCACCCCAGAAGATGTCATCGGGGTGGTGGGGACGACGGGTTATTCTCAACAGTATCATGTGCACATGGAGATACGCTATGGTCCCCCGGGACGATTTTGGAATGCAGACTTCACCCAATGGTCTACGCTTGATCGCTGGATGGCGACGATGTTTGCAGACCCGGCACTGGTTGTATTCCCTGAAAACCACCCTGCCTTTGTTGCTGCTTTGGAGGAGTGGGTGGCAACGCAACCTCGCCCCACGACTATCCCCTAAGCGGTCGTGCGTCCGCCACCGTCACGTGCGGCGGCGATCCCAGGGAGCCCCCACTTATGCTAAGCTGTTTATAGCGATGCAGAGGCTCAGAAAAGGAGGGGCGTTGCATGGTAATGGGAACCGAGTTCCTGCTCAATGTGTCCTTTTTTGCCAACCTGACCACCCAACAGCTTGAACCGTTGGCTCAACGGCTGGTTGCGCGAAAATATCGCGGTGGGGAAGAGATCTTCAGGCAGGGTAGCCCCGGAAATTGCCTGTACATCGTCCGATCGGGATTGGTTGATGTTGTCGTGGAGCGGGGCGATCAGTCTCGCGTCCTGGCTCAATTTGGGCCGCGCCAGGTGTTTGGTGAGTTCGGCTTGCTTGATGGCCTTCCCCGGTCAGCGGGAGCCATCACGCGCGAGCATAGCGAACTTCTGATCCTCTCGCGTTCTGATTTCTTCCTCTACCTGGAGCAACACCCTTCAGTCGCACTGAACCTGATTGTGGTGCTCAGTCGCCGCCTGCGGTTTGCCATGCAACGCACTGAACGAGGTGCTGACCTGGCGGAAGAACCCTTGCTGCGGTTGGCCCGGTTGCTGGTGAATTTAAGCGAACGTTATGGTGATGTCGGCGATGGCGCGGTGAGAATTCCGCTGCGGTTGACGCTGGGGGAAATTGCCGGAATGATGGGATGTCCGCGTGTCGAGGCTGAAACGGCGATGGAAACGCTCCGTAGCCGCCGAATTGTCGATTGGCACGGGCTGACCCTGACAATTCTTGATCTAAAAAGGCTGCAGGCGGTGCTCAACCAGCCATGACGGAAGCAAAAGATGTGCCGTCATTCTTTGGGCGGAATCTTCGTGTGGTGCTGGACAAACGCGTAAAAGGGGTAGGCTAGTTGGGTAGGGTCGACCCGTCCGGCTTCCAGGGCTGCCCGGTTCGCATCCTCGAAGTCCTTGTGCATGCGTCCAACCATTTCAAGCTGGTTGGTCGATGGCTCAAGCGAAAACAGGGCGATCAGGGTTGTAAACGTGCCGGGGACGAAGCAGAGCCACCGGCCATTTTCCAGTTCGGTGCTGCGGATGCCTGCGCGGAAGATTTCCGCTGCGGCAGCGCGATAACTGCGGAGCATAGGCTCAATGAGTTCCGGCGCGACCGCAAAATCGCCGATGGTTTCGATTGGCAGGCCCGTGTTGTTCAGATAGACGCTCATGCCGACGGCTTTGGCGGTGAGGCGTTTCTTGAGCAAGAAGGTGTCTTCGCTGTCCTTGATCGCGTCTTGCCACGCGGCGGGGGATACCTCGGCGATCATTTGCGCCACCGTCATGATTTGCCGCTGGTAGCGATCGTACAACTTGTGAAACTGCGTCCGGTTGATTTTGCCATCGGCAAACTCCTGTACCAACCGGGACATTTTTTGGTGAACCTGGGCGATGAATTCCTGGCCTTGTTGCACGGCTTTATATGCCTTGGGTGCAGAATTGCCGGTTGCGATGTCTTTGGAATCGCCCATTGAAGGATGCTCCCGCCTAACCACACGCATCTTGAAGCTGGTTTCATTATAACCAGGATCAAATGATTCGCGAAACCGTCTCGACAAGTTTTTTAGAAGAAAGTCCCGGAACAGTTTGACGCCAGAATTTACAATTCAAACGAAAATCTGGGAGTATAATAGTGATGTAGACAGGCGGGCTTCGCCTATGGTAGACTACTCGTAATAGGCGTCTTCAGACTTAATGGCACACCTGTCGGGGGCACTGGCTGGCGTGTTTTTGGGAATGGTGAGCGACTCCGAATTGGAGCATGAAACAATGACGGACGACAGCAGAGTCATCAAGATTGTATGTATCGAAGACGATCCTGAGATGATTGATCTGGTCAAGCTCATTCTTTCGCGCCAGGGATATGAGGTGGTCGGCGCAGCGGGGGGGGAAGCCGGTTTGGTTGCCATTGAAACAGAACAACCTGACCTGGTGTTGCTTGACCTGATGATGCCGGAGATGGACGGGTGGGAAGTCTTCCAACGGATGCGGTCGGATGAGCGCATGAAAGATATTCCGGTGATTGTAGTCACGGCCAAGGCTCAAAGCATTGACAAGGTGTTGGGCTTGCACATTGCGAAGGTTGATGATTACATTACCAAGCCGTTCGGCCCCACGGAGTTGGTGTCCAGCGTCATGCGCGTGTTGCAGGATGCGGGAGTTGAGGTCGAAGAGGCCACATAAACGGATTTGCCACGGGTGGTTGGTACAGGTGCCGGACAGGCACCTTTTTTTATCGCATGCGTGGAAAACATCCTGTAGAATACGGTGAAGTGCGGTTAGACCAGAGATGAGGAAAGGCAATCATGCGCTCAGACTTACAGACGCTTTTGGCTACAGGGAAACCGGTGATTGCCGACGGTGGGATGGGCACGATGCTCCTGGCCCTGGGCTTAGAGCGGGGGCATGCGCCTGAACTGTGGAATATCGAGCGCCCTGACGATGTGCGCCGCATTCACCGGGGATACATTGAGGCTGGCGCCCAGATTATTCTTACCAACAGCTTCGGCGGTAACCGGGCGCGGCTCGGCATGCATGGCCTTGAAGATCGGGTAACGGAACTGAACCAGGCGGCGGCTCACCTGGCCCGGTTGGAGGCTGATGCAGCCGGTGTGCCTGTTGTGGTGGGTGGATCGATGGGGCCGATAGGTCAGATGCTTGTGCCGATGGGAACGTTGGCGTTTGAGGATGCCGTCGCCGTGTTTCAGGAACAGGCGCTCGCGCTGGCAAAGGGGGGCGTCGATGTCTTTTGGGTTGAAACCATGTCCGACCTGGAAGAAGTTCGCGCTGCGGTTGAGGGCTGCCGCAAGGCCATGCCTGATATGCCCATTGTTACGACCATGACCTTCGACACACACGGGCGAACCATGATGGGGACTACGCCGGAGCAGGCGGTCCAAACCATGCTGCATTATGGGGTGTTGGCGTTGGGGGCCAATTGCGGCAATGGCCCTGACGAACTGGAAGCCGCCGTCGAGAAGATGCGGGCGATGGAACCGGCTGTGCCGTTGGTTGCGAAGGCAAACGCTGGTGCGCCCCGCATGGAAGGCGACCGGACCGTTTATGACGCTACGCCGGTCATCATGGGCGAGTATGCGCGGCGCGTGCAACGGCTGGGCGCGACGATCATCGGCGCGTGTTGCGGCAGTACACCAGACCATGTGCGAGCCATAGCATCCGCTCTGTCCGCAGAGCGCGAGTGACGCGTCTGTCGTATTGGCTAATTCGTGCTACACTAAGTAGCGTCTGCGCTCACGGCTTCGAATAGAGGCATGTTAAGGGGGCCTTATGCGACGAGAATATTTTGTGCGTTACGTACTGTCGGTTGTTTTGATCGGCGTATTACTCCTCTCCGGTATCCCCATTGCGGGGCGGAGCATAGCAACAGCGTACCAGGGGCAAAACCTGCTCCAAAACCCCGGCTTTGAAGAACCCTTTCTTACGGTTGGCGCGGACCCGGCGTTGCATGTAGCGAGCGGGTGGCAACCCTGGCATCTACCCACGCCGCCCGGCGAATCGAGCGCCATCAACGCGCGTCCTGAGTACAAGCCCGCGCCGCCCAATCGCGTGCGTTCTGGTGGGGCTGCGCAGGAGTACAACACGTTTTTCGCCACGCATACAGCAGGCGTTTACCAACGTGTCCCGGTGACGCCTGGCACGGATCTTCGTTTTAGCGTCTTTATGTACATATGGTCTTCAGAGACATTCGCCAATCCAGATGTCAGTGACGAGCCGAACACGGTCATTGTCAATGTGGGCATCGATCCGTCGGGTGGCACAGACCCGACCAGCCCCAACATACTCTGGTCGGACGATGCTGAGTTCTACGATGAATATCGTGAATTGTCGGTTACGGCGACCTCGGAAGGCACAGCGGTCACCGTTTTTGTGCGATCGGCCCCTAAAGGATTCGTTGGAGTCAACAACATATACCTGGATGATGCGGCGCTCGTACCGCTGGGCACTGCGCCGTTGCCACAAGATACCCTGGAGCCGACGGCTATTCCAACGCGGGACGTGTTTGTCCCCACACAAGAGGGAACCATTACGCCTGTGCCTACAACGCTGGTTCCACCGCTGACTTTTACGCCGAACGTGCCAACACGAATTCCGCCGACGGTAACACCATCGCCGACCGTACCGCCTGTTCCAACGGCTACACCTGACCTTCCGGATGAGTTCACGGGATCGATACTCTATACGGTGGTGGCGGGTGATACAGTGTGGGAGATTGCGCGGCGCTTTGGGAGCGCCATGAACGCGATCATTGAGGTCAATGATCTGCCGGGGAGCGGCTTGATCGTGGTCGGCCAGGTGCTTGTGATTCCCGTGCGCGACGGACAGCCGGTGCCGCCAACGCTGACCCCTGTCCCAGCGCAACCAACAATTGAGGGGGGAGGCGGAGCGTCGTTGCCAACATACGGCACGTATACGGTGGTGCGTGGCGATACGCTGTCGCGGATTGCTTCTCGTTTCAACACAACCGTCGCCGTTCTGTCGCAGTTGAATAATATCGTGAACCCGAATTTAATCTTCCCTGGCCAGCAATTGCGCGTGCCGGGCGCGCCGCAGCCTGTCCCGGCGCAGCCGACGCCGGTTCCGCCGCAGCAGGCTCCGCCGCCACCACGTCCTAATACGCATGTTGTTCAGCCGGGGGAAAACCTGTTCCGCATTGCGCTTAAATATAACGTGTCCTGGGATTATCTGGCCCGGTATAACGGCATCTACAACGCGAACTATATCTTTGCCGGTCAGGTGCTGACTATCCCGCCGCGATGACAGCGATGTTTCGAGTTGTGAGACAGGCGAGCAGCGGTGAGATCGTGTTGCCCCGCGCAAAATGGTGTGTGGGCTTCTGGTGTCGCTTGCGCGGCTTAATGTTCAGGCGGCATCTGCGCGAGGATGAAGGGCTGCTGTTTGTGTTTTCCCGCGCAAATATCAGGCAGGCCTCTATTCACATGTTTTTTGTCGTTTTTCCGATTGCGGCTATATGGTTGGATGAGGGTGGGGAGGTCGTTGACAAACGGCTGGCCCGGCCCTGGCGACCCTATTATGCCCCGGCCAGACCCGCGCAATACCTGATCGAAGCCCATCCATTGCTGTTGGAACGGGTGGATGTTGGCGACCGGTTGATATTCAACGAGGTGGCTACCGCCAATTGACCGCGTGCACCATTTATCCCGGCATGAGCCTGGATTGCCTGGGGGCAAGGGGGATCGACAGGGTGACTGTCGTGCCTTTGCCCTCTTCGCTTTCTAGTGTCAGGGTGCCGTGATACCGTTCGATGAGCGTCTTCACCGTTGAGAGTCCGATCCCCGTCCCCGTGATCGACGAAGCCTTGACGTTACGCGCCCGGAAGAACTCGTTAAAGACGTTCGGCAGGTCTGCGGCGGGGATGCCGATGCCGGTGTCCGAAATAGTGACCTCAACGCGGTGTTCGGCCTGGTTGACCCGGTAATCGACGAAGACTTTCCCCCCTTCCAGCGTGTACTTGATCGCGTTGTTGAGCAGGTTCCCAAGAATAATCTGCAGGCCAACCGGCCCGGCCATTACGATGCCGGGGGCATCGTCGATGTGGCTTTCCAGCGTGATGTGTTTCTGCTCCACGTTAGGAAGTTCCCGTTCGATGATGCGAACCAGCGTTTCGCGCACGCTGTCGGGCTCTAGCGGGACATGAGCTGTGGTAGCTTCGCGTGTGCGGGCCAGTGTGAGCAAATCATCGATGAGCGTGCGCAAACCTTCCAGGCGCTTGATGACACGGGAAATGATGGCCGCCTGTTGCTCGGTAAGTTCGCCAGCATAGCCCTGCTCGATGTTTTTCATCAGCGACAACCCGGCGGCGAGCGGCGCTCGCAACTCGTGTGTTGCGACGTGAACGAAGGTGGATCGCGCTTCGTAAAGCTGGCGGATGCGTTCTTCGCGTTGGCGCAATTGCTGGACGATGTGGGTGACCAACTCGGAAAGCACTAACACCGTCGTGCTGAAGAAAAACATCACGGCGGCGATATAGGTGCTGTTCGTGTGCAGGGCCGGGTTGAACTCGAACTCTTTGATGGTCACATGCGGTAGCCACCCGATGCGCTCCATCCACGCCAGGCCACCGACAATGAGCGTGACCAGCAGGGTCAGGCTCCGCACTTGCCAGGGGAGCAAGATGATTCCGGATAGCGCCGCGTGCAACACGAAATAGATTAAAGCCGGGCTGGCGATCCCGCCGGTAAAATGAACCAGCGCAACCATAGCCAGCCAGTCCAGAATGATCTGGCCCCAGGCGACACGCTGGATGCGCTCCAGGGATTGCTCGTTGGCACGGCAGACGAAGGAGAGGACGGTATTGTAGAGCAGGACGGCCAGGCCGATCGCGAGCAGAGGGAACGTTTGGAGCGAAATGCCCAGCAATTGCCCGGCGATTACCGTGCTGCATAAGATGCTAAACCCGGCAATCCATCGCAAACGGATGAGAAGCCGGGTGTTTTGGCATAACTCCTCAAGAGTCGGCTGCAAGGCTTGGGCGTTCACCTCAGGCTGGGGCCGGGTTTCCGTTGTAATCCTCATCAGTAGCCTCGCGTCTCCTCCCAGAGATGCGGACATCGGTATAGCGTTCCCTGGATCGCCAATTGGACGGGAACGGGGCATGAACGCCTCCATGCCCAGTCCCAAGAACTGCCGGAAGCCCGAAAGTTGGGCTACTTGCTGAGCAGTCGCTTGATTTCGTTGATCAGTGCCTGCGGGTCAATTGGTTTCTCGATAAATCCGTCCACCGGCAGATAGTCTTCATCGGGAGCAAAACGCAGTGGTGTGGTCTGGTGTACGGCTGTGAGCATGAGAATCGGGATAGACTTGAACTCGTCCTTGGCCGCCGGCCCGTGCAATTTCTGGGCAAGCTGGAAACCGGCCGTATGCGTGTCCATCATCACATCAAGTATGATGAGATCGGGCTTGATTTTTTCAACAGCTTCCAACCCGCTTTCTTGCGAATGAGCATCATATACATCGTATCCGGCGCTTTCGAGTGGCATGCGGAGGGCCAGCACTACATCCGGATCATCATCGATAATCAAAATCCTATCTGCCATGTTGTTTGTTACTCCTGACTTCGTTAATCAGGGCATCTACCAAAGCCGGAAGCGCACGCGACACCGCGTCGCTCATCGGTTGATCCCAGTCCATATGCAGCGGTTGCACACCATAGATGACGATCTCCGGGGGAAGGCAGCCCAGGGTATGCGCCAGGATTAACGCATCTGACAGGTCACTTTCATGCAGTGATAGCGTCTGCCCGTGTCCGAGGATGCGTGTGTCCTGCCACTCGAACCGGCGAATCGTCCCCGGCGGTTTGTTCATGGGCACGGCATCCACCAGGATGACGCGGTGATAGTCCTCAAAGAGGGGAATCAAACCCAGTCCGGCGGTGCCCCCGTCAACTATGGCGACGTGCGATGGTAAATCGGCCTGTCTGTTTCCAAGGCGTTCTATCGCCAGCACGCCGACAGCATCGTCACCTCTCAATGGGTTTCCGACTCCCAGGATCAGGGTTGTTTGCTGTGTGCTACCGGTCATTATAGGTGACGTTCCTTGGAGTGTAAACTCAGCCGGATTCGAGGGAAGAAGCCGGATCGGTTTCTCCCCTCATGGTATCTTTTCAGGCCCGCGCTACTTGCCAACAAACTCGATGTTCAAGAAGTGTGTTGAGCATGAAATGCACGGGTCATATGCGCGAACCAGCATTTCCATCTTCAGGCGGATCGAGTCTTCGGGTTCCGTCAACAGGATGGGGACAAGTGCCCGCATATCCCGGTCGACGTTGCCCAGGTTTTGCGCGGTTGGTATGATGCAATTTGCCTCTTCGATCAGCCCGTCTTCGCCGATCTGGTACTCGTGGAACAGAATGCCACGTGGCACGTCACAA
>CAZSXY010000001.1:0-15561 GCA_964611395.1 uncultured Anaerolineaceae bacterium | reverse complement strand
ACCAATCGCTCGTTGGTGACCTCACGGTAGTCGTCCGCTGGCAACGTGTAACCGTCGGTGCTACCGATCATGCCATCGATGAACCCGTATTCGTCCGGTTGCACCAGGGCGATATATTCAGTTTCGCGCTCGAAATTCGGCCAGGGTAGCGTGCCGAACAGTTCAACGGTCGCGTCGACATCCGCGATCAGCCCCTCGGCCCGTTCGCGAATCTGCTCAACCTCCGTCATTGAGGGGAAGTGCGTGAAGCCGCCAACCGTCATGGCGATGGGGTGCGTGTGGCGTCCGGCGAAGGTTGCGCACAGGTCCCCGGCGAACTTCTTCATTTGCAGGGCGCGCGTGACTATCTCCGGGTGGGTGGTGGCGAGCGGAATTACACTGCCGACGCCCAGGAAGTCGGGCGCAACCAGCATGTATACGTGCAAGATGTGGCTGTCCAGTATCTCGCCATGAAGTACCAGCTTGCGCAACCGGACAGTTTGATCGCTCAGTTCGACGTTGAGCGCGTGTTCGGTGGCGCGCAGGCTGGCCGTCGCATGACCACACGCGCAGATGCCGCAGATCCGGCTGGTGATATGAGAGGCCTGGTGGTAGGGACGCCCGCGCAGCATCGCTTCGAAGAAACGCGGCGTTTCAACGATCTGGAGTTCGCATTTTTCGATTGTGCCGTCGCGCACGTCGACGACAATGTTGCCATGACCCTCGACGCGGGTCACATGGTGCACATTGACTTTGATATTCTCAGTCATTGTCGTCAATCCTCCTTTGGCGCGGCGAACGTGGACATTGGGAGGGGTTCGCCTTTGGCGGGCGCGATGTTGGTCACGATGGGCGATTCGTCACCCATGTGCTGCATCTGGTAGTGGTTAAACATGGTGAACCGCGCGTCAATATCCTCGTCTGTCAGCCCCTGCTCGCGCAAGATTTCGCGCATGTAGGTGAAGTTTGCCTCAGGATGCCATCCGCGACATCCCTCGCACCCCTCACCATATGTAGGACAGATGGCGTTGCAACCGGCACGAGTGATCGGGCCAAGGCACGGTTTGCCGTGTTTGTTCAGGCACTCGTTTTCTTGCAGCTTGCACTCCACGCAAAGCGGGTAATCTGGCAACCGGGGCTTGCGTCCCTGCAGAATGAGTTGAACAACGCGCAAGAATTCGTGGCGGTCAATGGGGCAGCCCGGAATGACAGCATCCACTTTGATCACTGCGGAAATCGGGCGTGCCGGGTAACTTTCGTAGTTATCCTTGCCATTCTGACCGTACACATACACCTGGACGTTTTCGATGGACCAGCGGTTTTTCAGGCTGTTCACACCACCCAGGTGTGCGCAGGCTCCGAGCGCGACAATCATGCTGGCCTGCTGGCGTATCTTGAGAAGGCGTGCTTCGTCGCTCTTGCGGGTGCATGCCCCTTCAATGAACGCGATCTGGTAATCTTCGCCTTTTTCGGACATGGCTTCGCGGAACTGCACAATTTCGACCAGGTCGAGTAGCCCTAGATGGGTTTGCAGCAGGTCTATGACGGTCAACTGGCAGCCTTCGCAACTGGTGAAGTCAAAGAAGGCGATTTTAGGTTTCGTCGACATTAGAGCGCCTCCTCAAAGGCCAGTGCTTCCGCGTAGGTCCAGGCCGGGCCTTCCTGGCAGCTATAGCGATGATTCACCTGGCAGTGCCCGCATTTGCCGATGCCGCACTTCATTCGGCGCTCGAAGCTCATCCAGATATGCTCTGGTGTCAGTCCTTTGCCCAGAAGTTCCATCGTCACAAAGCGGTACATGATAGGCGGCCCCACCGTTACGGCGATCGTTTTGTACGGGTTGACATCGATATGCTCGAACAACGTTGTAATGACACCAATGTGTCCCAGCCACGTATCATCCGGGCGATCCACCGTAACCAGTAATTCCACGTCGTCGCGTTCGTCCCATTCGGCGAGCGCGTCGCGGAACAGAATCTCGGAAGGTTGCCGCACCCCGTACAAGATGATCAGCCGCCCATAATCGCGGCGGTTATCTAAGATCTCGTCAATCAGTGAACGGGCAGGGGCCAACCCAAGCCCGCCCGCGGCGATCAGCACGTCTTTCCCCTCGAAGACATGGACGGGGAAACCGCGTCCAAAGGGGCCGCGAATGCCAATCTGATCCCCAATCTGCAACGCGTGGATCACGCCGGTGAGGTCCCCGGCATTGCGGATACAAAGCTTGAAGGTTTCGCCGGTCCGGCTTGGTGAGGACATCACGCTAATGGGGGCCTCGCCCACGCTAGGAACAGAAACCATGACAAACTGTCCGGGAATATGGCCGAGATTCTGCCCATCGGGCAGGCGAACCGTGAAGATTTTTTCAAGCGCTGTTTCGGTCTGAATATCTTCGATAGTGGCTACTGCGGGCAGAAAGACCGACGTTTTGTCTTCGTAGCGCAGCGGTGTAGTAGTGGTAGTCCAATTGCCATTCGTTCGTAACATCGCGCGCTCCCATCTATGATCCTGGCTCTAACTGCATTTCTTCGTGTAGCGCGTTGAGCGTACCGGGGATGGTGATATCCACCAGACAGGCTCGCTCGCAGCGCCCACAACCGGTGCAGCCTATGAGTCCATGCACTTGCTTGATGTACTTCCCTTTGCGCATGAAGCGGTGGCGCACGCGTGACGCTTTGCTTTCCCGGAAGTTGTGACCGCCGGCTACCAGCGCGAACTCATGCAACTGGCACGAGTCCCAGATGCGCACGCGTTCACCGTCCTTCATCGTGATGTCTGTTTCGTCTTGAACGTCGAAACAGAAGCAGGTCGGGCAGACGTTGGTGCAAGACCCACAGGCCAGGCAGCGCTCGCCAAGCTCTTGCCAAAGTTTGGCCTGATATCCCAACGTCAGCAGGGAGGGGGTCTGGTCACGGGTCATCTTAAGGCGCATGCGAAAACGCGGCCATTTGGACGAGAGCACGTGGCCGAAGCTTTGGATATCTTCCTTTTCGGCCATCTTGACGTGTGCATTGTCCAGCAACAGGCGTTCTCCACGTTCGCTCCCGGTGTCGACCATGTAATAATCGCCTGCATCAGTCATGTGCAGGTCATAGATCGGGGGCGGGGTGAGTGTGCCCATATCTTTGCAGAACGCTGCACCATCACACGGATGCAGGCACTCGATGCCGATGATGTAGATGTGTTCGCGCCGCTCCATGTAATGCTCATCACGAAAGCCTTCTGAAAAGACCTTGTCATAAAGCATGATGCCGTTCATATCGCACGTATGCACGCCGAAAATAATCGTCGGTTGGATATCCTGATAGACAGGGCGCATTTCGATGCGCATCTTCCCCTCTTGATCTTTTTCGGTGTGATAGTGGAACAGCACTTCGCGTTGAGGTAAGAAATATTTTTTGGGTGGGAGAACGGTTGTCGAGTAGTCAAGCTGTAGCTGGTGAGGATCCGTGATGTCGTCAAAAGCGTATCCGATTTCTTTTTCAACCGGGCCGACGACGCGGAAATTCTCTTGCAGCGTCTTGACAAACTCCGGCAGCCGTTCCTTCGAGAGTATGTAAAGGCTCATGTGCTACTCCGCCAGGGCTCCGTTGCAGGTGAATGATAAAGGGCCGAGATGCCGCCACTATGAAGGGGACACGCATCTCAACAGCTTTATCCGCACTGTACATCACTAGGGTAACAAGCCTTACAGTACCCCCACAGTGGAGCTTGGCAATGTTTGGCGTGACGGAAATCACTTCCGTGAACGAACGCACAAATGGTTGAGCTAACTGTGGGGTTGCGCGATTGCCACTATGGACCCGTCGTTACTATGATCAACACGGGCCATAGGCTCGATTGCTGGCGAGAATAGGTGAGGACATGCGGAATGAAGCGCATGACGCTGTTTATGTTCGGTGCACTATCGGTTTTGGTTGCCGGTGTGTACCTGGGAGTCACATCATTCAACGGTGACCGCGCGGGTGAGGTGCGGGCCGTTCAACCTGTGCCTTACACGTTGGAAGTGGTTGCAGAGGGATTTGTGCGGCCGGTCTATGTGACCAACGCCGGTGACGGGTCAGGGCGGTTGTTTGTCGTTGAGCAAGGCGGCACGATTCGCATCATCGCTGACGGGGTGGTTCTCCCGACTCCGTTTCTGGATATCTCGGAACGGGTTAGCCCGGAAGCGCGGCGCAGCAGTTATACTGAACGCGGTCTGCTTGGACTGGCCTTCCATCCGCGTTATGCCGAAAACGGGGCCTTTTTTGTTGATTACACGGATCAGGCGGGCCATACGGTTGTTGCTCGTTTCCAGGTGTCCCCCGACGACCCGAATCGCGCAAACTCTACGAGTGGTGAACTGCTGCTTGAGGTTCCTCAGCCATATGGCAACCACAACGGCGGCCATCTGATGTTCGGCCCCGATGATGGTTACCTGTATATTTCACTTGGTGATGGCGGTTCGGCGGGTGACCCGCAAGGCAACGGGCAGAATCTGGGCACGCTGTTGGGCACGCTGCTGCGGATCGATGTGAACGGCGAGCGTGGATACAGCATTCCCGCTGATAACCCATTCGTGGGTCGCCGCGATGCACGCCCGGAAATATGGGCGTGGGGGCTGCGTAATGCGTGGCGACTCAGTTTTGACCGCGCGACGGGGGACTTGACCATTGCCGACGTTGGCCAAAACCAATGGGAGGAAATCAACTTCCAACCGGCGTCAAGTTCTGGGGGCGAAAACTATGGCTGGAATGCGTACGAGGGCACGCATGCATATTCAGGCCAACCGGCTGCCACCGACGTGGTGATGCCTGTGCTGGAATACCGCCACACGAACGGGTGGTGTTCAGTGACCGGCGGGTATGTATACCGGGGAACTCAAATTAATGGTTTACAAGGAACCTACCTGTACGGCGATTGGTGCACGGGCACGATTTGGGCAGCTAAACAGGATGCGACCGGAGACTGGGAAACGACTATTTCACTTGAGTCCGGGCGTTCTATCAGCTCGTTTGGCGAAGACGAATCCGGCGAATTGTACCTCGTGGATTATGGCGGGGCTGTGCTGCGTTTTTCGCCAGACGGTGCGGGTTAGGCTCATAGTGATGCAGCGCCCCTTGCATCCAGGCGATGAAAGGGGCGCTGGTTCCAGGCTAATCCGGTTGCCACTGTTTGAGAATTTCGGCAACCTTGTGGGCGCAACTCGCGCTGGCGAGCGTAACCAGGTGATCGCCTTTCTTTAACTCGGTATCGCCGTGTGGAATGATGACGCGCCGTTCCCGCCGGATGGAAACCAGGATGCAATCATTGGGTAATACAGCGGCGATCTCTTTGACGCGTTTGCCAACCAGGGCATTATTGTCGCCGAGGTCGACCTCGACAACGTGTACATTCCCTTCGTGGGCCTCACGGAGTTCCTTGAGGCGAGCGCTTGTATCTTTGCGATTGGCGATAGCTTTTTCGTATGCTTCGATCACGTTCTGCCGCCGCAGGACGCCCAGAACCTTGTGCTTGTTGGCGCGCTCGACAATTGGCAGACGGCCAATGCGTCGCACGCCCATGCGCCACAGGGCCTCGCTCACAGTTTCATCGGGGTAACCTACGGCGATGCCACTGGTGGTGGCGATGTCGGCGACGGTTTTCGTCTCAAAGCCAGACGATAGCATCGCCTGTTCAAGATCGCCGAGACTGACTATGCCGAAGAGTTCCCCCTTGTCGTCCAGGACTGTGTAACCATGGTGATGAGATTGCTCGAACGCCTGGGCCAGTTCTGGTAGGGTCATGGTAGATGGAACCCAGTCAAAGTCCCTTGTCATGACATCGGCGACCAGTATGCTTTCGAGCAAGTCTACGTCTCGCTCGCGTCGAATATGAATTTGGGCTTCGTACAAGCTGTCGTAGGTGATGTGTTGCGAAAGCGTGACCTGTACCAGGTAACTGAGCGTGACCACCAGCGCCGCTGCGGGCAACAGGTGGTAGCCGCCTGTCATCTCGGTTACCATGAACAGCGTGGCGATTGGTACCCGCCCGGCCCCGCTGAAGACGGCGGCCATCCCCACAACGACAAAGGCTGCCGGGGATTGATTGAATATATCGGCCAGGACGCCCCCCAGCATCGCCCCGACGAACAGGCTGGGCGCGAACACGCCCCCCGATCCTCCGGAACTGACGGTCAGTGCCATGGCGAGCATTTTAGCGAACACCAGCATGATCAATAAATCCAGGGCCAGGCTGCCGTCCATCGCCATCTGGATCCAGCCATAGCCGCCGCCAAGCACTTCTGGTAGTTCAAGCGCCAGCAACCCCAGCATCAGCCCCCCGATTGCCGGTTTAACGTGTGGGGGAACCGGAATGGCCTGAAACAGGTCGCGTGCCCGGTAGAAGATGACAGGAAGTAGCGCTGCGATCAACCCTCCTGCGATGCCGAGCACTGCGTATTCCAGATATTCCGCGGAATGCTCGACACTTAAATTAGCAGGTACGCTGAAGAGAGGTTCCCAACCGACAAAGATTCCATTGATGGTGTAGGCCACGACTGACGCCAGCAGCGCGTAGAGCAACGCGCCGGATTCGAATTCCATGTCCAGGTATAGGACTTCGATGGCGAAGATGGCTGCTCCAATGGGCGTGCGGAAGATTGCGGATAGGCCCGCCGCCACGCCGATCAATACCAGGAGCCTGCGTTCATCGTCTGACCGGTTTCTGAGCGTGGCGTAGACGGAGCCGATCCCTGCCGCGATGAGGGCGGTTGGGCCTTCGCGTCCGGCGGCCCCACCAGTACCGATTGTGATCGCTGAGGCCACCATCTTCAACGGTGGAACACGCGCTCGCAGAAATCCCCCGGCGCGGTGGAAGGCTTTCACCGCTGAATCGGTGCCGTGCCCTTCGGCTTCGGGAGCCAGGCTGAAGACCAGGATTCCGGAGATCAATCCCCCCAACGTCGTTATCACGGGGATCAGCCACAGGCCATGCGAGCCGATCACTTCAAAGAGCGAACCGCCTTCGTTTGGAAGTCCTGGTGGCGTATAGCCGGCAAGTTCTGTCAGAAAGATTTCTTGAGAGATGTCGAGCAGAAAAGTGAAGAGTTGAGCGGCTATTGCCCCAACCAATCCCAACCAAAGCGAGTCGAGAACCAGGCGGCGTTGCCGTTGGTCAGTTAGACTTAACACGAGTCACTCCCCCATAGTGTTTGCTACAATGATCGTTCTTTCGAACAGGCAGCCCCTAACAATAACTCGGATAGCCGGAGGGGGGGTAATCCAATCGAGTGCTTACTGCGGCTCAACAACGACAGGATTACGCAACGTGCCGATCCCCTCGATTGTGATATCCACGACATCGCCAGCGTTCAGCGGCCCAACGCCGGCAGGAGTGCCGGTGAGAATCACATCTCCTGGATACAGCGTCATCACGTGGCTGATGAAGGCGATGAGTGTCGGCACATCGAAGACCATGTGTGCCGTGCGATCATGCTGGCGGATGTTTCCGTTCACGGCACTCGAAACGGTGAGATCGAACGGGTTCAGATTGGTGTTGATCCACGGGCCAAGCGGGCAAAACGTGTCGAATCCTTTGGCACGTCCCCACTGGTCATCTTTCTTTTGGAAGTCGCGGGCGCTCACATCATTGGCGCACGTGTAGCCCAATACGTAGTCCAGGGCCGTGTCGGAAGATACCCGGCGGGCCTGTTTCCCAATAATGACCGCCAGCTCGGCTTCGTGATCGACGCGCCCGATGCCATGCGGAATGACAATCGGGCTATTGTGACCGGTCAACGCGCTGGGCGGTTTGAGGAATAGCATGGGTTCTTGGGGTACGCTGGCATTGTGTTCTGCGGCATGTGCCGCGTAGTTGCGGCCCACGCATACGATCTTGCTGGGTTGGACGGGGGGGGCGAGTTGAAGCTCCTCTACGTGTCCAACGGAGTCGCCGGGTGCGAGCGGTGAGTCTCGAAACGGATTCGTCGCCAGCGCGTACGCTGTCCCGTCAATGATCATGCCAAAGCGTGGCCCGTCGGGCGTCACATAAGAGACGATCAAAGCCATTGGTTCGTTCCCCCCGTGTGGTGAGTGTAACTTATGCGCAATCATGCCGGTTTTTGCGTGGGAGTGCAAGTGAAAATACAGCAGACCCCCCACCTATAAGATGAGGGGCCTGTTGTTCTACGACAGTTAAGGAGTTGCAGGGTTACTCGGCGACAACCGGGTATTCTTTCGCCAGCCAGGCTTTCATGCCGCCTGCCAGCGAACGCACGTTTTCGTAACCCATCAGTTGCATGGTTACCATCGAAATGACCGAGCGGTGCCCGCTGCCGCAGTAGACAACGGTCGGCTCGCTCAGGTCTGCGGGCCACTGATCCATCTGGCTGACGAAGCTACGCAGCTCGACATGCACCGCGCCTTCGATGAAGCCGTCGGCAACCTCGCCGTCGGTGCGCACATCGATCAGGTAGGGCGGATTCTCAATCAGGGCGATGTTCAGGTCGTCAGCGCCGATGGTGTAATAACCAGCCGGAATCGCTTTGACGTAGGCATCGATCAACTCAAGCAGGGTTGCGTCGAACTCCGGGGCCACGCCGGGTTCATAATCGACCACATCGGTTGTCACGGGCAACTCGGCAGCCGTCCACGCTTTCACACCGCCGAGCAGGCTGACCGCGTTCTCATAGCCAAGCAGGTTCAACAGCACCATTGCCATGGCCGAGCGGTGACCGCTACCGCAGTAGACGACCATCTTCTGGCCGGGATCGGGCAGCATGTCCAGGTGGTTGGTCAGTTCCACGAGCGGGACATTGATCGCGCCCTCCAGGTGACCGTCTTCGAACTCGTCAACCGTCCGCACGTCCACCAGCAGAATGTCCGGTTCCTCAGCCAGGACCGCTGCCAGGTCGTTGGCGCGAATGGCGTTGAAGCTCGCGGGCAGGTTGCTGATGTACGCGTCGAGGAGCGCGGCGAGATTGAATTCCTCCGCAGTGGCAGCGCCCTCAACGGGCAACCCGGCGGCTGACCACGCACCGAAGCCACCGGCAAGGTTACGCACATTGGTGTACCCCATCGTGCGCAGCATGGTGGCGGCCATATTGCCGCGATGACCGGCGGCGCAGTAGACGACGATGTTGGCGGCCTTGTCTTCCGGCAGTTCGCTCACGTGGCTCATCAGCTCTTCGAGCTGCATGTGAACGGCACCGGGGATATATCCTTCATCCCATTCAGCCGGTTTGCGCACATCGATCAAGAGGTCAGGCGGGGTTTCGATTAGCTCAATGTTGAGGTTCTCCGCCGTGACTATGGCCCAGCCTTCTGGAATACCGGACAGGGCGGCATCAACGACGTTCAGGATGGCGGCGTCAATGTCGGGCGCTTCGGTCGTTTCGGCCTCGAAGACTTCCTCGGTCACGGCATATTCTTCCGCCGTCCAGGCCTTGAAGCCACCCTTCATGTTGCGCACGTCGGTGTAGCCCAGGATTTGCAGGGCTGTCATGGCGATGGCCGAGCGCCAGCCCGAACCGCAGTAGACGACCATCTTCGTATCCAATGCGCCGAGGGCGTCGAGGTTCTTGGCCAGATCGCGCAGCGGGATGTTGATCGCACCGGGCAGGTGGCCTGCGGCGTATTCCTCCGGCTGCCGCACATCGACAATGAACAGGTCTGGATTCTCAATCATTTCGACGGACAGGTCGCCCACCGTGATGTTGCCATAACCTGCCGGAAGATTGGCGTTATAGGCTTCCAACCGCTCCAGAACCACATTTTCTTGGGCTGCTGCTGGGGCTAATGGGATCGCCAGCGGCAGCACCAACGCAAGAATAAGTACGATAAACGAGACTTTCCTCATCGTTTGCTTTTCCTCCACAATCCGGAATATCAGCGATGGTTGCATTATATGGACCTGTGATATTGTGCACAAGTGACTATAAGCATTTGTTATTAGTTACGAGCGGCTCATGTCGATGGTTGGTAAGTACGCGGCGCTATGTGAGCCATAAGAGGGGGAAGCCGGGCACATCACTTCCCCCATCGGGTAGGCGGACGAGCGTTCGTGTCCCGGGCGTCGGTTAATTGGCCCAGAAGCTTTCGTCGCTTTGCGGTTCTTCCGTTGGCTCAGCCGTGTCGCTTGCCCAGAAGTCGGCGTCACTGTCGCCTGACTCGCTATCGCCTCCGGAATCATCGCCCCAGAAGTCGGCGTCGCTGTCACCCGCGCCACCTTCGTCGCTCGCGCCCGTATCTTCTTCAGCCGATTCCTCGGAAGCGGGTTCTGCCGGGGCCATGCCGGGGAAGAGTGGGGGAATCGTCTCGACGATGACGTCCCGATTGGCGTCGCGTTCGGCTTCGGCCACTTTATCTTCCGTCAAGAACAGGTCTTCATTGCCGTGGCAGTTCGCGCAGTTCTCGTTTTGGGGTGTAATGCGCTGGATGTTGTGCGGCGTTGCATAAGTCCACGTGGGACGCGACAGGAAATTGGTGAGCAAATCTTCGCCATACGCCTCAAACGAGTTGCGATCGATTGGGACGTGGCGCACGGGAACGTAGCGATAGGGGCGCTCTTCGCTTTGGATGGGGTTGCGTCCCAGGAAGAATGCCACCTCGTGCGACTCGACGGAAAAGAACGGCACATCTTCCTCGGAACGATCCACGTGGCAGTTCGTGCAATTGGTGTAACTGACACTGTGGCATCCCTGGCAGGACAGTGTGTCGGTGCCGTGTATTTCGTGTTGGACAATGCCCGAACCGCGCCCGATTTGCTCTTCGTGGCAGGTTTCGCATGTCGGATTTTCAGCGCCGTCATAACGATGCGTTGCTCCGGTGGCTTCTCCCATACCATGCATTTCGTCTGCCGTGTGGCATCCCGTACAGGACAGGCGGGCCTGGCGCAGGTGGACATCTCCCACGACACCTTCATTAAGCCCGTAGTACTCGTTTTTCACCCGGCTGCCATGACAGCCGGTGCAGGTGCGGCTCATAGGCGGCGTGCGCACGAACGCATGCCCTTCGAGAAGCCCGCCGCCAACTGAGTTTGGTTGGCTGATATGGCAGTCTCCGCACGTGGCGTGGCAGCTCTCACAGTGATAGGACTCCATCGTTTCCAGCGCGTCGTGGTATTCCGGGCTGCTGCGCTCGTAGAGTGCGGTGTCGTAGCCGGCGAGGGTGTTATGCAAGCTGCTAACGGCGCTGGTCGTAATGTCTTCGTGACAGCTTTTGCACGGCGAACGCGGATCGGTTGATGGATCAAGGATCAACCCCTCGTGGGCAAGCTCCATATCGTCAACCGGGTTGCCCCCGTGACAGGCTGTACATTTGATGAACGCATGGATGTCATCGCCGTATGTGCTGAGATCAATCCACACCTTTTCCCAGGCCTCCACCGGAGGCACCGAGCCACCTCAACCGGGGCCTTCGGAAAGGCTTTCGGCAGGTTCGTCTTCGACCGCCAGTTCCTGAACTCGCTCCTTATCCGAGTGGCAATCGAGGCAGGCTTCACCGGCAGCCTGAGCAAGCTCGGAGGTGAGAGTTGTTTCGATGGAGGCAGCGACGGGTGGAGCCGCTGGATCGCTCTCTCCGGCAATTCCTGGGTCGCATTCAGCTTCGGTGCTATCGGATGCTCCACTGGCAAGTGTGGCCCCTAGCAGTAACACGCCTCCAATGAGAAACAGGAGCCAGATTCTAAGTTTTCGCATAATCTACTTCGTCCCTTTTGTGACAATCCACACTTGGCCACCAGTTTAATCGAATATTATAATTAAACGCAGTAACGATTATCTGATTTTGTTATGCTTTTTGTCCGTTTCGGATGGTGATAAAATCCGGCGAGTGGAAGTAGAGTATTATTGTGGTGATGCACCGACTGTTGATATTGAGATTGAGGACATTACCTGCATGCTGGACCTATACGCGCTTCAAGTGTTCTTGCTCGCCGCCGAGACCGAGAACTTCTCTGAGACGGGGCGGCTTTTGAGCATCTCTCAGCCGGCTGTCAGCGGACATATCCAGTCACTTGAACAGCAATTGGACACCAAATTGTTTGACCGTACTGGGCGCAATATCAGGCTGAACGAAGTTGGGCGAGCCTTTGTCCCCATCGCGCGCAACCTGCTCAAAGAGGTGCGGCAGGCGGAAGAATTTGTTGCCTCCCGCCGGGGAACGATTGGGGGACACCTGACGATCGGGTGCAGTACGGCTTGCGGCAAGTATATTCTTCCCCAAATCATCTCGCGTTTCCTGGACAGGAATCCTGATGTTCGCGTTGTGTGTGCGGTGGGGCCGCGCGGTGCCGCTCTCAACCAGTTGGAGAACGGGGAGATTGACCTGGCGATTAGCAGCCTACGAGTGCCGCGCCGCGAGTTTGAGTACTGCCATTTTTCGGATGACAGATTGGTGCTGATCACGCCGCCAGACCATCCCTGGGCGCAAGGCGAGGCGCTCGAACCGGAGGATTTGATCGAGTATCCGCTGGTCATGCGCGAACCGAGTTCGGGCACGTCCATTACTGTTAACCGCGAGCTTTCTAGGTACGACATGAGCATCGATATCCTGCAAACCCGGTTGATTTTGGGGAACACCGAAGCGATTGTTCAGGCCGTGGTGAGCGGCATTGCGCCTGCCTTCGTATCACGAGTGGCGGCGGAGACGTTTCTTGGGATGGGGGTGGTGGTCGAAGTGCCCGTCAAGGGGCTGAACCTGATCATGCACCTGTTCATGGTGCGCCACACAAAGTTTTTTGCTACGGATGCGCAGCGGGCGTTCTGGGAATTCACGTTTTCGCCAGAGAATCGCGATCTGCTGCATCGGTATGAATGATCGATGCGCAGGATCAGCAGGCCGATGATGCCTGACAACAATCGTATCTCTTCCATCGTCGCGGCTCCTTTACTTCATCCCTTGCAACCAGCATAGCAGCCGGTTATTTGCACCGTAAATCCGGAAATGCCCCCACCGGGACGTGGGACGATTTCCCCGTCATCCCACCGGGAATGGCACGCAGTTTGACCCGCGTCGCCTGTATATCCGGCTTATAATGAAGTTAGGAATGTCACCGTCATAGGCAGCAGCCCAGGATCAAGCGCATGAGTGATGTGTTTTGGGATAAGGCAATCATCGCCATCTTTTTCTTCTACGGGTTGGCGTTTTACTCGTTAGGTCTTGCCCTATTTGTCGAATCCGGTCGCGCATCCCAGTTGCAGTTGGCGCGCTCCATGCGGTTGTTAGCCGGTTTTGGTGTTCTGCATGGCACCCACGAGTGGATCGACATGTTTGAGCGAGAAGTGACCTTCCACTATCAGGAACCGTTGCCGGGTTGGCTGCTCTGGTTGCGCTTAGCCCTGCTGACCACGTCGTTTATCGCCTTGATTGCCTTTGGCGAGCACTTGTTGACCAATCGCAGCATGCGTAGGGATGACTGGCGGATTACGATCAGTGTGGTGAGTGTGCATATTGGGGTGGCTTTCATTGTTTACAACATGCGGCCCCTGCCAGAACGTGACACTGTGCGGATGCTTGACGTGTTGGCGCGCTACTTTTTGGGTTTACCAGGGGCGGTGTTAGCTTGCTGGGCGTTGTGGCAACAGAGACCCGTTTTCAGAAACCTGGGGGTTGGAAACTATGTGCGTGAATTGACCGTTGCCGCCGTCGCGTTGCTGATCTATGGGTTGGTGGGGCAGGTGTTCATCAGTAAGACGATTCTTTTCCCATCCACCTATATTAATGCTGAGTTATTTCAGGAGGTTTTCGGTTTCCCGATCCAGCTTGTGCGTGCCTTGATGGCGATGGCGGTGGCTATTTCGATGATCAGGGTGTTGCGTGCCCTCGAAGTTGAGTCACGCCAGCGCATTCTTGCCGCAGAACGCGCGAAACAAGAAGCGGAACGCCGGAGTCGTGATGAATTGGCCCGGCTCAATGCGCAGCTCCAGATTGCTCATGAAGAAACCAAGCGTTTGTTGCGAGAGGTACAACGCCGGGATGCCTTGCGCGGGGAACTGTTGCAGCAGATCACAACCGCACAAGAAAACGAGCGCCGGCGTATTGCCCGTGAGCTCCATGATGGGACCGGGCAAACCCTTACCGGATTGGCTTTAGGGTTACGGGGGATTGCTTCGTTGTTGGAATGCGATAATGACAAGCTGGCTCACCACCTGTCGGAACTTGAGGCAATGGCCACCACTTCTCTTGGTGAATTGCGCCTCCTGATCAACGACCTTCGCCCGCCCCAATTGGACGACATGGGGTTGGTATCAGCGGTGCGGTGGATGGTAGATAATTTCAACCGGCGGAGCGAATTACAGACCGCGTTTGAGTTTGAAGTAGTAGGGGAACCGTACCCGCTGCCGCCAGAGGTTGAGATCACGTTGTTTCGCATTGCCCAGGAAGGCCTCAATAACATTGTCAAACATGCTCAGGCTGTTCATGCCAAAGTGACGGTTGATTTTGCAGATGGCGTGCGGCTTACGGTGACTGATGATGGAATCGGGTTTGATCCAGAAGTGGTTGTTTTCAGTGAAGGTCCACGTGAAGCTTGGGGATTGGTAGGGATGCAGGAGCGAGCCGGGTTAATTGATGCCAGGCTGGTACTGGAATCAGCCCCTGGACAGGGGACGACATTGACCATTCAATTGGAACTGGCAAAAGAACGGGAGCATGAGCATGGTGATACGCGTGCTGATCGTTGATGATCACGCCATTGTCCGCGCAGGGATGCGGATGCTTTTGGACAGCGAGGCCGACATCGAGATCGTGGGTGAGGGGGAAAGCGGAGAGGAAGCGATCACTCTGGCGCGTGAATTGTCGCCCGATGTGGTCGTGATGGATGTCACGATGCCGGGCATGGATGGCATAGAAGCAACTCGGAGATTGAAGGCGGAAATGCCAGATGTTGCCATCCTGGCCGTCACGATTCATGAGGGGGCGGACTATTTCTTCCGGATGCTTCAAGCGGGTTCGTCCGGGTACGTGCCCAAGCGGGCTGCCCCGGATGACCTGGTGCGGGCGATTCATGTTGTGGCCGAAGGCAATGTGTTTCTGGAACCCGGGATTGCTCGCGATCTTGTGAGCGACTACCTGGAGCGTGTCGAGCAGGGCGGCGAGCTTGATAGCCTGGATGGGCTGACGGATCGCGAGCGTGAAGTCCTGCGCCACATTGCCGATGGTCTGACAAACCGGGAAGTGGCTCACCTGTTAGGGATTTCGGTAAAAACGGTGGATCGCCACTGTGAAAACATCATGAGTAAGCTCAACTTGCATAGCCGGACCGAGTTGGTGAAGTATGCGATTCGCAAGAACCTCATTTCATTAACCTAACCGGTGACGCCGGACTTGGTGACAAATGTCATGTGTGCTTATTGAGTCTGGCACTAAGCGTGCCAGACTCAATCATGTAGAATAGTTCACTAGTTGTTGAAGTATAGGCGGAGCTTATCAAAGGGCCGCTTTCTATAACCTCAAGCAAAGGCATTTACGACTGGCGATTGGAGAGGTATGTTGATTACGTTTAAGCCATTCCGACTCGCGGTGTTGCTGGGGGGATTGCTTTTGCTCTTGGCGATCGGCATCGTTGTAGCGGGTGCGGCGCCAAACAGGCAGGGCGATCCACCGAATCTAGATGCAGAGTACA